>NZ_OZ245882.1:1917465-2237043 GCF_965229465.1 Cellulomonas sp. | reverse complement strand
ATCGTCCCGACGGCTCGGGTGACCGTGACGCCGGGATAGTTCGCGGTCCGCACGTGCAGCCCGGTGAGGTGGTTGAAGACGCTGGACTTGCCGGCGTTGGGGCAGCCGACCATGGCGACCTGACGAAGGACCGTCGCGGCCGGCACCGCAGGAGAGTCGTGGCACGTCGCGCTCACGACTGGACCTCGATCACCACGAGCGAGGACAGGTCCCGACGCAGGCACAGGTCGGACTCGCCCACCCGGAAGAGCACCGGGCTCCCCCACGGCGCCCGCCGCACGCAGACGACCTCGCAACCCGCCCGGAAGCCGAGGTCGCGCAGTCGCGCGCGCGTCGCCGGTGCTGCCCCGTCGATCTCCACGACGGTCGCGCGGGCACCTCGGGGAAGGTCCCGCAGCCGCACGCCCATCGCCCCACCCGTCGTGGCGGCCCGGGGCTCGTCCCCGGCACCGCTCCGGACGTTAGTGGAGCCTTACCTCATGCTCTGGGTCGTTGGTCCCGGCTCAGTCGCGCATGTCCATCACGACCCGGCCGTCGATCTCACCGCGCTGCATCTCGGCGAAGATCGTGTTGATCTCGGCGAGCGGACGCGTCGTGTACGTCGGGCTGACCAGTCCACGGGCGAAGAAGTCGAGCGCCTCGGCCATGTCCTTGCGCGTCCCGACGATCGACCCACGGACCGTGAGCCCGAAGAGCACCGTGGTGAAGATGTCGAGCGGGAACTGCTCGGGCGGCAACCCGACCAGGGCGACCGTGCCGCCGCGCCGCAGCGCCCGGACCGCCTGCGGGAACGCCGTCCCGTTCACCGCGGTGACCAGCGCACCGTGCACGCCACCGGTGCGCTCCTGCAGCCGGGCGGCCGGGTCGTCCTCGAGCGACGCGTTGACCACGACCTCGGCGCCGTGCTTGGTGGCCAGGGCCAGCTTGGACTCGTCGACGTCGACGGCGGCGACCCGGCGGCCCATCGCGACCGCGTACTGCACGGCGAGGTGGCCCAGCCCGCCGATCCCGGAGACCAGCACCCACTCTCCGGGCTTGGTGTCGGTCATCTTCAGACCCTTGTAGACCGTGACGCCCGCACAGAGGACCGGCGCCGCGCCGGCGGGGTCGACGCCGTCGGGGATCACCGGGCAGTAGCGCGAGTCCACCACCATGTACTGGCCGAAGGACCCGTCCACCGAGTAGCCGCCGTTGCGCTGGTCCGGGCACAGCGTCTCCCAGCCGGTCTGGCAGTACTCGCACTCGCCGCAGGCGGACCAGAGCCACGCGTTGCCGACGAGGTCTCCGACGGACACGCGGGTGACGGAGTCGCCCACCGCGACGACGTGCCCGACACCTTCGTGCCCGGGGATGAACGGCGGCGTGGGCTTGACCGGCCAGTCACCGTGGGCCGCGTGCAGGTCCGTGTGGCACACCCCGGAGTAGTCGACGCGGACCAGCGCCTCGTGCGGTCCGACCGTGGGGATGGGGACGTCCGCGACGTCCAGATCGCTGCTGAACGACCGGACGACCGCGGCCTTCATGGTGTCCATGGCGTGCACTCCTCGAGCTGCTCCGTCCCCCGGCACGGGGGTGTCCGCGACGGTGCGGACACTCCAGGTATGGCCCTCGGCTCGAGGCGTCAGTAGGGCCACAGGTCCCGCGGGCTGGAGCGGTCAGGGCAGCTGGCTGACCAGCCCGAGCAGGTTGCCCTCGGAGTCGCGGACGAACGCGTGCCACTCGTCGGTGCCCGCGGGGCCGAGGGTGTCGTCCTCGTGCCGGAAGATCACGTGCGGCTCGGACTCGACGACCACGCCGCGGGCGCGCAGGCGCTCGGTCGTGGCGGCCACGTCGGGCACCCGCAGGTAGAGCAGCGACGAGGGGGCGCCCACGTCCAGCAGCAGCCGGACGCCGTCGAGGTCGAAGAACAGGAGCCCCGGCGGGTCGAACCGGGCCGTCGGCGGCGCGCCCAGCAGGTCGGTGTAGAAGGCCGCGGCGCGGTCGAGGTCCTCGGCGTGCTGGGCGACCTGGACGAGTCCCATGCGCCCATCCTGCTCCTCCTGAGGTACCTCAGACGCAGGCGCCCCCACCTCAGACGGTCCATGCACCCATCCCGTCCTCAGGACCCGTCGACCGACCGATCCGGCGACCCACCCCTCACGACCAGAGTCGTGGTTGTCAACGAGAGCCGGGCAGATCGTCCGGCGTTCATGAGGAGGACACCATGGCTGACTTCTGGGGACCCGCCCTCGACGCCGAGCTCGCCTACCGCCACGAGCGCCTGTTCACGGCGCTGCGAGGGATCCCGGAGCGGGAGGAGATCGCCGACCAGGGCGAGGCGCTGGCTGCCACCGCCCGCCCCGACGGCTCGCTGCGACCCGTGCAGCCCGCACACCCTCTGGTGAGTGCGGCGCGTGGGTGGCTGCTGCGAGGATCGGAGACATGGCACGTGGCTCGATGAGCACACCGTTCGTCGCCCGCGCGCTCCAGGTCGACCAGCTCACGCTGGCGCTGGGGCGCGCGGGCGTCGGCGAGCCGTCGACCGTCCTGATCGGGGCGGACGCCGGCGTGGGCAAGACCCGGCTGCTGCGGCACGTCGCCGAGCTCGCCGACGCCGCCGGAGCGCGGGTCGTCGTGGCGCACTGCGTGGATCTCGGCGAGATCGGCCTGCCGTACCTGCCGTTCGCGGAGGCGCTGTCGCAGCTGCACGCGCTCGACCCCGACGCGGTCGACGCCGTCGTCGCCAACCGTCCGGCGCTCGCCCGGCTGCTGCCCGGACCGTCCGGCACCGCAACCGCCCCGGACGACCAGGCCAACCGGCTCCAGCTGTTCGACGGCCTGGTGGAGGCGTTCAGCGCCGTCGGCGGCCCGGGGCACCCCCTGCTGCTGGTCCTCGAGGACCTGCACTGGGCGGACGCCTCGAGCCGGGACGTCCTGCGGTTCCTGGTCTCGCGGCTGCGGGACCAGCACCTGCTGCTCGTCGCCAGCTACCGCACGGACGACCTGCACCGGCGGCACCCGTGGCGCCCGGTCGCCACCGAGCTCAGCCGGCACCCCCGCGTCGAACGCCTCGACCTGTCCCCGTTCACCGACGACGAGCTGCGCGAGTTCACCACCGCGCTGTCCGGCGCCCCGCTGACCGAGTCCACGCTGCGCCGGGTGATCGACCGGTCGGAGGGCAACGCCTACTTCGCCGAGGAGCTGCTGGAGGCCGGCGCCGAGGCCGACGAGCTGCCGTGGTCGCTGGCCGACGTGCTGCGCGCCCGGCTCGAGCTCCTCGACCCGTCGGTCCAGCGCCTGGCGCGCATCGCGTCCGCCGCCGGCCGACGCGTGTCCGAGCCCCTCCTGCGGGCCGCGGTCTCCGCCGACGCGGACCCACAGCTCACCGCGCCGGGCGCCTTCGACACCGCGCTGCGGGAGGCCGTCACCCACCACGTGCTGGTCGGCGAGGACGAGCTCATCGCGTTCCGGCACGCCCTGCTGGCGGAGGCCGTCTACACCGACCTGCTCCCCGGCGAGCAGTCGTCCCTGCACCGCGCCTACCTGCGCGTGCTGCGGGACGACCCGACGCTCGGGCCGTCGTCGCAGCTGGCCTCGCACGCGCTGCGCGCCCCCGACCTGCCGACCGCCCTGCGCGCGTCCCTGGATGCGGCCGACCAGGCGCACGAGGTGCTGGCGCCCGCGGAGGAGCTGCGGCACCTGGAGGTGGTGCTGCGACTCTGGGAGGCCGTCCCGGAGGTCACGGCGTCGCTCGGGGGCACCGACCACATCGACGTGCTCGTCGCGGCTGCGGCGGCCGCGAGCCGCGCCGGACAGGTGGACCGCTCGGTGCAGCTGGCTCGCGCGGCCGTCGAGGAGACGGGGTCGGACGTCCCGCGGCAGGCCCACCTGCGCACCGGCCTCGCCCGGTACCTGCTGGGGATCGAGAGCGTGCACGACGCCCTGGAGCAGTCGTCGCGCGCGCTCGCCGACCTGCCGGACGAGCCGACGCCGGAACGCGCCTGGGCGTTGGCCACCTACGCCCGCAGCGCGCTGAACGCGGACCTGGACGACGAGGCCGTCGCGAGCGCCACCCGGGCGGTCGAGCTGGCGCGGCAAGCCGGCGCGGCCGACGCCGAGTCGGACGCGCTGACCACGCTGGCGGTGCTCGTGGTCGACGACGAGGACCGGGCGGCCGAGCTGTTGACCAGCGCGCTCGCCCGCGCCCGGGAGGCGTGCGACTACGCCACCGAGCTGCGGACCATGTACAACCTCGCCAGCAACCGCTACTACGCGGGCGACCTGCCGGGTGCCACGCAGGTCACGGCCGACGGGGTGGAGCGCGCCCGCTCGCTCGGGATGACGTGGAGCGTCTACGGCGTCGAGCTGCACATGTTCACGCAGCTCATCCGGTACGTCTCGGGTGACCTGCGCGCGGCATCCATCGGTGGCGTCCCTGACGAGCTGGCCGACACGCTCATCGCGGTGAACCTGTACGCGGCCGTGGCCCGCGGGGACACCGACGCCGCGGAGCGTGGTCACGCCCTGGAGCCCAGCTGGTCCAAGGACGGGCTGATCGCGCTGGTCGCCGGTGGATGCACCATCGACGCGCACACGTGGCGCGGGGAGCTCGAGGACGCGATCGGCTTGGCGCTGCGGCTGCTCGAGCACCTGTGGCGCGCGTGGTCGGACTACTTCCTCGGGGGCATCTGGCTGGTCGCGCTGGCCCTGAGCGCCCTGGCCGACGCCGCCCAGCAGGAGCGGCTGCTCGGTCGAGACGTGACCGAACGGCTGGCCCTGGGCGAGCGCCTGCTCGAGCGCGCGCGGACCACGGCGGAGCGCGGCCGGCCCCGCGGCGGTCGCCTGGGCCCCGAGGGTCGCGCCTGGCTGGCCCGCGCGCACGCCGAGCACTCGCGGCTCGCGGGCGCCAGCGACGTCGAGCTGTGGCGCGAGACGGTGGCGGAGTTCGGGTACGGCTACCGCTACGAGGTGGCGCGCAGCCGGTTCCGGCTGGCCGAGGCGCTGCTGGAGAGCGGGGACCGGGACGCCGCGCGGGACGAGGCGGGGATCGCGCTGACCGAGGCGGACGCGATGGGAGCGGTGCCGCTGGCGACCGCCGTCCGGGGGCTCGCGCGGCGCGGCCGGCTCGACCTCCCGGGCGTCCGGGTGGGCGGCGTCGACGTGCTGACCGCGCGCGAGGCCGAGGTGCTCGCGCTCGTGGCGCAGGGCCTGTCCAACCGGCAGATCGGGGAGAAGCTGTTCATCTCCGGCAAGACCGTGTCGGTGCACATCTCCAACCTGCTGGCCAAGCTGGGCGTCTCGGGCCGCGCGGAGGCCGTGTCGGTGGCGCACCAGCGAGGGCTGATCGGTGCGGGCTGACCTGGGCAGCGACCGCGTCCAGCGCCTAGGTTGACGAGCATGTCCCCGTCGAACACCCCCGCGGTCGAGCTCGAGGTGCGTGGCCGGACCGTCCGGGTGAGCAGCCCCGACAAGATCTACTTCCCGGAACGCGGGCTGACCAAGCTCGACGTCGTCCAGTACTTCGTGTCGGTGGGCGACGGCATCCTCGGTGCCCTGCTGGACCGGCCGACGACGCTGGAGCGCTGGCCCAAGGGCGTGTTCGAGGGCGCCAAGCTGGCCACCCGGATGGACTCGACCGGCGACGCGTTCTACCAGAAGCGTGTGCCTCAGGGCGCCCCCGAGTACGTGCAGACCGCCCGCATCTCGTTCCCGAGCGGCCGGACCGCCGACGAGGTGGCGCCCAGCGAGCTGGCGGTCGTCGCCTGGGCGGCCAACCTGGGCACGCTGACGTTCCACCCGTGGCCGGTGCTCGGCGACGACGTCGACTCCCCCGACCAGATTCGCATCGACCTGGACCCGCAGCCGGGCACCGACTTCTCCGACGCCGCCCGCGTGGCACCCCACGTGCGGGAGCTGCTGTCCGAGCACGGGCTGGAGGGGACGCCCAAGACGTCGGGCGGTCGGGGCATCCACATCTTCGTGCCCATCGAGCCGCGCTGGTCGTTCGTCGAGGCCCGGCGCGCCACCATCGCGTTCGGTCGCGAGCTCGAGCGGCGCATGCCCGAGGAGGTGACGATGAAGTGGTGGAAGGAGGAGCGCGGCGCCAAGATCTTCGTCGACTACAACCAGATGGCCCGCGACCGCACCATCGCGTCGGCCTACTCGATCCGCACCAACCCGCGCGCCACCGTGTCGGCCCCGCTGCGCTGGGACGAGGTCGCGGACGTGCACCCGAACGACTTCGACGTGACGACGATGCCCGCGCGGTTCGCCGAGGTCGGGGACCTGTTCGCCGCTCTGGTGGCGCGCGCGACCCCGCGCTACTCCCTCGACTCGCTGCTGGAGCTGGCCGACCGGCAGGAGGCCGACCACGGCGAGGGCGACCTGCCGTACCCGCCGGAGTACCCGAAGATGCCGGGAGAGCCCAAGCGCGTGCAGCCGAGCAAGGACCGTGACCGCCCCCGCTGAGCCGACGGACGGCATCGTCTACGCGTCCGCGCGCGGCCGGTGGGTGCTGTTCGCGACGGTCCTGGGCTCCGCGATCGCGTTCATCGACGCCACCGTGGTCACGATCGCCCTGCCGACCATCGCCGAGGACCTCGACGCGACGACGGCCGACCTGCAGTGGACCATCAACGCGTACGCGCTGACGCTCGCGGCGTTCCTGCTGCTGGGCGGCTCGCTGGGCGACAGGTTCGGCCGGCGGAAGGTGTTCCTGGTCGGGGTCGTCTGGTTCGCGGTCGCGTCGCTGCTCTGCGCGGTCGCGCCCACCATCGGGGCGCTCAACGCGGCCCGCGCGCTGCAGGGCGTCGGTGGCGCCCTGCTGACCCCCGGCTCGCTGGCCATCCTGCAGTCGACGTTCAGCGGTCCGGACCGCGGGCGCGCGATCGGCGCCTGGTCCGGACTCGGCGGGATCGCCGGGGCGGTCGCGCCGTTCCTCGGCGGCTGGATCGTGCAGGTCACCACCTGGCGGTGGATCTTCGGCATCAACCTGCCGCTGGCCGCCGTCGTGGTCGCGGTGACGATGCGGCACGTGCCGGAGAGTGCCGACGCCAGCGCGGCGAAGACGCTCGACATCGCGGGCACCGTGCTCGGCGCGCTGGGGCTGGGCGGTCTGACGTACGGGTTCACGGCGTGGACGGAGCGTGGGACGCCGGACGCGCTGGTCGTCGGCGCGCTGGCGTTCGGGGTCGCCGCGATGGTGGCGTTCCTCATCGTCGAGTCCCGGGCGGCCGCCCCGCTGCTGCCCCCGGCCCTGTTCCGGTGGCGGCCGTTCGCGGGCACCAACGCCGCCACGCTGCTCATCTACGCCGCGATCGCCGGGGTGTTCTTCTTCCTCGTCGTGACGCTCCAGGTCGTGGCCGGCTACTCCCCGCTGGCCGCCGGCCTCGCACCGTTGCCGGTCACCGTGCTCATGCTCCTGCTGTCGCCTCGGGCGGGTGCGCTGAGCACGATCATGGGCCCCAAGATCCCGATGACGGTCGGTCCGTTGGTATGCGCGGTCGGTGCGGTGATGCTCTCCGGCATCGGACCCGGTGAGCCGTACCTGACGCACGTCCTGCCGGGGATCCTCGTGTTCGGGCTCGGGCTCTCGGCGACCGTCGCGCCCCTGACCACGACCGCGCTGGCGGCCGCACCCGACCACCTGGCCGGTGTGGCCAGCGGCGTCAACAACGCGGTCGCCCGGGTGGCCGGCCTGCTGGCGATCGCGGTCCTGCCCCTGGCGGCGGGTGTCGGCTCCTCGCTCACGGACCCGACCACCCTCGAGCCGGCCCACCGGGTCGCGATGCTCGTGTGCGCCGGGCTGCTCGCCGCCGGCGGGGTGGTCGCGCTGCTCACGGTCCCGTCGAGCGCGGACGCGGTGCGCCCCGTCGACGTGGTCTGAGGTCAGCCCCGGTACTCGAAGTGCCAGTACTCCGGGTTGGAGCCGTTCCGACCGGCCCAGGACGGGGAGACCCACCCGTACGACGGTCCGTTGCTGACCAGCCAGCTGCGCTGCGGGGTGTCCCAGCCGTACTCGCAGGGAAGCTCCGGCACGTCCAGCGCCAGCCCGGTGCCGTGCGTCGAGGTCCCCGGCGTCGCGGCGACCGAGCCGAGGGCGGCGCGCATGGCCACCTGGGTGTCGTAGTCGCGGTAGGTGAGGTCGAGGTCGAGGTTGTGCCCGAACTCCCCGCGGAAGGCGGTGTTCAGCCGCTCGAGCGCGGCCGCGGCGGCGTTCTTCAGGAAGTACGGGGTGCCGTGCGGGTCGACGTCCCACGAGATCGCCGTCAGTGCCTCAGGGGGGAGCTTGCCGTTCGACCCGTCGCCGCCGGCGGTCGCGGGGGACGTGTAGAAGGGCGGGCCCGTGTACGTGGTCCCGCACGAGGGGGCCGAGGTGGCGGGCTTCGCCGGGGTCGACGCCTTCGGGGCGGCGGCCGCCGCGGCAGCAGCGGCCGCCTGCTCGGCCAGCCAGGCGTCGTGCGCCCCGGCGACCGCCGCGTCCGAGGCGGTCAGGGTGGCCGAGAGGGACCGCAGGGTCGTGGCGCTCTGGCCGCTCGCGGCGAGTGCCGCATCGACCCCGGCGAGCTCCGCCGCGAGCGCCTGCCGGACCGCGTCGTCGGCCACTCCCCCGTCGCTGGCGACGAGCGTGGCGCGGGCGTGCTCGGCGGCGGCCGCGAGGACGGCGCGCGCGTCGGACAGGACGGCGGCGGACCGGACCCGGGCGGCGTCGGCGGCCTGGGCCTCGACCTCGTCGGCGTCGCGGACCTGTGCGGCGAGCGCGCCCGACGCACGGTCCTGCGCGGACGCCTGCTCGGCGGCCACGCGGTCCTCGTGCTCCGTCCACGCCCAGGCGCTCCCCGCGCCGCCGACCAGCAGGACGGCGGTGACGGCGGCGACGATGCTGCGCGACGGTCGGATGACGGGGCTCCCGGGCGTGCGACGGTCAGGACCGGGAGCCAGGGTAGCCGCCGGCCCCCTTCAGGACCCGCTGGGTCGCCCGCCGCCATCCGGTGGAACCGTCTGCGGCGCGCTCAAGGACGCCCCCCTCGGGGCCGATCCCGCAGGCATGACTGAGGTGCGTCCGACGCTGTCCCTTCCCGCGTCCGACGCGCACGGCACGGCCGCCGGCGTGCGTCCACTGACCCCGGGCGAGCTGGCCCACCTCGACCGCGCGCGGGCCCACCTGCGGGCGAGCGGCACGGACCTCGCCGACGCCGGTGCGGTCGGCGCCCTCCTGCACTCCATGCGTTCGCGCTGGGCCGCCGGACCCGCCGCTCCCGTCCCGCAGGCGATGGTCATGGCGCTCGGCGTCGGTGTCGGCGACCTCGTCGTCTCGCGGGCACCGGGGGCTCGATGGGCCCTGCGCACCAGCGGTGCGGCACCCACGCCGGCGGTCGTCTCGGCCTCGGGTGCCGATGCCGCGCTGCCGCTCGCCGACGTCGCGTCCCGCTGGGAGTCGGGGTGCGGCCCGGAGTGGGTGAGCGAGTACGTCGCCGCCGCCTCGGCCCACCTGACCACCGACGCCGTCCCCGACGTGCCCCACCCGCGGACCCCGGCGCGCGTCGCGGCGGCGACGGCCACCTTCCGCACGCCGGCCGACCTCCCGTTCCCCCCGTCGCCGGCCGCACAGGACATCGCGCTGGGCGTGCTCGACCAGGTGCTCGAGGCGGCGCTCACGCCCGGGGCGGCCGCCGCGCCGTTCGCGGTCGTCGACGGCAGCCCCGCGCAGGGACACGACGTGCGCGCGTTCGACGGTGCGCCCGAGGTCGCGCTCCAGGAGGCCCGGGCCTGGGTCCGCAGCTCCGGTGCCGCGCGTGCCGCGGTCGCCTGGTTCGGGCAGCTCCCGGCCGACGACGCCGACCGGCCCGCGGTGCTGGTCGAGGCCTCCGACGCGGGGGCGCCCAGCCTCGTCGTCGCGCACCGCTACACGGCCGCCACGCCGGAGGGCGACGGCCGGGCGCGCCCCGCACGGCCCGTCGGCGAGCCGCTCGTCCTGGGGCAGGCCGCGCCGCTCCTCTGACGCGTGGCTAGTCTGCGACGGTGCGACCCGTGCACCGGGTGCGGCCGCCCGCAGAGGAGGAACTCATGCGCTTTCGCACCACGGTGGAGCTCAGCGGCAAGTCCGCGACCGGCCTGCCGGTGCCTGACGAGGTGGTCGCGGCGATGGACCGCGGCGCCCGGTTCCCCGTCGTCGTGACCATCAACGGCTACTCCTACCGGAGCACCGTGACGCCGTACCGCGGCAAGACGATGCTCCCGCTCAGCTCCGAGAACCGCGCGGGCGCCGGCGTCGCGGCCGGTCAGGAGATCGACGTCGACATCGAGCACGACGACGCCCCGCGCACGGTCGAGGTGCCCACCGACCTGGCAGCGGCCCTCGACGGAGCCGCGCGAGCCGCGTTCGACGCCCTGTCGGTCAGCCGGCAACGCGCCCTCGTCGACCCGATCGAGGCTGCCAAGACCCCCGAGACGCGCGCGCGTCGGATCGCGAAGGCGGCCGAGGAGCTGGGCGTCGCCTAGGTCTGCGCGCGCACCGGGTACCAGCGCGAGCCGAACCGCCGGGTCACGCTGCGCCCGCTGATGTCCGCCAGCTCGTCGAGCCGCGCGAGCACCGCCCACCCGACCCGACGGGCGGTCTGGTCGTCGTCGGCCTGGAACCGCACGGTCACCCGCGCCTGACCCCGCACGACGGCGACATCGTGGGCCTCGACGGTCGTCATCGCCTCGGCAGTGGCCACGGCCTGGGGCAGCACGTCCGGTGCGGAGACCCCCGGCTGGAGCAGGCCGATGGCCGCGGTGACGCGGTAGGAGGGCATCGCGTCAGCTCGTGAGCTCTGCCCCGCCCATGACGGCGGGCAGCACGGGAGGGCGACGATCCATGGGCGTCACGCTAGCGGGGTGCGGAGGTGCTAGTCAGCCGTCGGTCCAGGGCGGCCCGTAGTCGGGCTGGTCGGCGGCCTCCCAGTCGGCGGCGTCGATCGAGCACGCACCGACGACGTGGCCCTCCAAGAGGAGCCGGCTCTGCGCGCTCCACCCGGGTCCGGCGTCCTCCAGGTCGTCCGCCGAGACCTCCGCGGGGTCGAGGTACACCTCGTAGCCGCCCCCGCTGGCGACCGACACCTCCTGCTCGATCGCGATCACCGACCCGTCCGCTCGTCGGACGTCGGTCTCCACCCGCGCGCCGTCCAGCTGCCCGTCCGGAGCAGCCACGGCCCACGTGATCCGCAGACCCTTCTCCACGTCGTCGTCGACCTCCCGGTCGATCCACAACCGCCCCTCGTGCATCGCGCCACCGGCACGCGCCGCCGTCGCGGTGCCCGTCGGAGCGACGACCGTCCCGTCGTCGACGCACGGCAGGGCGGACTCCCACTCCCCGCCCCACGAGCTCGTCGACGTCGAGAACCCGACGCCCAGCACGCACACCGCGAACGCCGCCACGCTCACCACCGTCGAGCCGACCGCCGACGGCTCGCGCCGGAACCGCGCGAACCACGGGTGCGCCGCGGGCTCGCGCGTCTGGATCACGAGCGTCCCGATCATCGAGTCGGCGAACGTCTGCCCCCGCGCGTTCCAGAGCGGGCGCAGGTAGCCGATGAGCAGGATCGAGTCGATCACGTGCGCCACCACCCGCAGACCGGCGGCGACGATCCCCGCAGGCCGCCCGTCGGACACCCGCACCACCGCGACCCCCGCCACGCGCTTGCCCGGGGTCGCGCCCGTCCAGCCCTGGAGCACGAGCATCGCGACGACGAGCCCGACGAGCCAGCCGCTGGTGTACCACGAGACCGGGTCGGCAGCGCCGGACGACGGACCCCCGAACGTGGGCTGGAGCGACGGCGCGACGCCACCCTGGCCGAGCACGACCCACGTCGCTCCGGACAGGATCGCCCAGTCGAGCAGGGCGGCGACCACGCGCCGCGACCAGGAGGCGACCAGGGGCGCGTCGACGGGCGTCGCGAGGTCCGTGGACAGCGCCACCGTGTCGGTCACGCACCGATCGTGGCAGGTCAGCGGGGTGCGCGTCCCGGGAATGACGGCGACGCGGGCGCCCGGACCGTGCCAGGCTCCCGCCCCATGACACGCGAGCACCTCAGCCCGCGACTGATCAGCTGGGCATCGATCCTCGAGGAGAACACCCGGGCCCAGGCAGTCGCCACCTCCACCCTCCCCTTCATCTACCCGCACCTGGCCCTCATGCCCGACGCCCACCTGGGCAAGGGCGCGACGGTCGGCAGCGTCATCCCGACGCTGGGCGCGATCATCCCCGCCGCCGTCGGCGTGGACATCGGCTGCGGCATGATCGCCGTCCGCACGCAGTGGACGTCGGACCAGGTGCGCGGACGGGGGTCGCTGGCGACGCTGCGGCAGGCCATCGAGAAGGCGGTCCCTCTGTCGGCGGGCGGCGTGAACCAGCGCCTGACGACGACGGCCGCGGCCCGGGTCGAGACGCTCGAGACCGCCGCTGCGGCCGCGGGGTTCGACCCGGGTGCCGACGCCGCGCGCTGGCGCCTGCAGCTGGGTTCGCTCGGGTCCGGGAACCACTTCATCGAGATCACGGTCGACGAGGCCGACACGGTCTGGCTGTTCCTGCACTCGGGGAGCCGCGGGGTGGGCAACCGGATCGCGCAGCGGCACATCAAGGTGGCGGCGGACCTCTGCCGCAAGTGGTGGATCTCGCTGCCCGACCGCGACCTGGCGTACCTGGTCGAGGACACCGACGAGTTCTGGGCGTACATCCGCGAGCTGCGGTGGGCCCAGGACTACGCCCTGCTCAACCGCGAGGAGATGATGGACCGCGTCGTGGACGCCATCTCCGAGCACATGGGCGAGGCGGTCGTCGAGGCCGAGCGCGTCAACTGCCACCACAACTTCACGGAGCAGGAGACGCACTTCGGCAAGCAGGTCTGGGTGTCCCGCAAGGGGGCGATCAAGGCCGACGTCGGTGACGCCGGGCTGATCCCGGGGTCGATGGGCACGGCGTCCTACGTGGTGAGCGGCAAGGGCGACGCGCTCTCGCTGAACTCGTCGCCGCACGGTGCCGGCCGCAACCACTCACGGTCTGCCGCGCGTCGGCTGTTCACCCACGAGCAGCTGCGCGAGGCCATGACCGGCATCGAGTACCGCGACACGGACGCGTTCATCGACGAGATCCCGGCGGCGTACAAGGACATCGACCAGGTCATGGCCGACGCCGCCGACCTGGTCGAGGTCCGGCACGTCCTGCACCAGATCGTGAACGTGAAGGGCGACTGACCCCAGGGCGCGCAGCCGGGACACCCGGCTGCGCGCCTTTGCACGACCCGACCGCTCGGCGACCCTCTGCGCGCGGGTAGACCACCTCCGGACCCGGCTGGGCTCTCGCTGGTGCACGGGCTGGTCAGCCGGCTCGGCG
The DNA here is from genome assembly GCF_965229465.1 of Cellulomonas sp. Lineage (GTDB taxonomy): Bacteria > Actinomycetota > Actinomycetes > Actinomycetales > Cellulomonadaceae > Cellulomonas. Next base: position 2,223,692 of record NZ_OZ245882.1, on the reverse strand, counting down.
GGTCGATCACCGCCGCCGAGGCCGCCGAGGGCGGCGCACGGTTCACCGTCGCGCTTCCGGATGCGGCGCCCGCCGACGACTGACCGCGCGCCGTCAGCGGGCGGGCACCTCGACCTCCACGCGGACGACCTCGCCCGTGCGCCGGAACACCCGCTCGCTCACGTCGGCGTCGAGCGCGCCGTCGACCCCCTCGACGCGGGTGCCGTCGGCGAGGTGCGCGACGACGGTCAGCGCCGCACCGACGGCGACGCGGTGGAGGACCACGGGCACCTGGCAGAACGTGAACGCCAGCGACCCCGCGGGCAGGGCGAGCTCCCGCTCCTGCTGGGCGACGTCGTGGTACGTGAACGTCGTCGGGGCCGTGGTCCACTCGTCGGCGCGCAGCAGCACGGGTCGCAGCACGATCCGCCCGCCCTCGACCCGCAGCCCCAGCTCGCCGAGGCGGGTGAGGATCTCCTCCTTGACCTGACCGGTCATGCCGGGCTGCCGGGCGCCCTTTCCGGCCGGGGTGTGCGAGTAGGGGTCGACGGGGAACGCGCCGTACACGTCGGGGCTCTTGCAGTAGCCGAGGCCGAGCCGGACGTCCTCGTAGGCGTCCGCGAGGCCCGTCACGACGGCCGCGTCCGCGCCCTGGGCGACCGCGCGCTCGTGGTTCTCCTGCACGGCGAGCAGCAGCTTGGACACCATGTGCCAGTAGATGCTGCCGAGTCCCTCGTACCCGAAGAACGACCCCGACCGACCGGTGAACTCGGCGTGCCGGAACACCTGCTCGAACACGTCGAGCACGGCACGGCGACCGTCGGCCACGCCCGGGACGTGACGGCTCAGTGCGTCGAGGGCGGCGTCGAGGTCGCGTGCGTTGTGCAGGCCGGGCGCGAACCGGTGGTCGCCGCGCACGTCGCGCAGCACGAGCGACGTGTCGCCGGCGGCGACGAGCGTCGCTAGCAGCGGTGCGGACGCGGCCTGCTCCGCGGTGATCAGGTTGCGCCCCAGGAACGTCGGGAGCTCCCGGTCGGGGTAGAGCTGGTAGGAGTGCTGGTCCGCACGGTAGAGCGCGCTGCGGCGCAGGGCCCCGACGAGGTCCAGCGCCTCTGCGGGCGTCAGCAGGCCGGACGACAGCACCGCGACCTGGCCCTCGAGCATCTCCTGGAGGCGACCGATGGCCGCCATCCCGGAGCGCAGGTCGAGCAGGTTGTACGCGTGGAACAGGCCGTCCGGGCGACGGTTGGCCCGCAGCGCGGCGTCGACGTAGACCTGCGCGTGCGCGAGGAACGCCTGGACCTCCGCCGCCGGCACCCCGGTGTGCTCGCCGCTGAACCCGGCATAGACGCGCGTGCGGTACGCCGTGCCGGCCGCGCCGAGGGCGTCCATGACGGCCCGCCGGCCCTGGTCGTCGAACCCGGTCCCCGCCTGCTCGACGTGCTCGTCGAGCGCCGCGTGCACGTCGGTGAGCAGGCCCGCGAGCTCGCTCGTCACCGTGAGGTCGTCGGCCAGGAGGTCTCTGGCCAGGCTCAGCGCGCGGCGCAGGTAGGCGAGGGTGACGACCGACAGGCCCTTGCCGACGAGCGCGTTGTTGGCGTCGTTCCACTCCGGGCGCTGGGTGTTCATCCAGATGCCGCCGTCGGGCACCAGGTTGACCACCTTCGCCAGGATGGTGAGCAGCAGCTTCTCGCCGAGCGACACGCGCACCAGATCTCCGTCGGGCCCGTGCACGAGCTTCCCGTCGGCGCCCTCGGTCGCGACGCGCCACTCGACCCGCTCCTCCGTCGCGGTGTCGAACGCGATCGTCGCGATCGGCTCGACGACCGTCTCGTCGTAGGTCGCGATGCGGTACGGCACGTCGGCGTGCGTGAAGACTGCCCGGTCGACGAGCGCCTCCAGCCGACCGGGGTGGAATCGGCGCGACGCCTCCAGGAGCTTGACCAGGTAGATCACCTGGTGGTCGCTCCAGTAGCCGATGTTCGCCCACGGGTTCGACGGCTCGGGCACCTCCCAGTCGATGCCGGAGCGCGAGATGCGGTACGGGTTGTAGCCGTCGGCCGTCGTCGCGTCGAGGAACACCGCGACCATCGACTCGACGTACTCCGGGAACGAGAAGGCCAGCGCCTCCCAGTTCTGGAAGATGTCCCGCCAGTTGCCCTGGAAGTCGACGCGCGTCTCGCCGTTCGCGTCGGTGAGGGCGATCGCGAACTTGTTCCACGGGCGGCTCGGGTCGCCGTGCCGACGGCTGAACGTCAGCGGCAGGTACTCGCGCACCAGCCGCAGCAGGTCCGGGTCGCCGGACGCGTCGGCCCGCTCGACGAGGTCGTCGAGCTGCTCGGTCGCGGCGAGCGCGTCGAACCACGCGTCGCTGCGGGCGGCGGTCCGCGGGCTGCGCTGGCCGACGAAGGCCCGCAGGTCGGAGGTGCGGACGGCGTACCCGTCGACCAGGATGCCGCCGCGCATGACGTTGAACAGGACGTTGGCGCGGTGGTGGGCGGTGGCGAGCTCGTCGCCCGTGACCTGCGCCGCGTCGGCGGTCCCGACGAGCCGGTCGAGGTGCGCGCGGGTGCCCTCGACGTCCGCGGCCAGCGCTGCGGCTGCGACGGTGGGGTCGGCGAGCTGCGTCTGGAGGCGCACGACGTCGGCCGCGCTCTGGTCGACGTCGGCGACGACGCTCCAACGTCGGTGCTCGCCGGGGGCGATGGTGAGGCGCGCGCGGACCAGGTACGCGCACTTCTCGCCGCGGACCTCGTGCTCGGCGACGACGGGGCGACCGGTCGCGAACGCGCCGACCTGCCGCACGGAGAGCAGGTGGTCGACGTCGTCGAGCCCGACCTGCCACGCGACGGTCGTCGACAGCGACTCGCTGGGGTCGGCCTTGTCGGTGAGCGTCGAGTTCAGGTAGACGAGCCCGAGGCCGGTCGCAGCGTCGACCTCGGCGCGCTTGTACGCGTCGAGCAGGCTGCTGAGCTCGCCCTGCGTCTGCACGGTGACGCCCGCGGGCAGCAGGTCGACGAAGCCGTCGAGAACCTCGGCGCGGACGTGCCGGTCGGTCGTCGAGGCGACCTCGACCTCGCGCACGATGCCGAACCGGGCGGCGGTCTGCCACGTCACGCGCACGCGCAGGCCCAGGTCGGGACGGGTCTCCTCGAACACGAGGGTCGTGCCGAGCGGGTCCTTGTAGAGGCGGCGCTCGGCGTCCGGGTCCCCCGGACGGCGCGGCGCGAACGGCTGCCAGAACACGGTGCCGTCGGCCGTGGCGACGCGCAGCAGCGTGAGCCCGCCGGTCCGGCCGGCGCCCGCGGCGACCTTGTCCTCGGTCGTGTACGTGAACAGCGCGCGGTCGGCCTGTTCGCGCCCCGCGGTGACGCCGCCGGTGCTGGAGATGAACAGCCACAGGTCGCTCGCGCCGACGAGCGTCATGAAGAACGGCGGCAGGTCGTCGTAGGACGTGATCCGGTAGAAGCGTCGTCCGTCGAGGTCGACGAGCCCGGATTCGGGGGCGTCAGGCATATCGGGCATCATGCCCGGCTCGTCCGTGGGTGCGGGCGTGAATGTCTGCGACGCCATTGCCGATGTCCTTCGTTCGTACGCGCGTGGGTCTGGTGTCGGCCGCGTCGGTGCGACCGTGGATGCGCTCCCATAGGGTGACACGTGTCACCGGGGAAGGCAACGACGCACGGAGTCATCACCTCCGTGGCCCTACGCCACCGCGTGCGGGTACTCGGCGGACCGGCCCTGGAACGTGAGGATCGCCTCGTTGCGGATCTGACCGTCCTCGATCTCCACCGCCCGCCGGATCGTGTCCGACGAGGCCCACGACTCGGGGCCCGCCATCACCGTGCGCAGGAACGGCATCAGCGCCTCGCTGATCTCCCACGTCGTCGAGTTCCACAGCAGCGATGGGCTGTGGTCGACCGCGTAGTAGTTCGTCGTGTCACCCACCGTGAACATCGGGTCCGCGAACGACGTCGGCCGCGCCCAGCTGAAGCCCATCCCCTCGTCGACGGACACGTCGACGATGAGGCTGCCCGGCCGGAACTCACCCAGGTCCGAGGTGCGCAGGTACGTCAGCGGCGAGTTCGGGTCCTGCAACGTGCAGTTGACGACGATGTCGTTCTCGGCCAGGTACCCAGGGAGCCGCACCGGTCCGTCCTCGGTGGTGACCGTGCTCTCGAACGGGTGCTCGGGGTTGTGGTCGAAGTGGATGATGTCCACCGACGGGATCGGGGAGCCGACGGCAGCGATCTCCCGGTTGGTGAGCACCCGCACGTCGTGGATCCCGTGCGCGTTGAGCGCCGTGACGGCGCCGCGAGCGGTCGCGCCGAACCCGATCACCACCGCGCTGAGCCTGCGCCCGTAGTCACCGGTCGACCCGCACAGCTGCAGCGCGTGCAGCACCGAGCAGTAGCCCGCCAGCTCGTTGTTCTTGTGGAACACGTGCAGGCCGAAGCCGCCGTCCGCCTGCCAGTGGTTCATGGCCTCCCAGGCGATCAGGGTGAGCCGCTTGTCGATCGCCAGCTGGGTGATGCGGCGGTCCTGCACGCAGTGCGGCCACCCCCACAGCACCTGACCGTCGCGGAGATCCTCCAGGTCCGACGCCTGCGGCTTGGGCAGCAGCACGATGTCCGCCTGGGCGATGACCACGTCGCGGTCGGACATCTGCCCGACCAGTGGCGCGATCTGGTCGTCGGCGATGCCGAATCGGGCGCCATAGCCCCGTTCGAGGATCATCCGCGCCCGCAGGTCCGCGTCGATGCGCTCGAGGTGACCGGGGTGGATCGGGAGCCGGCGCTCGTCGGGCTTGCGCGACGTGGCCATCACGCCCAGGCGCAACAACCCGGGCTTGGCAGTCGTTTTACTCATGCTTGATCGTAGTGGCGTGCGGTGCAGGGCCAGCTGCTGGGCGCGACCATGGACAATCGCCCCATGACCATCACCGGCTACGTCCGCAACAACGCCGACCGATTCCGGATCGTCGTCGCGATGTGGATCGTCGTCGGCTTCGGCGGCGCCCTGCTCTTCGGCTCCTTCGGCCTCATGCTCGTCACGGGTACCGGCATGTTCGCGGACAAGGCGGTCGTCGATCCCGGCCTGGAGTTCTCCCCCGGCCAGGAGGTGGCGGTCGACGACGGCGTCGGCCCCGGCAACTTCATGGTGCTGGCCACCCCCGCCACCGTGGACCTCGGCACGGTCGAGTGCGCCTGGAAGAGCCAGGTGTACAGCACCGGCGAGCAGAGGGAAGGCCGCCTGGACATCGCCCACCCCGACGGCGTCGCCGAGACCGTGACCACCTACGACTCGACGCCGCGCAGCTTCGTGCCCCTTGCTGCCACCCGGAACACCGAGTGGATGGAGCCGGACCTCCTGACCTGCACCGGGGAAGGTGTCGAGTCCTTCGCGATCACCTCCACGGACGGGGTCCTGACCGACGGGTTCCGCTTCGGCGCCGGCGCTCTGCTCCTCGTGCTCGCGCCGGTGGTCTTCGGACTGGGACTGGTCGCCCTCCACTTCACGCGGAAGTGGCACCAGCACGGGATGTTCCCCGCACCTCCGGTCCCCGCGTACTACCCTCCCCCGGCCCAGCAGCCGCTCCCGCCCGGGCACAACCCGTTCGGTCCGCCGCGCTGACTCACCCGACCGCCCCTCTCAGGTCAGCGCGCCTCGGCCAACCAGGCCTCGTTGACGGTGCGGCGCACCTCGATCCGCTGCCGGGTCTGGACGATGAAGCCGACCACGGCCAGCACCACCAGCAGCACGTACCACACCCAGCTCGCGTCGACGGCGCTGCTGAAGCCGCCCTCGGAGAAGTCGGCGGAGTTCAGGGTGCCCAGCAGCAGCATCAGGCCGGCGACCACTGTGACCGCGCCCGCGAGGGAGCTGGCCACCGCCAGCACGACCATCGGCATGTTCCCGACCACTGCCAGCAGACCGAAGAGCGCGCCGATGGCCACGCCCACGAGCACGGCGACCCAGCTCCAGTCGATCCCCAGGGCGACGACAAGTCCCGCACCGATCGCGTAGCCGAACGCCGCCATCGCGAGGATCACGGCCACCGCGTAGTACAGGTAGGCGAGCACGGCGAAGATCACGGCGAAGACGAAGCCGGAGACCCACCCGAGTGCCGTGCCGAGGAAGCTCTCGTCCGCGAGCTCGGCAAAGAGGCCTGCGCCGAAGGCGAACCCGGCGAAGAAGCCCCAGATCGGGAGCACGAGCCGCAGCACGAACTGCCCCGCGAACAGCATGGCGCCCCCGGCGACGATCGCCAGGATGCCCAACAGGATGTCTGCCATGTCTGCAATGTAGGACTCCCGACCCTCGATCAGTGGGAAAACACGGACATACCGTCGCGGCGACCGAAGCGGTCAGCTCCGCGATGCTGAGGATCAGACCGACGGGGAAGATCTCAGGCGCGCGCACGTACCATCGGTGTCCGGTGCGCGCCCTGCGTGCGCGAGAGGGGGTGCGGTGCCACGGATCGATGCCCCGACGGTCGCGGAGCACCGGGCCGCGCGTGAGCGGGCGCTGCTCGACGCTGCACGCGGGCTGCTGACGGACCGCCCGGAGCGCGTGCCGACGCTCGCGGAGGTCGGGGAGCTCGCGGGCCTGTCCCGCTCGAGCGTCTACCAGTACTACGCCTCGAGCGAGGACCTGCTCTCCGCCGTCGTGCGCGACTCGTTCCCGCGCTGGCAGGAACGCCTGGACGCGGCGATCGGGGCGGCCCACGGCCCACGCGGACGCGTCCTGGCCTACCTGCGCGTGAACCTCGAGCTCGTCGCGGACGGTGAGCACGCTCTGGCCCGGACGTTGGTGTCGGTGGCGCCGTCCGAGGAGCTGGCGCGCCGGTCGCAGACCTTCCACGACCGGCTGCTCGCGCCGCTGCGCGAGGCGCTCCGGGAGCTGGGCGCGCCGGACCCGGAGACGACGACCGAGCTGATCAATGCCCTGGTGCACACCGCCTCCCGTCAGGTCGAGCAGACCGGCGAGCTGGAGCGCGCGTACGACGCCACCGCGGCACTGATCGACGGGTACCTGCGCACGCTCGCCTGAGCGTCAGGCCGGCCGGAGCCTGCCGTCGACCATCTCCAGCACGCGGTCGCAGTGCTCGAGGACGTCGTGGTCGTGCGTAACCATCACGGACGCGACGTCGTGCTCGTGCGTCTGGTCGGCCAGCAGCCGGACCGTCTCGTGGCTGCGGCGCCGGTCGAGCGCAGCGGTCGGCTCGTCGACCAGCAGGACAGACGGCGAGGACACGAGGGCGCGGGCGATGCCGACGCGCTGGCGCTCCCCACCGGACAGGCGGCCCGGGCGCCGGTGCGCGTGGGGCGTCATCCCGACGGCCGCCAGCAGCTGCTCCGGGGAGGTCGTCGCCCGCCGGCCGGTGATGCGCTCGACCAGCCGGAGCTGGTCGAGCGCGGTCAGTGCGGGCACGAGGTTCCCGGACTGGAAGACGAAGCCGACCTGGTCGCGCCGGAACGTGGCCAGGGCGCGCGTCGACAGCGCGGTCACGTCGACGTCGTCCACGACGACCGACCCGGAGGTCGGCCGGACGAGGCCGCCGGCGACCGCGAGCAGGCTGGACTTGCCGGCGCCCGACGGCCCGACGATCGCGACGAGCTCGCCCGGCGAGACGAGCAGGTCCACGTGGTCGAGCGCGGCGACCTGCTGATCGCCGTCGCCGAACGTGAGGGTGATGTCGGCCAGCGACAGGCCGGTGCGGACGCGCGTGGGGGCGGTGGCGGCGGTCATCGGTTCTCTCCGAGGGCTGTGACGGGGTCGATGGAGGCGATGCGGAGGGTCGCGACGGTCGCGCCGGCGAGCCCGAGGCCGAGCAGCAGCACCGCGCCGCCGGCTATCGGTGCAGCCTCGAGGGCGAACGGCATGCCGGTGCCCAGCAGGAGCGCCCCGAGGCCGAGGCCAGCGCCGACCCCCACGGCGACGGAGCCGGCGAGCATGATCGCGGCCTGCAGGACTCCGTCGCGCAGCAGGAATCCCGTGGAGGCGCCGATCGCCCGCATCACGGCCAGCTCGCGGGTGCGCTGCACGGTCCAGAGCGTGAAGAACGCCCCGACGACGAGGGCCGAGATCGCGTAGAGGAACACCTGGATGAGCTGCATGGTCATCAGCTCGGCGGTGTACCCCGGTGAGGAGTCGTAGACCTCCGTGATCGTGCGTGCCGACGTCCCCGCGTCCGCGTCCGCGGCCGCCAGATCGGGCAGGACGCCGTCCACGCCGCGTACCGCCACGGCGCTCGCGACGTCGTACGTGCCGGCGTCCGCCTCCTCGCCCGGCAGCAGGCTCGCATGGATCTCCTGCCAGGTGGGCAGCGCGAGGTAGGCGATGTCGACGTGGCCGAAGGTCCGCTGGTCGGCGGTGAAGCCCACGACCTCGAGCTCGGTGCCCAGCCGGTCGAGCGTGAGCACGTCGCCGAGCGCGACACCCTCGTCGCGAGCCGAGGCGCTCAGCACCACCTCGCCCTCCGCAGCGATCGCGCGACCCTCGGAGGCGGCGGGCGCGACGAACCCGGCGGGGTCGACGCCGAACAGGGTGAGGTCCACCGGCGTCCCGTCGTCGTTCTTCGCGTTGACGATCGACGTGCCGAGCAGCTCGGCGTCGGCCACGTCGTCGCGCGCCGCCCAGCTGTCGCGCTGGGCGGTCGTCACCTCGGAGCGCGTGAACGCCGAGTCGGTCTTCGTTCCTTCCGCGAACACGACCGCCTGGATCGGACTGCGCATGAGGCCGGACACGCCGTCGACCACCAGACCGGACGACAGCCCCGACAACAGGACCATGAGGACGGCGATGAGCGCGACGACCGCACCCATGAGGCCGAAGCGGGTGCGCGCGAAGGCGAGCTCACGCAGGGCGAGGAACACGGTGGACCTCTCGAGAGGGGACCGCGACGTTATCGACACGGTGTCGGTATCTTACCGACACCGTGTCGGATAGTTGTCATGACGCTGCTCACGCCTCCACCTAGCGGCGCAGCTCGACCCGCGGGACCCGCGCCGTTGAGCGGGCCGCGCGGACCCGATCGCGCGATCAGTGGAGCGGGGGGCCGCTGGTGCCGATGCATCCACCATGGCGACGCCACCCTCCCCCGAGTCCCGCACGTCCGCAGCCGGCCCGGAGGTCGAGGCGACCGGCGCCGAGGCCGTCACGCTCGAGGCCGAGCTCGTCGACGAGGAGGCCGCGCGTGAGATCGCGAAGGCGGTCAGCGCCCGGCACGCCATCGCCCGCAAGTACGTCCTGCGCCTTCGTCGTCGACACCCGGACGCGACGCCCGCCGAGGTGATCCGGATGCTCGAGCGCCACTACGGCACCTCGATCAGCACCGCGGGTGCCGTCATCGCCGCGGGCGCCATCGCCGCGGACGTCGGCATCGCGCTGATCCCGGGCGTCGGGGCAGCAGCGGCCGGCGCCAAGAGCGCTGGGCAGCAGGCGGCCAAGAAGGCTGGCAAGGAGGCCACGAAGGTCGCTGCCAAGTCAGCGGCGAAGGCGGCCGCGAAGAGCGTTGCCCTCGGCGTCGGGAAGTCCGGTGCCCAACGCGTCGCGGCCCTTCTTCCGGCGGGCGACGAGCAGCTGCAGTTCGAGCTCACCGCCATCTTCGGTCTCGCGCTCGCGGACATCCACGGGATGGAGCTCGACCAGGACCAGGCGCACGCCCTCGTGTACGGCCTGTCGAACAGTCGCGTGAGCCAGCAGCAGATCGCGACGATGGCCGCGGACGTCGCGACCGTGACCCCCGGCGGCGTCACTGGCGTCGGGCAGGAGATCGCCGCCGGCCGCACGGACTGGTCGCACTGGGCGAACACCCTCGCGGACACCCTCCCCGCGGGAGCGGCGCAGAGCCTCGTCCGCACCATCCAGACGGGCCAGCTGGACACCATGCGCGCGGGCTTGGGCGACAAGCAGCAGACGGCGATCGAGTACGGGGTCGGCGCGCTGACGGGCGGCGTGACCCGCTTCGTGTTCGGTCGTGACGTCATCAACGCGTCCCGGACCGCGTTCGCCGACGCCCCCGACGAGTTCCCCGCCCACCTGGCCGTCACAATCGCGGCCGACGCCGAGGACGCCGAGGCCAACCGCGCACTGGCGGCCCTCGAGGACGCAGCGGCGGCGACCGGGCACTGGTTCGCGGGCGCCGCCAGCGCGGTCGGAGGCGGCGTCGCGACGAGCGCCACCGCCGTCGGTACCGGGGTTGCGAGCGCGGCCGGCACGGTGACGCGGCAGTTCCGGAGCGTAGACCTCGACGGTGACGGGATCCTCGACGAGCCGCAGGCACTCACCGCGGTCAAGGGCGTCGGCGGCGCGATCGCCGGCTCAGCCACCACGGTGGGCGCCAACGTCGCGGGACTGTTCCGATCGAGGAAGCGCCACGGCCGCGGCGACGCAGACACCGACCAGAACGACAGCGTTGCAACCGCGGATGAGCTCGTCTAGGGACACGTCAGGGATCCTCACCAGGATCCCTGCGCCGATGCAGAAGCCCGTGGCCCGAGCGCTGGCACTCGGAGCGCTGTTCGCCGTCGTCATCGGTGCGATGTCCATCGCGGCCCGTTCGGAGGTCGAGGACACCACGACCTCCGGGCACCTCTGGTGGACGACGACGACGGTGAACCCGCAGAGCGACACCGAACGATTGACGTTGCTGCTCGTCGGGATCGGCTTCTTCGCGGTGGCCCTCGTGTGCGCAGCACTCGCGCTCCGGATGATCACGAGGCAAGGGAGCCTCAAGCAGTACCCCGCGATCCTCACGGGCATCGAGTCGATGACGATCCAGCAGATCGCGGAAATCACCGGCACGAGCACATCGAGGGTCTACCGCGACCTCCGCGCCCTGATCGACTCCGGGGCCGTCGAGGACTTCTACCTCGACTACCGGTCAGAACGAGTCGTGAGCACGAAGTACATCCCGCAGCGCTCGCACAAGACCGTAGCCACGTGTCGCGGGTGCGGCGGCAACAACGAGGTCATCGTCGGTATCCCGAGGAGCTGCAGCTTCTGCGGTGAACCCGTGGTCCTGCCCCCTGTGCACCGAAGAGACGAAGGTAGGAACTGATGGGACTGATCAGCGCGGCGACCGCCGCCGTCGGCGGCACGCTCGCGGACCAGTGGGTCGACTTCTTCACCGCCCCGGCGTTCGACGAGCAGACCGTGGTGGCACCCGGAGTCATCCAGGCGAACAACAACGAGCGAGGGTCGAACACGCGGGGATCGACGAACATCGTCACCGACGGGTCCCGCATCGCCGTCCCGGAGAACACCGCCGTGATCATCACCGACGGTGGCGGCATAGTGAGCGCGTCGACCGAGCCGGGGTACTTCGTGTTCCGCAACGACGGGCAGCCCTCGATCTTTGCCGGCTCGGGGCCGCGCAGATCCCTCCTCACCCAGTCTTGGGAGCGGCTCACGTTCGGCGGGCAGCCCGGCCAGCAGCAGCTCGTCTCCTACGTCAACCTCCGCGAGCTGCGGAACCTGCCGTTCGGCACCCCCGGCCCCCTGCCCTACAAGGACCTCTCCCTCGTCCCGCCGGGCTCTTCGCAGGCGCCCGTCCTGCGCCTGAGGGCCCGTGGCCGGTACTCCGTGCGGGTCGTCGATCCGATCCGCTTCTTCCGCACCGTCCTGCCGCCCAACGTGCGGTCGTATACGTTGGCCGACGACGCCGCGAGAGCCCAGCTGACCCAGGAGTTCATCACGACTTTCCAGGGTGCCCTGCAGGCGCTGTCACGGACCACCGACATCGCCTCACTCGCCGCGCACGGCCCCGAGCTCGCCGCGGAAATGACCAGCACCGGCGGCCCGGCAGGCTCGTGGATCGAGCGGTTCGGCCTGGAGGTCGTCGGAGTGGCCGTCTCCACCATCGAGTACGACCAGGCGTCGCGCGACCTCATGGACAAGTACAACAAGGGCGTGCTGCTGGGCGGTGGAATCGGGAACGCGTACGCGCAGGCGACGGTCGCCGACTCGGCCCTCGCCATGGCCGAGGGCGGCCCAGGCGGAGCAGGGATGGCGGGCCTGGCCCTGGGGCTGGGGGCCATCGGCGGCACGGTGTCCGGGCTGACGCAGCCGAGCGCTCCCGCGCCCGCCGCGGTCGATCCCGTCGCCGTCCTGAGCCAGCTCAAGGCGATGCTCGACCAAGGCCTCATCAGCCAGGAGCAATACGCCGCGAAGCAGGGCGAGGTCCTCGGCCGGATGTAGCGGTCGGCCCCGAGCACTCCGCCACCTACCTGCCGTCGGCACCGCAGCCGTTGCCGCCCGCGTACGACCCCTATGCGCCGCCGCGCTCACACAACCGTCGCGGGCCGCGTCAGGCGAAGTCGAAGAGCGGCGGGAACACGAGCACGACCACCGCGGCCCAGGCGGCGTACACCGGGAGGTACCGCGTCTGCCAGTGCTCGAGCTGCGAGAACGTGCCGTGTCCACGCAGGAACCGGGTACTCCGCCACGCCGAGACCCCGAGGTGCACGAGGAGCAGCAGGTTGAGCCCGAGGGCGGCGATCTTGTTGGGGCTCGTACCGAACTCCGCGATCCGCGTGAGCATCGCGGTGAGCATCACGGCGTCGACAGCGAGGGCGGCCCCTACCAGGACGAGCTGGAGCCAGTCGGCGAGCGCGGGCGGGGCGAGCGGGTCGCGGGCCGAGATCGAGTAGAGGAGCAGCGCCAGGACCAGCACGAGGATCGCGTCCATCAGGATGAGCAGCTCGCGGTCCACCTCGACGAAGCCGCCGGAGGCGATCAGCGCCACGAGGACGGCCACGAGCATGGCGATGGTCAGCGGCGTGAAGATCCGGGTCAGCACGGGCGCGATGTTCTCGACGACGTCCTGCTTGGCCTCGACGAGCCAGGCGGCGACGAGGAGGGCGCCCGGGACCGCGAACGGCATCACCCACTCCGTGATCACCGGACCGGGGTCGACACCGGCGAGCTGGAGCACCCCGGCGGTGAGACCGAGGAGGACCCCGCCACCCAGCGCGAGCAGCGTGTAGTAGATGGCGAGCTCGCCAGTGAACCGCACGAAGTCCATGCGTCTGCCGTCGGAGAGCCAGGACTCGGCGACGTACGCGAGCCCCACCAGCAGCCACAGGACGACGGGCGCGTGGATGATCGCCAGCACCTCGGTCGACCCCTCCGGGGCGAACGGGTACACGTTGAGCGCGACGGCGAGCACGACGAACGGCACGGCGATCGCCGCCACGGTCCGCACGCCGGCCTGGCGCTTCCACCCGAGGTACGCGGCGAGGAACGGCACGACGAGCAGACCGATGTTGCGAGCGAGCGCGAGCTCGTCGTCGCCGAACCACGCGATCCCCGCCCGCACCGCGACGCCCGCACCGACCGCGAGCGCGAGTACGACCGCCAGCTCCCGCCACCGCGGCGCCAGGGCTCCGGAGGCGCCGAGCGTGCTGTCGGGAACCAGCGCGAGCTGCTTCCACAGCCGGTCCGAGTGCTCACGGGCGTACTCGCGGGACACGGCGTCCACGTTCCCGAGGCGCTTGATCGCGACGAGGAACGCCTCGTCGTCGTCGAGCCCCGTCGCGCGCAGGTCCGCCACCTGGCCACGCAGGTGATCCTCGAGCTCGTCGACGTCGGCCGACGAGATGACCTGCCGTCGGAGCACGTAGCCCCTCCACCGGTCGACCTGGGCCTCGAGCTCGTCGTGCGCCATCATGCCCACACCTCGACGACGGTCGCGGGCCGCGGCGCCGCCTCCCAGACCTGCCGGAGCGCGTCCGCGACGACGGTCCACTGCGCCTGCCGGTCGGCGAGCGCCGCCCGGCCGGTCACGGTGATCCTGTAGTGCTTGCGGCGTCGGCCCGACTCGGACGTGCCCCAGGAGGACGACACGTGGCCGAGCCGTTCGAGCCGGTGCAGGAGCGGGTAGAGCATGCCGTCCGTCCATTGCATGCGCCCGCCGGAGAGCTCGCCGACGCGTTTGAGGATCGCGTACCCGTAGAGGTCGCCGTCCGCGAGGATCCCGAGCACGAGCGGGGTCGCCGACGCGGCCACCAGGTCCTTGTCGATGCGCACGGCCGCTCCTCTACCTTGATGTGCTAGGTATCGAACCCTAGCGCCTCTAGGTATGGAGTGGGTCACCCGGCTGACGTGCCGCGGACTACCCCGCAGCGACCACCGTCAGCGTCGCCCTCGCGTTCAGGCCGCGGTGCTCCGCGTTGACCTCGTGCGGGCCGACAGCGGCGGGCTGGCACACCCCCAGCACGCACGGCTGACCGTCCCAGGTGATGCGGGCCTCGTCGGTGACGTCGCCGATGAGCGCACCGTTCGGTTGGTACGCCAGGACGGTGTAGCTCCGCCCGGTACCGAGGGGCACGCCGGTGTCCTCGCTCGGAGACAGGAGGATGTACCCGACGGAGGGGCGGGACGTCTCGTTGGCCCAGTACTCGTCGGACGCGATGATGCCGCCGATGATCTGCTCGTCACGGGCACCGTGCTGGATCGCGGAGACCCACGTGCTTCGACCCGTCGGGTCCAGGCCGCGGCCGAGCAGCCACCAGTAGTAGCCGTCGACGACCGACGACAGGTACTCCGTCGAGAGCAGGAAGCCCATCGCCACCTGCGCACGGGTCGCTCCCCGGTTGAGCTGACCCTGCCAGAACGCGACCTCCGAGTCGCCCGCCCCGCGGCCCAGGACGTCCGCATACAGCGCCCGCACCCAGTCCGCCGAGTTGCCACCGGCGACCGCCCAGTACTCGTCGGAGGCGATGAACCCGGAGTCCAGCTGCTCGATCGTCATACCGGCGCTCATGTTCCGGAGCCAGAACTGCAGCCCCGCGGTATCCGGTCCGCGACCGAGGTACGCGCCGTAGGCGTCGATGATGAGGCCCGACCGGAACTCCTCCGACGACGTGATCGCGTTGGCGACCGCGATGCGCGGCGTGCCCGATCTCAGCGCGGTCGTCCACGTCGTGCGGCCCGTCGGGTCCGGTGCGCGGTCGAAGAGGTCCTCGTACACGGAGACCACATAGTTCTCCGTGGCGTTCAGGTCGACGGCGGTGAGGGGCACGGCGGCAGCCGATCCTGCCGCGAAGGGAAGCAGCAGGGCGACGACGGCGAGCGCGACGGCCGGGCGAACGATACGCACGTGGTCTCCGAGGGGAACGGGAGGAGCAGGCGCGGCGGTGTCGCCGTGTCCGACGCCGGGCTCACCCGCAGGCCGCTACCGCGGGCACCGCCTCGGACCCCTGACGTGAGGCGGAGCGTATCGAGTCCTCGACACCCCGCGGGCAGCTTCTGCGTCGTTCGATCGGGGCAATCCCGCCGCACGGCCACACGACCGAGCCGGCCCTGCTCGGTTCAGGTTCTGGGTGCGTACATGATCACGGCGACGCCGAGCAGGCAGATGGCCGCGCCGGTGATGTCCCACCGGTCGGGCTGGAACCTGTCGACGGCCATGCCCCAGGCAAGTGAGCCGGCCACGAAGATCCCGCCGTACGCGGCCAGGATCCGCCCGAAGCTCGCGTCCGGCTGCAACGTGGCGACGAACCCGTAGGCGCCCAGCGCGACCACCCCGGCGCCGATCCAGAGCACGCCGCGGTGCTCGCGCACGCCCTGCCAGATCAGCCAGGCGCCGCCGATCTCCGCGACGGCCGCGACGGCGAACAGGAACAGCGAGCGAAGCACGGTCATGGGAGCAGTCTCGCGCGGGTGAGGGTCAGGGTCGCTTCGCTCATCACGCGCACCAGCTCCTCGCCGCTGATGGAGGTCATCATGATCGGCCCCTCGGGAGGGGGCGGTGGTCAGCAGCGCCGCCGCACGCACAGCCGGTGCTGCACGCGGTCGACGCCGCTGCGGCTTGCCGCCGGCGCACCCACGCGCCCGCCCCGACCAGGACACCCACGAGCGCGACCACCCCGAGGGCGACAGCCTCCCCTCCGGCCAGGAATGCCCCGAGCCCGGCCGCGAGCCCGCCGGCGGCGATCAGCGGCAGGGAGCACGCCACGGCGCAGGCCACCGCGATGCCGATCCCGGCCGCGACGCCCCTCTTCGTGCCGCTGGTGGTGGGGTTGCTCGTGGCGTGGTCGTGGGTCGGGGTGGTCATGGTCTCTCCTCGGTCGTCTTCGGGCAGGGCGGATCGCGGCCGGAACCGACTGGTACCGGTCGAGCGTCGAGCGGGCGGGTTCAGGCAGCGCTGCCAAACATGGCCGCGAGGACGTCGGCGGCGTCGTCGGGAGCCTGAACCTCGAGGCGGACCCTGCCGGTGGTCATCGTCAGGGTGAAGGTGAAGAAGGTGCAGCAGTCCTGCTCGGCGGCGGCGAGCCGTGCGACCTCAGCGACCAGCTCGGCAGAGGCGACGAACTGCAGGGAGACGCCGCCGGCGATCGGTTCGCGGCTCAGCGCCTGGGCGACCACCGCCTGCCAGTCGGAGATCCGGTCCGGCACCGAGCCGGAGTCGAGGGAGCACGCGACGACGGGTGCTGTCGGCGCAGCGACGACCGGAGCGCGGGTCAGCGGGACGAACGTCCGCCGATCAGCAAGGGGCGCAGGTGCCGCGGTCGCGCACGGGCACCCGTCCCCGCAGGCACCCGAGGTCGGTGCGTCAGCCAGCCGCGCCGAGACGGTCTGCAGCTGAGCCGCCAGGGCCACGAGCTCCCCGATGCGCGTCTGGGTCTCGCCCAGGCGTACGGCGACCATCTCCACGACCTGGTGGGCGACGGTCGAGCAGTCCTCGACGTCGTAGGCCTTCACCAGCTCGGCGACGTCGGCCAACGGGATGCCGAGGTTCTTGGTCGCGGTGATGAACCGCAGCCGCGCGAGATCGGCGTCTTCGTAGGCCCGGTACCCGTTGCCCCCTCGGGCGGGCTGGTCGATCAGCCCGATGTCCTCGTAGTAGCGCAGCGTCGTGGCAGGTACCCCGACGAGGTCTGCGACCTCAGCGATGCGGTAGCTCATGCCGCGACCGTAAACCTTCCACCAGGGTGGAAGGTCAAGCCCTCTCTGGGCATGACGGGTCGCGGACGGACGGACCGACGAGTCAGATGTGTCTCGCGTCCTGATACAACGGCTGCCGCCCCGTGAGGACCCCCGCAGCTGACCCGGCGCTCGCATGACAAAGGCCCCGCGCCAGCGTTTCCGCTGGTCAGGGGCCTTCGTGTCGGAGCCGCCTAAGAGAATCGAACTCTTGACCTTCTCATTACGAGTTAGTTCCGGTCTGTCCGGGCCGTGTCGGGTCGTGTCAGCGCGTGCGCTCCCGTGCCTGGTCAGGTGGCGTCGGCCCTGCCGTCGGGTGCCCAGGAGTGCCGACGAGTGATGTCACGAACGACGAGGTTTAGTGACACGGTCGTGACACCGATTCGCGAGAACTACGGCTGCTCCACCTCGGGCT
Organism: Cellulomonas sp.; assembly: GCF_965229465.1. GTDB lineage: Bacteria > Actinomycetota > Actinomycetes > Actinomycetales > Cellulomonadaceae > Cellulomonas. The sequence continues at coordinate 2,206,366 of NZ_OZ245882.1, read as the reverse complement.
GCTCCACCTCGGGCTGCTCCACCCCGGGCTGCTCCACCCCGGGCTGCTCCACCCCGGGCTGCTCCACCTCAGCGTCGCCTCCGTCCGAGACCGCATGCCTTCCGCCAAGCAGTGCATGTAGGTGCTCGACCGGGATGCCTCGCGGCGCGGCGTCGACGTCCCCGCTCGCTCGACGATTCGCCGCCTTTGCTACGCGTGCCACGGTCTCCAGCGCCTTGCTCGTGGTCTTGAGGGAAGCGTCGATGGTCTTGAGTCGACCTTTGACCGACGTGGACGAGACCGAATAGGTCTCTTGAAGCAGGTTGAGCACGTCGAGCGCGAATGTGTCCGAGTAGGGGCGGCCTCGGTCGTCGGTGTAGTTGATGGCGACCGCGACTTGGTCAGGAGTCGGCTCGGCGTTCTCTAAGTCGCTGCTCCCGGCGACCATGTGACCTGCCCACCAGACGTTACGAAACGTCTGGCTCGGCGCGAGCCCCGAGAGAGCCGATGAATATCGGCGAATGATGTGGTCAGTCACGTTCCGGCCGAACCCCTCGGGAACGACGAGCGGCGGATCGAACGTGACCGAGACTTCTCGCGCCATACTGACGCCTGCGTTATGGATGACGAGATCGACGGTCGTGTCGCTGTCTCGTGCATGACGGAACTCAGCGATGACCATCGGGCGGCTTCGGTCGCGACTATCTCTACCCGCGTTGACAATGGCCCAGACGGCGAACGCGGCCGTCGCGATCGTCGCTAACGCGGTCACGGCTCCATTGGAGTCTTCGATCCACTGCCACCCGATACCGATCGCGTGCGAGATCGACTGCCAAACGTCCGCGAGGTTGTCACCCATGAGCGGGACGCTAGCGGTTGGCGCAGGTCAGGCGGTGGCCCAAGGTCAACACTGCGAACGAGCGACCCCGCTCGACCGGCTAGGGATGAGCGGGGTCGCACGTGTCCGCACCCTGGCCCGGCGATTCCGGACCGGGCCAGGGCGTGGCTGGAGGCGGGCCGGGAGGACCACGGAGGAGCAGACTCCCGGCCCGCCGATTATGGGGCCTACACGCCCGGGAACGCCTTCGCGCGAATCGCGGCGGAGAACTGAGGCGTGACGTCGAGTTCCGCCACTCTGCCGCCGACAGCGCGCAGCACATGAAACGTCCACCCGCCGTCAGCACCGGGCGCGAGCAGGTAGCAAGTCGTGTCGAGCGTGACCCTGAGGACTTACGCGCACGCTGCCGACGACGCCACGAGGGCGGCAGCGGAGGCGCTCGGAAGCCTGTTCGCGGCTCGTTAGTGACAGATCCGGGCGGATCTCGTGACATGGCGCACGCGCGACGAAGGCCCCGTGCCAGCATCTGCGCTGGTCACGGGGCCTTCGTGGTGGAGCCGCCTAAGAGAATCGAACTCTTGACCTTCTCATTACGAGTGAGACGCTCTGCCGACTGAGCTAAGGCGGCGTCGTCGTGGACCGTGGTCCCCGGCGAGCCCGCTCACTGTACCCGGCGGACCCCCACCGCTCCAAAGTGAGCGGGACGGGTCAGCAGCGGGTGCCCTCCGCCGGGACGGTGCCGGCGAGCAGGTAGGCGTCGACCGCGTCGGCGATGCACTCGTTGGAGGAGCCGTAGGCGGTGTGGCCCTCGCCCTCGTAGGTGAGCAGGACCCCCGAGGAGAGCAGCTCCGCCAGCTGCTCCGCCCACTGGTAGGGCGTCGCGGGGTCGTTGGTGGTGCCGACGACGAGGATCGGTGCGGCGCCCTCGGCGGCGTAGGAGTCGAGGCTCTCGGCCGCGGGTACGGGCCACTGGGCGCACAGGGTGGCGCCGTACGCGAAGAACGAGCCGACCGTGGGCGCCGCCGCCTCGATCTGGGCGGCCTCGGCGCGCATGGTGGGGATGTCGGCGGGCTCGCGGCTGTCGAGGCAGTTGATGGCGTCGAACGCGACGATCGAGTTGGCGCTGTACGTGCCGTCGGGCTCGCGGTCTGAGTACTGGTCGGCCAGCTGGAGCAGCAGTGACCCGTCGTCCTGCTCGAGCGCGGCTGTCAGGGCCTGCGACAGGTACGGCCAGTACGACTGCGAGTAGAGCGGCAGCGCGATCCCGTAGAACGCGAGGCTGCTGGTCAGCTCACGGTCGGTGCCGGTGGGCAGGGGGTTGTCCCGCGCACGGTCGAGGAAGCTGCGGACCTGGGCGAGGCCGGAGTCGACGGAGCCGGTGAGCGGGCAGCCGGACCCACCCTGGCAGTCGGCGATGAAGGCACGCAGCGCGTTCTCGAAGCCCACCGCCTGCCCCTCGGACGCCTCGGCGGACGTCAACGTGGGCGGCAGGGCGCCGTCGAGCACGAGCCGGCCGACCTTCTCGGGGAACAGCGTCGCGTAGGTGGCGCCCAGCGCGGTTCCGTAGGAGAAGCCGAGGTAGGACAACGTCGGGTCGCCGAGCGCTGCACGCAGGACATCGAGGTCACGCGCGGTGCTGACCGTGTCCACGTACCCGAGGGAGTCGCCGGTGTTCTCCAGGCACGCGGCTCCGAGCTCCCCGTACGCGTCCATGACGGACTGGATCCCGGCGTCGGTCGAGTAGTCCGGGTCGGTGGCGATCAGCGCGTCGAGCGCGGGACCGTCGACGCACTTGACCGGGTTCGACCGCTGGACGCCCCGCGGGTCGAAGGCGACGAGGTCGTACTGGAGCCGGACGTCGTCGCTCACCATGGTCGCGGCCTGCGCGAGGAAGTCGATCGCGGAGGCGCCGGGCCCGCCGGGGTTGAGCAGCAGCGACCCCAGCGGCTCGCCGCCCGTGGCGCGCAGGCGTGCGACCGCGAGGGTGATCGACGGGCCGGCCGGATCGGCGTAGTCCAGGGGCACCTGCGCCGTGGCGCACTCACCCTCGGCGCACGTCGTCCACTCGAGCTGCTGGCCGTAGAACCGGGCGAGGTCACCGGTCGGCTCGGCGGACGGTGTGCCCACGCCGGCCGCGGGGGCGGACGCCTGGTTCTTGGGAGCGACGCACCCGGCGAGCAGGACGAGCACGACGAGGAGCGTGGCGGCGAGCCTGTGCCGCGGGTCGCGCCTGGCGCCTGCGGGCATGGCGAGGCGGACGGAAGGCGGCATGCGAGTACGGTAGCTGCCGATCCTGAGCCCCCCGACCTCGTTGGTCCCAGGGGACACAGCCGTCACCCGATCTGCACAATCGGCGCGCGCGTCACCCCTGCGGGCGCAGCGCCACGGCCATGGCCTCGACGGCGAGCAGGGGCGCGACGTTCCCCGCGAGACGGGTGCGCGCCTGGCCCACGGCGTCCATCCGGCGCAGCGTCTGCTCGGCCGTGCTGGCCGCCGCCAGCGCACGGACGGATCCCTCGTGCTCGATGTTCACCAGCTCGACGCCGGCGCCCAGCTGCACCACGAGCACGTCCCGGTAGAGCGACAGCAGGTCGACCATCGCGCGGTCGAGCACGTCGCGCTGCGCGCGGGTGGCCCGCCGCTTCTGGTCCTCCTCCAGCTGCCGCACCTGGGTGCGCAGGCTGGGGGGCAGGGTGGCTGCACCCTCGGCGCCCATCGACCGGAGCAGCTCCGCCTTCTCCTCGGCGTCCCGCTGCTCGGTCGCGGCCTTGGCGTCGGCCTGCGCGGTCTCGACGAGCTCACCGGCCGCCATGACCGCGTCGCCGACCCCGCGGATCTTCGCCGCGATGCCCAGCACCGCGGACCGGCGCGCACGGGCCTCGGGGTCGCGGGCCAGCCGCCGGGCGATCCCCACGTGGCTCTGCGCCGCGCGGGCGGCCACCGCGGCGACCGCGGGGTCGATCCCGTCGCGGGACACCAGCAGGGCCGCGACGGCGTCGACCGGGGGAACCCGGAGCGCCACGGACCGGCTGCGGGAGCGGATGGTCACCAGCACGTCCTGCGGGCTCGGCGCGCAGAGCACCCAGACCGTGCGGCCGGCCGGCTCCTCGATCGCCTTGAGCAGCGAGTTGCCGCTGGTGTCGTTCAGGCGGTCCGCGTCCTCGATGATGATGACCCGGTGCCGACCCTGCGAGGGCGACCGCTGGGCGAGCTCCACCAGCGGGCGGGCCGTCTCCGCGCGGATGAACACGCCCTCGGTGGCGACGACCGTGACGTCCGGGTGCAGCCCGCGCAGGGTGGTGGTGCAGTCGTGGCAGACGCCGCACCCGCCGGTCGCGCACTGCAGCGCCGCCGCGAACGCGCGCGCCGCGTTGGAACGCCCCGATCCCGGAGGACCGGTCAGGAGCCAGGCGTGGGTCATCGCGGCGGGGTCCTCGATTGCGTGCTTCAGCACCTCGACGGCGGGCTCCTGGCCGACGACGTCGTCCCAGACGCTGGTCACGGCGCGACCCCGAGCAGCGGCGCCACGCGCTCGCGCACCGCGGCGGCGAGCTCGTCGACCGGTCGCGTCGCATCCAGCACGAGCCACCGGCCGGGCTCGGCTGCGGCCCGGCCGAGGAACGCCTCGCGCGTGCGGCGGTGGAACTCGTCGCCGGCCCGCTCAAGGCGGTCCGGGTCCCCCGTCAGCCGCGCCTTCCCGGCCACGGGGTCCAGGTCCAGCAGCACGGTCAGCGCCGGGAGCAGCCCGTCGACGGCCCACAGGGAGAGGCGCTCGACCTCGTCGGCCCCCAGGTCGCGGCCGCTGCCCTGGTAGGCGACCGACGAGTCGAGGTAGCGGTCGGTGACGACGACCGCGCCGCGGGCCAGCGCCGGACGGACGAGCGAGGCCACGTGGTGCGCGCGGTCGGTGGCGTACAGGAGGGCCTCGGTGCGCGCGTCGACGTGGTCACCGTGCAGGACCGCGTCCCGCAGCAGGACGCCGAGCTCGGTGCCGCCGGGCTCCCGCGTGAGCACGACCTCGTGGCCCAGGCCGGTCAGCCACTCGCCCAGGAGGCGCGCCTGCGTCGACTTCCCCGCGCCGTCACCGCCCTCGAAGGAGAGGAAGAGGCCGGCGGGAGGTGTCACTGCGCCAGGGTAGCCGCCGGGGCGGACATCACTCGCCCGGGTAGGTGACGCCGATCAGGGAGCGGACGGTGTCCATGGTCCGCAGCACCTCGAGGGTGTTGTCCCACGTCATCCGCGGGCTCTGCGTGGCACCCTCGGCCACCCGGCGGGCGACCTCCGCGGCCTCGTACTGGAGGCCCTTGGTGCCCGGCTGGTCGAAGTCCCAGACCCGGCCGTCGAGGCGCCGCACGTGGAACGAGGTCGGCGCGTAGAAGCTGCCCTTGACCACGATGTTGCCCTCGGTCCCCGAGATGAGCGCCATCGTCGGCGTCTTGGCCCACATCGTCGTCGACAGGGTGGCCTGCGCCCGGTCGCCGTAGGACAGGACCATCGAGATCTGGCCGTCGACGCCCGTCGTGGTGAGCTGCCCGACCGCCTGCACGGCATCGGGCACCCCGAGGAAGTCGTGCGCGAACGAGACCGGGTAGACGCCCAGGTCCAGCAGGGCTCCGCCGGCCAGCGCAGGGTCGAACAGCCGGCTCTTCGGGTCGAACGTGAACGCCTGGCCGTGGTCGGCGGTCAGGTTGATGACCTCGCCGATCTCCCCGGCGTCGATCACCTGGTGCAGCGCGTAGACGTGCGGCAGGAACCGCGTCCACATCGCCTCCATGACGAACACCCCGGCGGCGCGCGCTGCGGCGAAGACCTCCTCGGCCTCCCCGGCGTTGCGCGTGAACGCCTTCTCGACGAGCACGTGCTTGCCGGCCTTGATGGCCAGGAGCGCCTGCTCCTTGTGCTCGGAGTGCGGGGTCGCGATGTACACGGCGTCGACCTGCGTGTCCTCGACGAGCTCGCGGTAGCCCACGTGCGTCGTCGGGATGTGGTGCGCGGTGGCGAACCGCTCCGCGCGGTCCTTGTTGCGCGAGCCGACCGCGACCAGCTGCGCGCGGGTGTGCGCGTTCACGGCCGCGGCGAACGTCGCGGCGATGTTGCCGGCGCCGAGGATTCCCCAGCGGATCGGCGGAGCGGTACGAGGGTCCTGTGCGCGGTCAGCCATGGGCGACAACCTAGCGCGATGGGCGGTGCACGCCCTGCCGAGCCGGTGCCGCTCCGGACAGCCGAGGGCGAATGCCTTGCCCTCCCCGCCGGAGGCGGTGTTGGGTGGCCCGGTGCCTCCCGTCCCCGACCGCCTCGCCGCGTGGGGTCAGGAGCTTGTCGAGGTGCACGACCGGTTGCGGGACGAGCTCGACACGCTGCTGGAGCACCTCGGCGAGGGCACGGGGCTGACCGCCGACCTGCGCGCCCACTGCGTGGCGTTCTGCGGCGCGGTCGGCCGTCACCACACCGGCGAGGACCGCACCGCGTTCCCGGCGCTGGCCGCGCAATACCCCGAGCTCCGAGGCACGCTGGAGGGCCTCGAGAGGGATCACGTCATGGTCGCGGGGATCCTGCAGCGGATCGACGAAGCGCTGCGGACGGCCGACGGCGACCCGGCACGGGCCCGCGGCGAGATCGACGGGCTCGCCGCCATCCTCGAGTCGCACTTCCGCTGGGAGGAGCGTGCGATCGTCGCGGCTCTCGACGGCCTCGCGGACCCGACCGTGACCCGCGAGCGCCTGTTCGGCTGACCCCTACTTCTTCGCGGCGGCCTTGCTCTTGGCCGGTGCGCGCTTGGCGGGTGCCTTCTTCTTCGCGGGGGCCGACGCGCGCTTCTCGACGAGCAGCTCGATGGCCTGCTCGCGCGTGATCGACTCGGGCGTGAGGTCCCGCGGGAGGGTCCGGTTGGTGACCCCGTCGGTGACGTAGGCGCCGAAGCGCCCCTCCTTGACGGTGATCGGCTTCTCGGACGTCGGGTCGTCGCCCAGCTCACGCAGGGGCGGTGCCGACGTGGCGCCGCGGCCGCGCTTCGGCTGCGCGTAGATGGCCAGCGCCTCGTCGAGCGTCGTCGAGAAGAGGGCCTCCTCCGAGGCCAGCGTGCGCGAGTCCGTGCCCTTCTTCAGGTACGGGCCGTAGCGACCGTTCTGCGCGGTGATCTCCGTGCCGGACTCGGGGTCGACGCCGACCACGCGGGGCAGCGACAGGAGCATGAGGGCGTCGTCGAGGGTCACCGACTGGAGCGACATCGACTTGAACAGCGAGGCGGTGCGCGGCTTCGGGGCGGCCGCGAGGGCCCGCTTCTGCGCGGCGGCCGACAGCGAGGTGTCGATCTCCGGGTCGGGCAGGATCTCGGTCACGTACGGGCCGTAGCGGCCGTTGCGCGCGACGATCGGGGTGCCGGCGACGGGGTCGGTGCCGAGCACCTGGTCGCCCTCGGGCTGCGTCTCCAGGAGCTCGCGGGCCTTGGCCACGGTGAGCTCGTCGGGTGCCAGCTCCTCGGGGACCGACGCGCGCCGGGTGGTGCCGTCCTCGGCCGGTTCCGCAAGAGAGTCCTCGAGGTACGGCCCGTACCGGCCGACGCGCAGGACGATGCCCTCGCCGATCGGGATCGAGTTGACCTCGCGGGCGTCGATGTCACCGAGGTTGGCGACGAGGTCCCGCAGGCCCTCGCCCTCCTCGTTGCCCGACCCGTCGCCGAAGTAGAACCGCGACAGCCACGCCACGCGGTCCTTGTCCCCCGCCGCGATGGCGTCGAGGTCCTCCTCCATCTCGGCGGTGAAGTCGTAGTCGACGAGCCAGTCGAAGTTCTCCTCGAGCAGCCGCGTCACGGCGAACGCCAGCCACGACGGCACGAGGGCCTGCCCACGACCGGTCACGTACCCGCGGTCCTGGATCACGGAGATCGTCGCCGCGTAGGTCGAGGGTCGGCCGATCCCGCGCTCCTCGAGCGCCTTGACCAGCGACGCCTCGGTGAAGCGCGGCGGCGGGGACGTGCGGTGGCCGTCGGCGGTGAGGTCGGAGGCGGACAGCGGGTCGCCCTCCGCCATCCTCGGCAGGCGTGCGTCGGCCTTCTCGGCTGCGGCGTCGTCCGACGAGTCGTACCGGGAGTCGTCGCGACCTTCCTCGTACGCGGCGAGGAACCCGCGGAACGTGATGACGGTGCCCGACGCGGAGAACAGGACGTCGGTGCCGTCCGCGGCCGTGGCGCCGAGGCGGACCGAGGCGGTCTGGCCGCGGGCGTCGGCCATCTGCGAGGCGACCGTGCGCTTCCAGATCAGCTCGTACAGGCGGAACTGGTCGCCGGACAGCTCCTTGGCCACCTGGGCCGGGGTCCGGAAGTGGTCACCGGCGGGGCGGATGGCCTCGTGGGCCTCCTGCGCGCCCTTGGCCTTGCCCGTGTACACGCGGGGCGCGTCGGGCACGTACTCGGCGCCGTACAGCTCCGAGGCCTGCCGGCGCGCGGCGTCGATCGCCTGCGTGCTCAGCGACGAGGAGTCCGTACGCATGTAGGTGATGTAGCCGTTCTCGTACAGCCCCTGCGCGGTGCGCATGGTCGCCCGGGACGCCATCCGCAGCTTGCGCGACGCCTCCTGCTGGAGGGTCGAGGTGGTGAACGGCGCGGCCGGTCGGCGCGTGTACGGCTTGGTCTCCAGGGAGGCGACGGAGAACGACGCGTCCACCAGGCCGGCCACGAGCGAGGTCGCCCGCGCCTCGTCGAGGTGCGCGACGTCGGCGGCCCGCAGCTGCCCGGTGTCCAGGAAGTCGCGGCCGGAGGCCACCCGCTGTCCGTCGACCGAGGACAGCCGCGCGTTGAACGAGGGCTCGGCGCTGTCCTGGACGGCGAACGTGCCCGTCACGTCCCAGTAGTCGGCGGCGACGAACGCCATCCGCTCGCGCTCACGCTCGACCACCAGCCGCGTCGCCACGGACTGCACGCGGCCGGCCGAGAGGCCCTGCCGGACCTTGCGCCACAGCACGGGGCTGACCTCGTACCCGTACAGGCGGTCGAGGATGCGACGCGTCTCCTGGGCGTCGACCAGCCGGTCGTCCAGCTCGCGGGTGTTGGCCAGCGCGCGCTGGATGGCCTCGCGGGTGATCTCGTGGAACACCATGCGCTTGACCGGGACCTTGGGCTTGAGCTCCTGGAGCAGGTGCCAGGCGATGGCCTCGCCCTCGCGGTCCTCATCGGTGGCCAGGAAGAGCTCGTCGGAGTCCTTCAGCAGCTTCTTGAGCTCGCTGACCTTCTTCCGCTTGTCCGCGTCGACCACGTAGTACGGCGCGAAGCCGTTGTCGACGTCGACCGCGAACTTGCCGAACGGGCCCTTCTTCATGTCCGCGGGCAGCTCCGACGGCTGCGGGAGGTCACGGATGTGCCCGACGCTCGCCTCGACGTCGTACTCCTCGCCGAGGTACCCGGCGATCGTGCGCGCCTTGGCAGGCGACTCCACGATCACGAGCTTGCGCCCTGCAGACATCGGTCAGGCCCTTCTCAGACTTCCGCGGGCCGGACGACCCGCTTCCTCGTGCACCGCTGGGGACTCTACGGCGTGCCGTCAACCCCGCGGCAATCGCGATGCCGCGGCCTGCCGCAGCACCAGCATGACCGCGAACGCCAGGCACGACGCCATCAGAGCGCCCGCGGCACCGCCCAGATATGCGGTCACCTGCTCCGCGCGGGCCTCCAGATCGTCGCGGTTGTCCCACGTGTGCGACAGGGCGACGACGGCGGAGGCACCCGCCCCGACGCCCACGATGACGAGCCCCGCGAGCACCGCACGCATCGTGGCCGGCGTCGGCGGCGGGTCCGATGCGAGGCGGAGCGCGCCGGTGGCCGTCGACGGGCGCGCGGGCGTCAGCGCGACGAGCGCGCAGGCGATCGCGGTCCACGCCAGCACCACGAGCACGGCCGCGACGACGTCCGACGGCCGGTGCCACTGACCGATGAGCGTGGAGACGCCCGTCGCGGTCGTGTAGCCCGCACCGAGCACCGCTGCCCACGGCCGCACGCGCGGCGGCACCACCAGGAGCAGCGCCGCCGAGATCGAGGCGGCCGCGGTGGTGTGCCCGCTGGGCAGCGTGTTGCCGTAGCTGGCCTCCACGCCGAGCTCCGGGCGGTAGAAGACCCAGTTCTTCAGCACGCGGGTGGTGAGGTTGGCGCCGATCATCAGGACGGCCACCTGGATGGCCAGGGACCAGCGGCGGCGCAGCGCGGCGATGAGCATCGCGCCGAGGAGCACGGCCGCGATCGCGCTGACCGACACCACGTCCAGCACCCGCTCGGCCACCCGCCACAGCTGGGTCTGGCCGTACAGGGCACCCTGGAGCGCCGCGTTCTCCACCTGCTGACCGGCCAGCGTCTCGACGAACACCCGCCAGAGCACGACCACCCCGGCGAACGAGAGCACCGCGACCAGGAGGCAGACCACGACGACCGCACCCCGGCGGTCCGCGACGGCCGGAGCCGGTCGCGACGGCGCGGGGATGACGGGGGTGTCGCTCACCGCTCAACGGTAGGTCACCGACAGCGGTGCACCGGGCGTCGTCCCGTGCGCAGACGCCCTCACGACGCCGGCGCGGGCTCCCCCGGGCCGACGACGACCGCGTGCAGGCAGCCGACCAGCCGGGCACGCACGTCGTCGTCCGCGTTGATGCACAGCAGGCAGCCGCCGCGGCGCTCGAGCTCCCACCCCGCCTCGTCGATGACGTCGGCCGCCTGCCCGCTGCGCAGGCTCACGGCCGCGAGGTCCAGGACCACCAGCGACGCCGACGCCGACAGCGCGGCCAGCAACGCCCGGAGCCGGCCGACGTCCGCGCGTCCGAACGATCCGGCGGGACGCACGTTCGCGGTCAACCACGGGTCGTGCGCTGCGGTTGCTTGCGGGCTCATGGCTGGCCTCCGGGCTCTGTCGGTCACGCGATGCGTGCTCGACACCCACTTCACCGGCCGGGGCTGTGGACAGCCTGGACGTGACCATCTCTTTACCTGTGCGCTGCGGCTACCGCGAGCGCCGTGTCCTCGGCGATCAGATCCATGTTCAGCGCCGCGGCCGCGCGGGTGCCGGCCGCCATCGCCCCCGTCACCTGGGCCATGAGGTCGGTCGCGTTGCCCGCCATCCACACGCCGGGCACGGTCGACGCGCCCATGAGGTCCGACGCAGCATGCTCTCCGACGCCCATCTCGTGCGGCACCGCCACCAGGCCCAGGCCGGACAGCCCGTCGAGCCGGGCGACGAACCGCGGCGCGACTGCGAGGGTCGAGCGCGCCACCACCTCTCCGGACTCCAGCCGCACGCCGCTGAGCCGCCCGTCGGTCGAGAGCACCTCGGCGACGACCCCGGGCACCACGCGGATCCCCCGCGCGGCCAGCTGCTCCGCCTGCTCCGGCGTCGGGTCCGGAGCCGTGTGCTGGAGGAGGACCACGTCCTCGGACCACTGCCGGAACAGCAGCGCCTGGTGCACCGAGCGCTCCGTGGTGCCGAGCACCCCGATCGGCTGGTCGCGCACCTCCCAGCCGTGGCAGTAGGGGCAGTGCAGGACGTCGTGGCCCCAGCGCTCCCGCAGACCGGGTATGTCGGGCAGCTCGTCGACGAGACCGGTGGCCACCAGCAGGCGTCGCGCCCGCTCGGAGGTGCCGTCGGCCAGCGTCACGACGAACCCGTCGTCCGCGCGCGCGGCGGCCACGACCTGGCCGGGAAGCACCACGCCGCCGTACCCCGCCAGCTCCGCACGCCCGCGCTCCAGCAGGTCGAGCGGCGGCACGCCTTCCTGCCCGAGCAGGCCGTGCACGCCGTCGGCCGGCGCGTTCCGGGGCGAGCCGGCGTCGATCACCAGCACCGACCGGCGCGCCCGAGCCAGGGTCACCGCCCCGCTCAGGCCCGCCGCGCCACCACCGATGACCACCACGTCTCTCATGCGGAGAGCATCGCCCGCTCCTCGCACGACCGGCAAGCATCCTTGCCGAAGTGGCAAACTGCGACCCGTGGACGACATCGACCAGCTGATGCGCACGGTCGGCCCCCGGCTCCGCGCGGTCCGGCAGCAGCGCGGACTGACCCTGGCTCAGGTCGCGGAAGCCACGAGCATCTCCGTCAGCACGCTGTCGCGCCTGGAGTCCGGCACCCGCCGCCCGCAGCTGGAGCTGCTGGTCCCCCTGGCCGGCCTGTACCGCGTGCCGCTCGACGAGCTGGTGGGCGCGCCCGCGACGGGCGACCCGCGCATCCACCCGCGCCCGGTCACCGAGCACGGCAAGACCGTCATCCCGCTGTCGCGGCGGTCCGGCGGGATGCTCGTCTACAAGCTGGTCCTGCCGCCCGCCCCGCCGACGCCCGAGCCGGAGCTGAACACCCACGACGGCTACGAGTGGCTCTACGTCATCGACGGCCACCTGCGGCTGGTGCTCGGCGAGCACGACCTGGTGCTCCCCCCGGGCGAGGCCGCCGAGTTCGACACCCGGGTGCCCCACTGGTTCGCCAACGAGGGCCCGGGCCCGGTCGAGCTGCTGGTCATCTTCGGCACCCAGGGCGAGCGGGTGCACCTGCGCGCGCGGCCGCGCGTCACGGACTAGGGCCGCCCCGCCCCCGGCTAGCAGCCCCGTGGAGAGGGAGCCGGGGGCAGGGCGGGGCTCAGCGGACCTGAAGCTCGACCGGCACCGGCTGCGGCTCGAACCCGGCGGCCGCGACCGTCGCGGGGTCGTGGCGCAGGCACGCGACCGACCGGCGCGGGTCGTCGCCCTCGACCGCGGGCGCGACGAGCTCCGGGGTGATCGCCGCGCACGCGTCGAACACGTGCGCGCACCGGGTCCGGTACGGGCAGCCCGACGGCAGGTTCGACATGTCCGGGGGCGAGCCCGGGATGCCGGTCAGCTCACGCCGCGACCCGCGCAGGGGCGGGAACGAGTGCAGGAGCGCGTCCGAGTAGGGGTGCCGGGGACGGCGGTACATGTCCTGGGCCGAGGCGTCCTCGACGATCTCCCCGGCGTACATGATCGCGATCCGGTCGGCGATCTCGATCAGCAGCGAGACGTCGTGCGTGATGAAGATGACCGAGAACCCGAGCCTGTCGCGCAGCTCCGCGATCTGCTCCACGATCTGCCGCTGCATCACCACGTCGAGGGCCGTCGTCGGCTCGTCCATGATCAGCACCTGCGGGTCCAGCGCGAGGGCCATTGCGATCATCACGCGCTGCCGCATACCGCCGGACAGCTGGTGCGGGTAGTCGCGGAGCCGGTCGGCGGAGATGCCGACGAGCTCCAGCATGCCCGCCGTGCGCTCCAGGGCCTCCTTCTTGGTGACCCCCGGCAGGTGCGCGGAGATGCCGTCGGCGATCTGCCGGCCGATCCGGTACACCGGGTTCAGCGAGTTCATCGCGCCCTGGAACACGATCGCGAGGTCCTGCCAGCGGGTGGCCCGCAGCTCGGCGTCGTTGAGCGTGAGGATGTCGGTCTGCTGGCCGTCGCGGTCCGTGAAGATGACCTCGCCGCCCGTGATCAGACCGGGAGGCGGGAGCAGCCGGGTGGCCGCGTACGCGAGCGTCGACTTGCCGCAGCCGGACTCGCCCGCCAGGCCGAGCACCTCGCCGCGGTTGAGGGTGAGCGAGACCTGGCGCAGCACGTGCGTGGGGTCCTCGTCGTACCCGTAGTCGACCGAGAGGTTCTTGATCTCCAGGACGGGGTCGGTCGCGGCGGCGTTCGCCCGGAACGCGCGCTGGCTGGCCACGGCGCCGATGCTCATGCTGGGGCCGGTCACGGCACTCATGCGCGGTCCTCCTTGGCCTCGCGGACCACCGGCGTGAAGCCGATGCGCGGACGGATCTTGCGCTTGCGCATCGAGCGGGCGTTGAGCCCGACCGACCGCAGGCGCGGGTTGACGAACTCGTCGATCCCGAAGTTGATGAGCGTGAGCGCCATGCCCAGCAGGGCGATGAGCAGCCCGGCCGGGACGAACCACCACCACGCGCCGCGCTGGAGGGCCAGCTGCGCCTGCGCCCAGTACAGGACCGTGCCCCAGTTCCACTCGTTGGTGGGCGTGATGCCGACGAACGAGAGCGTGATCTGGGACAGGACGGCGAACCCGACGGTGCCGACGAACCCGGCGGCGATGATGGCCGTGAGGTTGGGCAGGATCTCCGCGGAGATGATCCGCCACGTGCTCTCGCCGTTGGCCCGCGCGGCCTCGACGAAGTCGCGTCTGCGGAGCGAGAGCGTCTGAGCTCTCAGGACGCGGGCGCCCCAGGCCCAGCCGGTCGCCGCGATCACCAGCGCGACCGTGAGCCCCCCGGCCGACGGCAGCTGGCCGGCGATGATGATGATGAGCGGCAGCTGCGGGATCACCAGGAACACGTTGGACAGCGCGGACAGCGACTCGTCGCCGAACCCGCCGATGTAGCCCGCGGTGACACCGACGATCACGCCGATCACCGTGGCCACCGTGCCGGCCACGAACCCCACCACCAGCACGCTGCGCGTGCCGAGGATCAGCTGGCTCATGATGTCCTGCCCCTGGTGCGTGGTGCCCATCAGGTGCGCCCACGACGGCGGCTGGAGGATGGCCGACGACCGCGCGTTCGGGTCGTACGGCGCGATCCACGGTCCGATGATCGCGATGAGGAAGAAGAACCCGAGGATCACGAGGCCGGTGAGGGCCTTCGCGTTGCGCATGAACAGGAACCGGCGCTTGCCCGTGCGCGGGGCCGTCGCGTCGGGTGTGATCTCCAGGTCCTCGAGGAACGCGGCTTCGACGGTCATGTCAGCCCTCCTGACGCGTGCGGGGGTCGAGGAAGCCGTAGGCGACGTCGGCTGCCATGTTGGCGAGCAGCACGGCGAACGTGATCACCAGGAAGCACCCCTGCATGAGGGGGTAGTCCTTCGCGTTCACCGCACTGAAGAGGTAGTAGCCGATGCCCTGGTACGAGAACACGATCTCCATGACCAGGGTGCCGCCGACGATGAAGCCGAGCGACAGGGCGAAGCTGGACACCTGCGGCAGGATCGCGTTCCGGGCCGCGTAGCCCATCCGCACGGTCCGCTCCTTGAGGCCCTTGGCCTGCGCCACGGTCACGTAGTCCTCGGAGGACACGGTGACCATCATGTTGCGCATGCCGAGCATCCAGCCCGCGATCGACGAGATGACGATCGTCATGGCCGGCAGGAACCCGTAGTAGATGACGGACCCGATGAACTCCCACGACAGGTTGGGCACCATGCTGCGGTCGTAGCTGCCGCTCGCGGGGAACCAGCCGAGCGTCACGGAGAACAGCGAGATCGCGATCAGGGCCAGCCAGAAGTACGGCACGGCCGAGAAGAAGGTCGACAGCGGCAGCAGCCCGTCCATCCAGGTGCCGCGGCGCCAGCCGATGCCGGTGCCGACGAGCGTGCCGATGGTGAAGCTGATGAGCGTCGCGATGCCGACCAGCCCGATGGTCCACGGCAGCGCCTGGCGGATCACGTCCGCCACGGGAGCCATGTAGGAGAACGAGATACCCAGGTCGCCGTGCAGCAGCAGCTGCCAGTAGGCGACGTACTGGTCCCACAGCGACATGTTCTCGTCCAGCCCGAACAGGGCACGCAGCGCCTCGGCGGCGTCGGGGCTGATCCGGCCCTGGTTCTTGGCGATCAAGGCGCTCACCGGGTCGCCCGGCATGATCCGCGGGATGAAGAAGTTGATGGTGATCGCCGCCCACGCGGTGATCGCGTAGAAGACGATGCGTCGGGTGAAGAACCTCATCGGTCGGCCTCCAGCACAGAGATGTCCACGGTCGGCCGCTCGCCGTACGCGTCGAGCACCGAGCCCAGCGACGGGCGGTCCTCGCGGTCGGCGTAGCCCCAGCAGGCGGCCTCGCGGCCCTCCCCCACGGGCATCAGCGGCGGCACCTCCGTGCGGCACACGTCGTTGGCGAACGGGCAGCGCGGGTTGAACCGGCAGCCGGCGGGCGGGGCCACCAGGCTCGGCGCCTCGCCGCGGGCGCCCCGGGCACGGGCCTCGAGATCGTCGGGGTCGGGTGCGGACCGGACCAACAGCTGCGTGTACGGGTGCCGGGGGTCCTGCGTGACCGACTCGGAGTCGCCCTTCTCGACCACCCGGCCGGCGTACATGACCATCGTCGTGTCGGCGAAGTAGCGGGCCGACGCGATGTCGTGCGTGATGTAGAGGATCGCGAGCTGGAGCCGGTCGCGCAGGTCGCGCAGCAGGTTGAGGATGCCCAGGCGGATGGACACGTCGAGCATCGAGATCGGCTCGTCGGCGAGCAGCACCTCGGGGTCGGCCGCGAGCGCGCGGGCGATGGCCACGCGCTGGCGCTGACCGCCCGACAGCTCGTGCGGGAACTTGTCGATGTACCGCGCGGCCGGGCGCAGCTGCACCCGGTCCAGCAGCTCCTCGAGGGCGGCCTCCAGCTCGACGCCGCGCAGGCGCCCACGGTGGATCTTGAGGCTGCGCGTGAGCATGTAGCGCACCGTGTGCACGGGGTTCAGCGACCCGAACGGGTCCTGGAAGATCATCTGGACCTTGCGCACGTACTGGTGGAACGCGCGCCGGTTCTTCACCGTGGCGTCCTGCCCGTGCAGCAGGATCTGCCCGCCGGTGACGGGCATGAGCTGCGCGAGCAGCCGGGCGATCGTGGACTTGCCGGACCCCGACTCCCCCACCAGCGCGACCACCTTGCCGCGGTAGAGCGAGAGGTTCACGTCGTCGACGGCGTGCACGACCTTCTGCGAGCGGAAGCCGCGGACGGGGAAGTGCTTGCGCAGGTCGATCGCCTGGAGGACGGGGGCGTCTTCTTCGTGCGGGGAGCTCATCGGGTCACCTTGGGGTCGGGTGCGTGGTGCGGCGGGCGAGCCGGGGGCTCGCCCGCCGCACCGCGAGCATCACTCGGTCGGCGTCAGCTTCGACAGGATGAGCGCTGCCTGCGGGCCCGTCGGCTGCGGGTTCGCGTACGGGTCCTCGTCGGTGGGGAAGCCCGTGTAGTTGACCGTCGAGTACTGCGCGACGGCCGGACGCGACCAGATCACCAGACCGGGGACGTCCTCCACGAAGTGCTTCTGGACGACGTCCAGGGCAGCCGCGCGGTCGTTGTCCGAGGTGCCGGCCTTGAAGTCGGCGAGCGCCTGCGTGACCTCGTCGTTCTGGTAGCGACCGAAGTTCCAGGTCGCCGAGTCACCGAGCGGCACGTAGGACGCGCCGTCCATGATGTTGGAGTACATGTTCCACGGCGTCGAGCCCCCGTCGGTCCAGTGCAGCGAGGCCTGGAAGTTGCCGAACGGGATGATGTCGTTGAACCAGGTGTCCTGGACGACGCCCTCGACGGGAGCCTCCACACCGAGCGCCTTGGCACCCTCGGAGATGATCCCCAGGGCGTCCAGGTAGTCGGTCCAGCCGGTCGGGTTCTGGAGCGTGAAGGCGACCTTCTCGCCGTCGGGGTCCACCAGGGCACCCGAGCCGTCCCAGGTGTAGCCGGCCTCCGTGAGGACGTCCTTGGCACCGTCGACGTCGACCGAGAGCTCCTGGTCCGCGTACGCGTCCGAGATGAACGCGTCACCCGAGGGCTGCGGCAGACCGGTCACGCTCTTGATCTGCGGCCACACGCCGTACCCGGCGGTCGCGGAGATGTCCGCGCGGTCCACGACCATGTTCAGCGCCTTGCGGAACGCCACGTCGCTGAACGGCTTCGTCTCGTTGTTCAGGTAGAGCACGTCGACGCCGAAGCCGCCACCCGCCACCTGGTGGAAGTGGTCGGGATCCTTGGCGATGAACGTGTTCTCGAAGTCCGGGATGAACGTCCAGCCCCACTGCGCCTCACCGGTGGTGAGGGCCGTGGTCAGGCCCGCGTTGTCGTTGAACGTGTCGTACCGGAGCGTGCCGACCTTCGGGGTCTCGCCCCAGTAGCCGGTGTTCGGCTCGAGCGTCACGGCCTGCGGCGTGAACGACTTGAGCTTGAACGGGCCGGTGCCGACCATCTCGTCGTCCGTCCAGGTCACCGGGTCCTCGTTCTCCCACAGGTGCTTGGGCACGACGAGGAGCTTGAGCAGCTTGACCTGGTTGACGTACTGGCCGGACAGGAAGTTCACCGTGACCTTGTTGCCGTCGACCGTGATGTCGCCGTACTGGTCGGGGAAGTCGGTGTTCAGCTCCTTGGTGTCCTTGCGGAGCTGGATGGAGAACGCGATGTCCTCGGCGGTGAAGTCCGTGCCGTCGGACCACTTCACGCCGTCGCGGGCGGTGATGACGGCCTGCGTCGAGTCCGGGTTCCACTCGACCGACGTGGCGAGCCACGGCGTCGGGGGGTCCGTCGGCTTGAGCTCGTTGACCTGCATCAGCGACTCGTAGACCGCGAACGCGTACCCGAGCGAGAGCGACGCGGACCCGTTCGCGAGCGGGTTCTGGTTGGGCTGCTGCGGGCCGTTCGGCATGCCGATCGTCAGGATCTTGTCCGAGACGCCGTCGGCGCCGGTGCTGTCGTCGGTGCTGCCACCGCTGCCGGAGCAGGCGGTGGCGAGCAGCGCGAGGGTGGCCGCCGTAGCGATCACCGTCGAGAGCTTGCGGATTCTCACGAGTGCCTCCTTGCACTGAGGGTGGAACTGCTGGTCGTACCGGTCCGACGGGACTGCGGATCTCGTCGGACCGGAGCTGTGCTGGTCGGGCTGCTTGGTCGGGCTGCTTGGTCGGGCTGCGTTATGCCGGCGTGGGGGTGGGGAGGGCCACGTCGACCGTGAGGCGCAGGTCGCTCGAGGAGCGGCCGACGCGGATCGGGTAGGTACCGGCCGGGGTGACCCAACCGGGCTGTGCCGAGTCCCAGGTCCGGAACGCCTTCGCGTCCACCCGGACCTGGACGACCGCGTGCTCGCCTGCGGCGGCGTGCACGACGCTGAACCCGCCGAGCCAGCGCACGGGCCTGTCGCCCGGGGTCGGTGGCTCGACGTAGACCTGGACCACCTCGCGCCCGTCGCGGGCGCCGGTGTTGCGGACGGTGACGTCCAGGACGACCGACCCGTCGGCGTCGACGGGCTGCGCGACGACGCTCTCGTACTCCCACGTCGTCCAGCCGAGGCCGTGACCGAAGGGCGCCGCGGGCGTGCGACCGAGCTTGAGCCACGAGCGGTACCCGACGTGGACGCCCTCGTGGTACTCGATGACGCCGTCGACGGGGACCGCGTCCGGCACGGGCACGTCGGACTCGTGCGCGGGGAGCGTCCAGGGCAGCCGCCCCGTGGGCTCGGTGAGGCCGGTGAGCACGTCCGCGAGCGCCTCGGGCCACTCCTGGCCGCCGAGCCACGCCCAGAGCACGCACGGCACCTCGTCGAGCCACGGCAGCAGCACGGGGGCACCGGCGTTGACGACGACGATCGTGCGTGGGTTGGCGGCCAGGGCGGCCTTCACCAGCTGGTCCTGCGTGCCGGGCAGCGCGAGCGACGTCCGGTCGTACCCCTCGGACTCGATCTCCTCGTTCGTCCCGACGACGACGATCGCGAGATCCGCGGCGGCGGCGGCCTCGACGGCGACCGCCAGCAGCTCGTCCGGGGACGTGCCGGGGACGCGGTGCACCAGCTCGGCTCGCGCGAAGCTGGCGTACCCCACGGGGTGCACGGCCTGCACGAGCGCGTCGACCTCGACCGTCGTCGGCTCGGTCACGTCGATGACCAGGGTCGCCGGCGGCGGCTGGTTGACGCTGGAGTCGAGGATGACCTCGGCGCCCACCACGTGGTCGCTGGTGGACAGGACCTGACCGCCGACCGTGATCCGGTGCCTGCCCACGGTGCCGACGCCGACCTCGTGCCGGCCGGGCTCCTCGAGGCGGACGGTGGTGCGCAGGCGCAGCGCGGTCGCGGGGCCGGGCACCTCGCGCAGCCAGCCGTTCCAGTCGGTCACGTCGGCGGCGGCCAGGACCGCTCCGTCGGCGTCGAGCAGCTCGCCGAGAGCGCCGACGTGCCCTTCGGGCGTGGTGCACCGGCCGGCCAGGTCGAGCGACGGGGGCAGCAGGCGGGACACGGCACCGGGGTGCACGTCGACCTGCACCTCGCCGAAGGCCTCGCGGATCGCTGCCTCGGGGGTCGACAGGTGGTCCGGACGGACGAACGCGGAGCCGCCGCCCTGCACGAACGGGTGGACCGCGTTCGGGCCGAGCAGGGCGATCCGGGTGACGTCGTCGGGCGACACCGGCAGCGCGTGCTCGTCGTCGCGGAGCACGACCATGGAGCGGGACACCAGCTCGCGCAGCACGCCGCGCACGTCCACGTCGGCCACGCGCTCACGGTCGGCACCCGACGGCGCGACACCCTCGAGCGCACCGACGCGCTGGGCCAGCCGGAGCAGGCGGAGCACCTTGGCGTCCAGCAGCGACTCGCTGACGTCGCCGGCACGCACCGCGTCGAGCAGGCCGTCGCCCCAGGGGCCGTCCGGTCCGGGCATCTGCAGGTCGAGCCCGCCCTCGGCGGCGCCGGCGACGGACTTGGTGGCCACCCAGTCGCTCATGACGACGCCGTCGAAGCCCCACTCGTCCTTGAGCACGCCGGTCAGCAGCGGGCGGTGCTCGGCGGCGGTCGCGGCAGTGGTGCCGTCGTCGATCCCGGAGTACGCGCTCATCACGGACCACGCCTGGGCGTCGTGCACCAGCCGCTCGAACGGCGCCAGGTACACCTCCCGGAGCGTCTGCTCGTCGACGCGCGACAGGTAGCTGGTGCGCTGCGTCTCGGAGTCGTTGGCGACGAAGTGCTTGACGCACATGCCGACGCCGCGGTCCTGCGCGGAGCGGACAACGTGCACCGCGATGTCGCCGGTGAGCAGCGGGTCCTCCGAGTAGCACTCGAAGTGCCGGCCGCCGACGGGCGTGCGCTGGAGGTTCACCTGCGGGGCGAGCACCACGTCGACACCGTGCCGACGGGCCTCGGCGGCGAACACGTGACCCAGCTCGTCGGCGAGGTCCACGTCCCACGTCGCGGCGAGCGCGCTGGGGGCCGGGAAGGAGGCGGACGTCTCGTCGGCGGAGTCGGAGACACCGCGGACGCCGGCCGGGCCGTCGGACACGTGCATGGCACGCAGGCCGATGTGCGGGACCGCGGTGGTGGACCAGAGGCCGGCGCCGACGACGAGCCGCGTCTTCTCCTCGAGGCTGAGGGCAGCCAGGAGGGGCTGGAGGTCGGTGGCGGGCCGTTCAGCCGTGGGCGGCTGGGTGGCCGTGTCGAGTGACACAGCGGGGTTCTCCGATCGGACAGCGTTGTCGTCTGGGGAGAATGAAAGCACAACTTACTGACCTGTCAGTAAGTGGGAAGATCACAGTATGGTTTCAGTCATGGACGACGCCGTTCCCCCCGCCGCAGCGCCGAAGCGCCGCGCGCGGCAGCCCCGCCAGGCCACCACCGAGCGCCGGGCAGAGATCCTGCGGGCCGCCGCCAACACCTTCGGGTCCAAGGGGTACAAGAACGGCTCGCTGGCGGAGGTGGCCGAGCAGGTGGGCATCACGCACGCGGGCGTCCTGCACCACTTCGGCTCCAAGGAACAGCTGCTGGTCGAGGTGCTGGAGTACCGCGACAAGGAGGACGTCCGCGACCTCGAGGGGCAGCACATCCCCGGCGGCCTCGGCCTGTTCCAGCACCTCGTCCGCACCGCCCGCATGAACGTCGGCCGGCCGGGCATCGTGCAGGGCTACTCGGTGCTCACCGGCGAGTCCGTCACCGAGAACCACCCCGCCCGCGGCTGGGTGACCGACCGGTTCCGCGTGCTGCGCGGCGAGATCACGGACGCGGTGATCGCGGTCGGCGAGGGGAAGGTGTCCCGGGAGACCGCCGACTGCGCTGCCAGCGCGATCATCGGCGTCATGGACGGCCTCCAGGTGCAGTGGCTGCTCGACGAGGACGTCGACCTGCCCACCTCGACGCAGTTCGCCATCGAGGCGATCCTGGCGGCGGCGCTGCTCGGCGACGACCGCCCGCACCCCCTGGACTGACCCGTCCTCAGCAAGTTCACAGGTTCGGTCCAGCGCCGCAACAGGTTACGGGCGCACCCTGGGGTCATGACGACGACCACCAGCAACCGCCCGGACGTGCTCTCCCGCGCGGACGGCTCCCCCGTCCGCGCCCTGGTGGTCGACGACGAGCCGACGCTCGCCGAGCTGTTGTCCACCGCCCTGCGCTACGAGGGCTGGCAGGTGGACCACGCCCTGAGCGGCCACGCCGCCGTCCGCGCCGCCAAGGCCCTCGACCCCGACGTCATCGTGCTCGACGTGATGCTCCCCGACCTGTCCGGCATCGACGTGCTGCGCCGGGTCCGGGCCACCAACCCGAACGTCCCCGTCCTGTTCCTCACGGCCAAGGACGCGGTCGAGGACCGGATCGCGGGCCTGACCGCCGGGGGCGACGACTACGTGACCAAGCCGTTCAGCCTCGAGGAGGTCGTCGCGCGGCTGCGTGCCCTGCTGCGGCGGACCGGTGCGGTGTCGTCGCGCGAGGAGGCCGTGCTCGTCGTCGGCGACCTGACCATGGACGAGGACAGCCACGAGGTGACCCGCGACGGCGAGGACATCCGCCTGACCGCCACCGAGTTCGAGCTGCTGCGCTACTTCATGCGCAACCCGAAGCGCGTGCTGTCCAAGGCCCAGATCCTCGACCGCGTGTGGCAGTACGACTTCGGCGGCCAGGCCAACATCGTCGAGCTGTACGTGTCGTACCTGCGCCGCAAGATCGACAAGGGCCGCACCCCGATGCTGCACACGCTGCGCGGGGTCGGCTACGTGCTGAAGCCGTCTGTCTGATCGTGCCCGCTCGTCCACGCTGGACGCTGCGCCGGCGGCTCGTCGTGGTCGTCGTGGCGCTCGTCGCCGTCGTCGCGGCCGCGATGGGGACGCTCTCCACCCTCGCGCTCCAGGGCTCCCTGGTCACCCAGCTCGACGAGAAGCTGACCGCAGCCCACAGGCGCGCGGCGGACTTCCCGCGCCAGGGCACACCGGACCCGGGCGAGGTCTTCCCGGCCCCGGCCGGCACGGGTGACTTCCGTCCGGGGCAGGACGCGGGCACGGTCAACGTGGAGCAGCCTGCCGGCGTCGACCCCGCCGACCTGACCCTGTTCCAGGCGGGCTACATCGCCGACGACGGCACGCCGACCGCACTGACCGACGCCCAGACCGCGCAGATGCTCGCCGTCCCCACGGACGGTGAGGCGCACACGATCACCTTGACCGGGCTCGGCAGCTACCGGGCGGTCTCGAGCATCGGAGTCGACGGCACGACGACCGTGACCGCCCTGCCGACCACCTCGGTGTCCGGCACCGTCACCACGTTCGTCGTCGTCGAGCTGGTGGTCGCCGCGATCGCCCTGCTGGTCGCCGCGGCGGTCGGGCTGGTGCTGGTCCGCCGCGAGCTGCGCCCCCTGGACCGGGTGGTCGGCACCGCCAACCGCGTCGCCCAGCTCCCCCTCGACCGCGGCGAGGTGGTGCTCGCCGACCGCGTCCCCGCCCAGGACACCGACCCCGCCACCGAGGTCGGGCAGGTGGGTGCCGCGCTCAACCAGCTGCTCGGGCACGTGGAGCAGGCGCTGGCGTCCCGGCACGAGTCCGAGTCGCAGGTGCGCCAGTTCGTCGCCGACGCCAGCCACGAGCTGCGCACCCCGCTGGCCTCGATCCGCGGGTACGCCGAGCTGGTGCGCCGATCCCCCGACGAGATGCCGGTCAGCGCGCTGCAGGCGATGTCCCGTGTCGAGTCCGAGTCCCTGCGGATGACCGCGCTGCTCGAGGACATGCTGCTGCTCGCGCGGCTCGATGCCGGGCGTCCCCTGGCCTCGGAGCCCGTGGACCTGACCGTGCTGGCCATCGACGCGGTCACCGACGCGCACGCCGCCGGCCCGGACCACGACTGGCGCCTGGACCTTCCGTCTGAGGACGAGGTCGAGGACGCCCTCGTGGTCGGCGACGACCACCGCCTGCGTCAGGTGCTGGCCAACCTGCTGTCCAACGCACGGCTGCACACTCCCGCGGGCACGGTCGTCACGGTCCGCGTCCGCCCTGCCGGGCAGCAGGTCGTCGTGCAGGTGGCTGACGACGGTCCCGGCATCCCGCCCGCGCTGCGCGAGAGCCTGTTCCAGCGGTTCACCCGCGGCGACGCCTCCCGCAACTCCGCCTCCGGGTCCACCGGCCTGGGCCTGGCAATCGTGCACGCGGTCGTGACCGCGCACGGCGGCACCATCACGGTCGACAGCGGACCCGGCACCACGTTCACGGTCACCCTGCCCGCCGCGCCCGCCGTCGTCCCGGCACCGGTACACACCTAGCCGTCGGGCCGGTCTCGCGAGAGCCTGGTCGGGTTCTTCGACCCCGTACCGGAGGAGTGGCCATGGCGGACCTCAGCAAGGCGTTCAGTGGATTCTCGACCGACGACGTCCCGGCGGCGAAGGCGTTCTACGCGGACGCGCTCGGCCTCGACGTCACCGAGGAGAACGGGATGCTCTCCCTGCACTTCCAGGGCGGTCACGACGTCCTGGTCTACCCGAAGGGGCCGGCCCACGTGCCCGCCACCTACACGGTGCTGAACTTCCCGGTCGAGGACGTTCCCGGCACCGTGGCGGAGCTGCGCGGGCGCGGGGTGCCGTTCGAGCGGTACGAGGGCACGCCGGTGCAGACCGACGAGGACTACGTGTTCCGCGGCGGCGGCCCGCTGATCGCGTGGTTCACCGACCCGGCCGGCAACATCCTGTCGATCATCGCCGCCGACTGACGAGAACACCCTCGGTCGCGGTCCTGGACACCAGGACGCGACCGAGGGTGTTCTCGACCGTCAGAGCGGGAACGCGTTGTAGAGGTCGACGATGTCCGTCAGCGGGGCCGTGGCCCGGAAGACCGTGGTGCCGTTGGTCCAGACCGCGACGCCGGTGCCGTCACCCGCGTCGACGATCGAGTACGTGCCGGCCACCGCTCCGCCTGCCGTGACGTCTCCGGTCTGCGGGAGGGTCGGCCCGGTGGGCGAGGCGGACGGGTCCGGGGCGGGTGCGGGCGGGACCGCGGCGACCAGGCCGGCGGCGAACGCGGTCGCCTCGGCGGGCGTCTCCCACTGGCCGGAGCGGACGGTCACGGTGCCGCTGCCACCGTCGGTGTACGTCTCGGTGTACGCCTCGAGGGCGCCCGCGGCCTGCCACTCGGCGTCGGGAGCGGACGTCGCGAGGGCGTACTGGAGCACGGTCAGCGGCAGCGCGGAGGCGAACGCGGTGGTGGCCGGACGCGCCACGGGCTCGACGGTCGGCGTCGGGGACGGCAGGAGGATGGTCGTCGCGACGGCCGGAGGCGCCGCGTCGGTGTCGCCCTTCGAGCTGAGGACGATCCCGAGGATGATCGCGGCAGCGACCAGCACGATCACCCCGACGATCGCCGGGATCAGCCAGCGGGGGCGACCGGAGGCGGCCGGGACGCTGTCGGGCTCCTGGTCGAACGTCTGCGCGGCGAACGACGCGGGGGTCCCCGCGACCGGTCCGGCGGGCCGGGACGGGAAGGCCGGGGCGCCCGGGACCGGTGCTGTCGGCGGCTGCTGCTGCGCCGCCTGCCAGTTCGAGATCGGCGGCACCGGCTGGCCGACAGGTCGTTCGGGGCCGGGACGGCCGGTGTCGCTCATCGGGGCTCCCCCTTGCATCGCGTCGCCCGAACCCTCGCCGGACGCCCCGCAGCCTACCTACGCTCGCTCGTCCGACGACGCACGATGCCGGAACGCGGATCGGCCGTGGCGTGCGGGGTCCGTGTCAGACGCTCCGGTTACCGTGCGACGCGTGACCTCGACCGCCTCGAAGCGCCCCGACCGCAGCACCCGTCCCGCGTTCCGCTGCACCGAGTGCGGGTGGACCGCCGGCAAGTGGGTGGGCCGGTGCGGCGAGTGCCAGTCCTGGGGGTCGGTCGTCGAGGACACCGGTCCCGGCGGCGGCGCACCGCGCACGGTCGCCACCTCTCCCCTGCGGTCCCCCGCCCGGCCCATCGACCAGATCGACGTCGAGACCGCGCGGGCGCGGCCCACGGGGGTGGACGAGCTGGACCGGGTGCTCGGCGGCGGCCTGGTACCCGGCGCCGTCGTGCTGCTGGCCGGGGAGCCGGGCGTCGGCAAGTCCACCCTGCTGCTCGACGTGGCCGCCCGCGCGGCACGGACGGGCCGCACGGTCCTCTACGTGACCGGCGAGGAGTCGGCCGCTCAGGTGCGCCTGCGGGCGGGCCGGATCCACGCGCTCGATCCCCGGCTGCTGCTCACCGCGGAGACCGACCTCGGCGCGGTCCTCGGCCACATCGAGCTGGTGGACCCGGACCTGCTGGTGCTGGACTCCATCCAGACGATCGCGTCCGCGCAGGTCGAGGGGACCGCCGGCGGCGTGTCCCAGGTGCGCGAGGTGGCCAGCGCGGTGATCCAGGCGGCGAAGGCCCGGGACCTGCCGGTGGTGCTCATCGGGCACGTGACCAAGGACGGGTCGGTCGCCGGACCGCGGACGCTCGAGCACCTCGTGGACGTCGTCTGCCAGTTCGAGGGTGAGCGGCACTCGCGCCTGCGCATGCTGCGGGCCACCAAGAACCGGTACGGCCCCACGGACGAGGTCGGCTGCTTCGACCTGTCGGAGTCCGGGATCGTCGGGCTGGCGGACCCCAGCGGGCTGTTCATCTCCCAGGCGCTGCACGCCGTGCCCGGCACCTGCCTCACCGTCACGCTGGAGGGCCGCCGGCCGCTCGTCGTCGAGGTGCAGTCGCTGGTCGCGCCCAGCGCGGTGCCCAACCCGCGGCGCACCACCAGCGGCGTCGACAGCAGCCGGCTGGCCATGGTGCTCGCCGTGCTCCAGCGCCGGCTGGGCGCGCGGCTGGCGGACCAGGACGTGTACGTGTCGACCATCGGGGGCGCCCGGGTGATGGAGCCGGGGGCGGACCTGGCGCTGGCGCTCGCAGCCGTCAGCTCGCGGGAGAACGTGCCGCTGCCCCGCGGGCTCGTGGCCATCGGGGAGGTCGGGCTCGCCGGGGAGATCCGGACCGTGTCCGGCGTCGGTCGGCGCCTCGCGGAGGCGGCCCGGCTGGGGTTCACGCGCGCGATCGTGCCGGCGGGGGCGCTCGACGGTGCGACGCCCCCGGCCGGGTTGACCGTCCTCACGGCCGCGGACCTCGGGGAGGCCGTGACCGCGGCCGGGCTCGTGCCGGATCTTGCCGGCAGCGCCCGTCGCTAGAAATCGGACCCGACTTTCCTCTTGACCGGTATAGAGACCAAGGGTTACTTTATCGGTACAGAAGAGATCGAGACCGACAGGAGAACCCCTGATGTCGATGGACACCCCTCAGTTCGGACTGCTGTTCGGTGTGACCGCGGCGCGGCACGAGGCCGAGAGCGCACGGCCCTGGGCGCCCGAGGTGCCCGAGCCGGAGCGCATCCCGCGCGTCCGCCGAGCCCGCGCACCGCGCACCCGCCGCAGCCTGGCAGGAGCGCTGCACCACCTGGCCGACACCATCGCCCCCGCGAACGGCTGCGAGGGCTACCCCGCGCGATGACCGTCGCCTCCCGGGGACAGGCCCCGGCGACCTACCCTGTCCCGCATGGAGCGGAACAGGGTGGCGTCATGTCCCGGGTGACGCTTCAGACGATCGCCGACCGCGTGGGCGTCAGCCGGATGACCGTCTCCAACGCCTTCTCCCGCCCGGACCAGCTCTCGGCGGAGATGCGTCGCACGATCCTCGCGGCCGCCGCCGACCTCGGCTACGTCGGTCCCGACCCGTCCGCCCGGGCACTCGCCCGCGGCACCACGGGCGCGGTCGGGGTCCTGCTGACCGAGTCGGTCGGCACCGCGTTCCGGGACCCGATCGCCGCGGCGTTCTTCGGGGCGGTGGCCGAGGAGCTGGCCCCCACGGGGATGGCGGTGGTGCTCCTGCCCTCGACGGGCTCGGCGGGCATGATCCCCGCCCGGGACATCCCCATGGACGGCGCCCTCGTGTACGGCTGCGCCGGCGACTACCCCGCGGTCGACTGGTTGGTGAAGCGCCGGCTGCCGCTCGTGTTCGTCGACGGCGAGCCCGTCGCGGGCGCGGCGAGCGTGCTGCTCGACGAGCAGCACGGCGCGCGGCTCGGCGCCGAGCACCTGCTCGCCCTGGGGCACGGCCGCATCGGCATCCTCACCATGAACCCGACGGTGCCTCCCGGCTTCGCGCCGGACCCGTCCACCGCCGGATCGGGGTTCGTCGCACGCGAGCGGCAGATCGGCTGGATGTCCGCGCTGGACGCAGCCGGGGTGGTGCCGGTCGTCATGGAGGTCCACGACAACGCGGAGCCGTTCGTCTCGGAGGGAGCCCGCGGGCTGCTGGCCGCCCCCGACAGGCCGACCGCGGTCCTGTGCTTCTCCGACCTGATGGCCGCGGCGGTCGTGCACGCCGCCGAGGAGCTCGGCCTGCGCGTCCCGGAGGACCTCTCGGTCGTCGGGTTCGACGACTCCCCCCTCGCCCGCCGCCTGCGCCCCGCGCTGACCACCGTCCACCAGGACTTCGCCGCCAAGGGCAAGGCCGCCGCAGCCGCCCTGACCTCGTCGATCGCGCGGTTCCGCGCGGGCGAGGCCCCGGTGCCGGAGCAGCACCGCATCCTGGTCGACCTCGTGGTGCGCGACAGCACGGGACCCCCGCGGTCCGTGTGAGCGTGTCGAACGAGCGAACTTGCGCGGCCGACCAGTCCGCCCTGCGGTTCGCGACGACCGTCGAGCCCGCCCATCGTTACCATGCAACCGTGCCGTCGCACCTGCACGCCTCCGATGACCTCCTGAGGTCCACGCTCGCCGCCGTCGCCCCGGGTGGCGAGCTTCGCGACGGTCTGGAGCGGATCCTGCGCGGACGCACGGGCGCGCTGATCGTCCTCGGGTTCGACCAGACCGTCGAGAGCATCTGCTCCGGCGGCTTCGTCCTGGACGTCGAGTTCTCCGCCACCCGCCTGCGCGAGCTGGCCAAGATGGACGGTGCCGTCGTCGTGGACGCGGGCATCTCCCGGATCCTGCGCGCGGCCGTCCAGCTGCTGCCGGACGTGACCATCGAGACGTCCGAGTCCGGCACCCGGCACCGCACCGCCGAGCGCGTGGCCAAGCAGACCGGCCTGCCGGTGGTGTCGGTCTCCGCGTCGATGCGCATCATCGCGCTGTACGTCGGCGGTCAGCGGCACGTCATCGAGGACTCGACCACCATCCTGTCCCGCGCTAACCAGGCCCTGGCCACCCTCGAGCGCTACAAGTCGCGGCTGGACGAGGTCAGCGGCACCCTGTCCGCCCTCGAGATCGAGGACCTGGTCACGGTGCGCGACGTGTCCGCCGTGGTGCAGCGCCTCGAGATGGTCCGCCGCATCTCCGAGGAGATCGAGGGCTACGTCGTCGAGCTGGGCACCGACGGCCGCCTGCTCACCCTCCAGCTGGACGAGCTGGTGGGCGGCATCGGCTCCGACCGGGCGCTCATCATCCGCGACTACGTCGACACCAGCCGCCGGGACGTGGACACGGTGCTCGACGAGCTGGCGGAGCTGGACTCCACCGAGCTGCTCGACAACGCGAAGATCGCCAGCGTGCTCGGCCTGCCCGGGGGTGGCGACGCCCTCGACGCGGCCGCCGGACCGCGCGGCTACCGGCTGCTGTCCAAGGTCCCCCGCCTCCCGGGCGCCATCGTCGACCGCCTGGTCGCGCACTTCGGCGGCCTCCAGAAGCTGCTGGCCGCCGGCATCGAGGACCTCATGGCCGTCGACGGCGTCGGTGAGCAGCGCGCCCGGGCCGTGCGCGAGGGACTGTCCCGGCTCGCCGAGTCGAGCATCCTCGAGCGCTACGTCTAGGCCCCTCGCAGGGTTCTCAAAGCGGTCCGGAGCTCGTCGACGAGGATCTCGGGCTGCTCGAGAGCAGCGAAGTGTCCGCCCCTGTCCGCCTCGCCGAGGTGGATCAGGTTGCTGTACGCGCCTTCGATCCAGCTTCTGGGCAGCCGCGGGATGTCCTGTGGGAAGACGGTCACGGCGACCGGCAGCGAGAGCCTCGGACCGGCCATGGTCGCCGAGCGGTTCTCCCAGTAGATCCGGGCGGAGGACGCCGCGCTGTTGGTGAACCAGGACAGCGAGATCGCATCCAGCATGGTGTCGATGCTGAGGGCGTCCTCGGCGAGCCCGTGGTTGTCCGTCTTGGACTGGAACTTCTCGTAGATCCACGCCGCCTGGCCGGCCGGCGAGTCCGCCAGTGCGAATCCGACGGTCTCCGGCTTGGTGCCCTGCAGGTGGTTGGACCCGCCGAGCGGGCCGGCGTAGAGGGCCAGGCCGTCCACCGCGCGGCGCTCCTCCGGGGTCAGCGTCTCGGGGATCTGCTCCGGGAACGCGTACGGCGTGCTCAGGTGGATCCCGAGGAGGCCCTCAGGCCGCATCGCGCCCAGCGCCGTGGTGACGGCCGCCCCCCAGTCGCCGCCGTGGGCCGACCAGGAGGGGTAGTCGAGCCGGCGCATGAGCTCCGCCCACGCTCCAGCGATGCGCGTGACGTCCCAGCCCGCGTCGGTCGGCTTGCCGGAGAACCCGAAACCCGGGAGCGACGGGATGACGACGTCGAAGGAGTCGGTGATCTCCCCTCCGAACGCCACGGGATCCGTGAGCGGCCCGATCAACGACAGGAAGTCGGCGACCGAGCTGGGCCAGCCGTGCGTCAGGAGCAGGGGCAGCGCGTCGGGGTTCGTCGACCGGACATGGAGGAAGTGCATGTCGAGCCCGTCGATCGTGGTCAGGAACTGCGGGTAGGAGTTGAGCTCGGACTCGAAGCGGCGCCAGTCGTACTCGCTCTCCCAGTACGCGACGAGCGACCGGGCGTTCTCCACGCGGACGCCCTGCGACCAGTCGGGGACGGTCTGCGGGTCGGGCCAGCGGGTCCGCGCGAGCCGGTCCTTGAGGTCGGCGATCTCCGCGTCCGGGACGGCGACGCGGAACGGGCGGAGGTCTGCGGGTGCGGGACGGGATGCGGTCATGGTGTTCTTCCCCTCGGCTCCGGTGCACGTTGCACACCGGTGTGCACTCTAGGTCGATTGCACACCGGTGTGCAATCATGGAGCCATGCAGATCGAGACCTCCGGCCCTCGCGGCAGCGACACCCGGGAGCGACTCCTCGACGTGGCGATCGAGGTCCTCGGGAAGACCCCCGACGCGGGCATGGGCGATGTCGCCTCGGCTGCGGGCGTGGTCAGACGGACCGTGTACGGGTACTTCCCGTCCCGGTCCGACCTTCTGGTGGCGCTCGCGCGACGCGCGGTCGGCGAGATTGCGGCGGTCCTTGCCGAGGAGGCCCCGGCCGACAAACCAGCCGACGTGGCGTGGGCCGACTTCATCGCCCACCTGTGGCCGTTGACGCACCGCTACCGGGTGCTCGTGGTCCTGCGGCGCGGCGAGTTCGGTGAGGACATCCACGCCCTGCTCGGCGAGGTCGAGCAGGCACTTGCGCTGCTGGTCGGACGAGGCCAGGACAGCGGGGTGTTCGGGCGGTACCTCCCCGCGGGCGTCCTCAGCCAGGCAGCCTGGTCGGCGGTGTTCACGATCGCCGACGACGACCTGTCCCGGACGGAGCTCGACGTCTCCGCGGTGATCGTGACGAGCCTGCTCATGCTGGGAGTCACCGAGTCACGCGCGACGGACCTGGCCGAGCAGACCCTCAGCCCAGTCCGAACACGGCCGGCGGAGCCGCAGCACCCGCCAGGCTGAGCTGCGCCGAGTAGGTCCCCGCGCCGGGCGTCGGGAGGCCCTGCGGGCAGCCCTCCGCCGACCGGACCCGGTTCCACGCGAACGGGGTGGTGTCGTTGCCGCCGGCGGGAAGCAGGAGCGTGCGCTTCTCCGTGCCGGCGACGACGCAGTCGCGGTTGGACCACACCCGGTCCGAGCCGGACGTGATGACGATCTCGCGCTGGACCTCGCCCGCGTCGACCAGGCAGGGCACCGCGCTCGTGTTGGTGATCGAGACCGTGAAGGTGGCGCTCACCCCGGCGGCGAACGACACGGCGTCCGGTGTCATGGCCAGGGCCAGGCCCGCCGCGGCGCAGTCGGCCACCCCGTCGTCGTCGGTCGGCGTCTGGCTCGGTGTCGGCTCGGCGGCCGGAGCGGACGTGGTCTGCGCGCCGGGCGTCGGGTCCTCGCCGGAGCCGCGCCCCGCGACCAGCCACACCACGACCGCCACGATGAGCAGCGGGATGCCGAGCACCACCAGCCGCCGCACCCAGTAGACACGGGCGGGGAGGCGTCGCGACTCGCTCATGCGTCCTCCGGGCCCGATCGACTTCGCCACGCGATCCCGCGGCGCGACCACCGTAGAGGCAGGCCACCCGACCCGCGCGGCAGACGCGCGGAAGCGCTCAGAGAGCGAGGCGAACGATCGCCCGGCCGTCCTTCGGGCGCGCCACCACGTCGAAGTCGGCCGCGAGGAAAAGGCTCACGGTCCCCCGGTAGAGGTCAGCCGACGAGAGCCTGCGCGCACCCGGCTCGAGCGGATACCCCTCCAGCGTGTGGGCGCCGGACGCCCGGGCGTGCTCGACGGCCGCGGCGAGCAGCGCACCGGCGACCCCCTGCCGCCGGAATCCCGTCCGCACGACGAAGCAGGTCACGGCCCAGATCCCGGGGTCGTCGAGGTCCGCTCTCAGCTCGCGCGTGGTCATCGACGGGCTGGTCCGGATCCGGGGGAACTCCGACCGCGGCGCCACGGACGCCCACCCGACCGGGTCGCCGTCGAGCGCCGCGACCACTCCCGGGCTCGCTCCGGGCTCGGTGATCCGGGTAGCGAGCCGGCCCTGCAGCTCCTCGACCGACATGGCCCGGTACTGCGAGTTCGGCACCCGGTCGAACTGGCAGAAGCACCTGCCCGGGTCCCCGGGGCCCTCCATCACCGCGATCGCGTCGTCGACGCTCGCGCAGGGTGCCGCCCGCAGCTCAGTCATGGCGCCCACGGTAGCCACGACCTCGGACAGCCCCCCGGCACCGCGTGAGGCAGGATGCTGCGGTGCCGCCGTCCCCCGCCCAGCTGCGCGAGCCGGTGCTCGCCTGGTTCAGCGTGCACGCGCGCGACCTCCCGTGGCGCGCGGCCGACCGGACGCCCTTCGGCGTGCTGGTCAGCGAGGTGATGCTCCAGCAGACCCCGGTGGCCCGCGTCGAGCCGGCGTGGCGGGCATGGATGAGCCGGTGGCCGACGCCCGAGGCCCTCGCGGCCGCGTCGACCGCGGACGTGCTGCGCGCGTGGGACCGGCTGGGCTACCCGCGCCGGGCGCTCCGGTTGCAGGAGTGCGCGCGGGCGATCGTCGAGCGGCACGGCGGGGTGGTCCCGTCGACGGAGGCCGAGCTGCTCGCCCTGCCCGGCATCGGCTCGTACACCGCGGCGGCCGTGCTTGCGTTCGCGTACGGGCGGCGGTCGGTGGTGCTCGACACCAACGTCCGGCGCGTGCTGGCCCGCACGGTCGACGGCGTCGCGCTCCCGGCTCCGAGCCAGACCGTGGACGAGGTCCGGCGCGCCGCCCTGTACGTGCCCGACGACCACGCGACCGCCGCCCGGTGGGCCGCCGCGTCGATGGAGCTGGGTGCCCTCGTCTGCACCGCCCGGTCCCCTCGGTGCGACGCCTGCCCGGTGCGGGACGTGTGCGCCTGGTACGCCGCGGGCCGACCGGCCGACGAGCACGCGGGCCGGCGCAGGTCGCAGTCGTTCGCCGGCACCGACCGGCAGGTGCGCGGCCGCGTGATGGCCCTGCTGCGCGACGCCCTCGGTCCGGTGCCGGCCGCCGCGGTCGACGCGGTCTGGCCGGACGCCCGCCAGCTGGCCCGCTGCGTGGACGGGCTGGTGGCCGACGGGTTGGTCGCCCGGGACGCGGCAGTCAGCGAGGACGACCCCCCGACGTACCGGCTCCCGGCCTGACCGCGTGGGAGCATGCGGTCATGCTCACCTCCGCCGAGGTCCTGAACCAGAAGTTCGCGGCCACCAAGTTCCGCGAGGGCTACGACCAGGACGAGGTCGACGACTTCCTGGACCGGGTGGCCGACACGCTCAAGGAGCGCGAGGGAGCGGGCCGTGCGACGAAGCCGGTGACCGCGCAGCTGATCGACGGGATCCGGTTCCAGACCACCAAGTGGCGCGAGGGCTACGACCAGCAGGAGGTCGACGCGTTCCTGGACCGGGTGCGCGCGGAGCTGGCGGTGGCCGACGCACCGGCACCCCCACCCGCACCGGTGTGGCAGCCGGGCGGCACGCCCGTGATCTCCGCGTCAGCTCTGGTCCTGCACCTCCAGACCATGCGGGCCACGCGACCGCTCGGGGCGCCCGACACGATCTCGGTCCGCCTCCCCGACGGCACGCTGCGCCCGGTCACCGACCTGCGCAACACCGCCGACGGCATCGAGCTCGTGATCGGCTGAGCGGCCCTACCGCTGGTCCCGCTGCTTCCACCGTGCCTCGGTGATCTCGTACCGGAATCCACCGAGCTCGGAGCCCTCGACCATCAGCATGTCCTCGGGAGTGTCGAGCTTCTCCGCGACGGTCATGTCGACCTTCTCCATCACCTTCTGCGAGGCACGGTTCAGGAACATCGTCGCGCCCCAGACCACGCGCACGTCGAGCTCCGAGAACGCCTTGTCCACCAGGGCACGCGACCCCTCGGTGGCGTACCCCTTGCCCCACGCGTCCTGGCGCAGCCGGTACCCGAGCTCGACCTCGTCCGTCGGACCACCCGGCTCGGGGCGCAGGCAGAACCAGCCGACGAACGCGCCGGTGTCCTTCTCGAACGCCGCGAACACCCCGAACTTCCCGTCCCACCGCTCGTAGCCCCGCAGGAGGCTCGGCAGGTCGCGCTCGCGGACGAGCTCGGGCGGGGTCGGCTCGCCTCCGCTGAGGTAGCGCATCACCTCGGGGTCGCTGTCCAGCTCGATCAGCAGGTCGGCCTCGTCGGCGGTGAAGGGGCGCATGGACAGGCGCTCGGTCGCCAGGTAGGTGGTCACGCCCTGAGCGTGCCCGACGCGGACCGTGCCGCCCACCGATTTACAGCTCGATGAGCATCCGGGTGTTGCCGAGCGTGTTCGGCTTCACGCGCGCGAGGTCGAGGAACTCGGCGACGCCGTCGTCGTGCGACCGCAGCAGCTCGAGGTAGACGTCGGGGGTGACCGGGGTGCCCTCGATGACGTGGAACCCGTGGGACTCGAAGAACGCGACCTCGAACGTCAGGCAGAAGACGCGGCGCAGTCCCAGCTCCCGGGCGCGGTCCAGCAGGGCGTCGAGCAGCGCGTGGCCGACGCCGGTCCCGCGGAACGTGCGGTCGGCGGCGAGCGTGCGGATCTCCGCGAGGTCCTGCCACATCACGTGCAGCGCACCGCAGCCGATGACTGCTCCCTCGTCGGCCCCGTCCTCCTCGGCGACCAGGAACTCCTGCACCGACTCGTAGTACCCGACCCACTCCTTGGCCAGCAGGATGCGCTCGGCGGCGTACGGCTCCACGAGCGCGCGGATGGCACGGACGTCGGCGGGCAGGGCGGGGCGGACACGGAAGGACACCGGGACAACCTAGCCGCGGGGCGGGCGCCCACGCGGAGCGGCTCACACGGCGGGCTCGGGCTCCGCCCCCCGCGGTGCCGGGACGGTCTCGTCGGGCATCCCGTCCGCGATGGCCCAGGCCTCTTCGGTCACGGTACGCGGCCAGAGCGCGGCGGCGACCAGGTACGCGAGGAGCGAGGCACCGAAGCCCCAGAACGTCGGCCAGCCGTCGAACGAGGCGTCGATGAGGTCGTTCGGGATGTACCAGACGTCGTTGGGCACCCCGTAGACGGTGGGCGTCAGGACGAAGAGCACCAGCCGGACGCCGACGCCGACCACCAGCGCGGCGACGGCCGCACGGGTGCCGCCACGCTTCCAGAACAGCCCGAGGATGAACGGCACCAGCAGCCCGGCGAGCATGAGGTCGAACGCGAGCGTCAGCAGGATGCCGGTCTGGGCCACCTTGAGCGCCACCGAGACGCCGAGCACGACGATCGGGATCATCGCGACGCGGGTCCACAGCAGCAGCGGGTCGCGGACGCCCTCCTCCTTCACGGAGACCACGCGGCGGACGCCGACGATGTTCCGGACGGCTACGGCGGAGGTCGCGAGGATGGCCCCCGACGCGGTCGAGAAGGACGCCGCGACGATCCCGGACAGGACCAGCACGGTCAGGCCGGCGGGTGCGTAGTCGTCGAGGAGCTGGAACAGGATCGGCCCGGCGTCCGTCGTGAGACCGAGCACCGACGACGCCGACAGGGCGACCATGGCGAACGCGACGCCGATGATCGCGGTGCCTGCCGCGCCGGTGAAGCAGGACTTCTGCGCGGTCTCGGGGTTCCGGGCCGCGAAGATCCGCTGCATGAAGTCGATGGCCACGATGTCCCCGATGCCGAGCGCGACGAGCGTGGCCCAGTTGATCGGCGCCCCCGCGCTGGTCTGCGTGAGCTGCTCGACGTCGAACGGCCCCATCCCGTCGGCCACCTCGAAGCCATAGGTCGCGCCGAACCAGACGACCAGGCTGACCGTGGCGGCGATGGTGATGACGATCTGGATGGCGGCCGTGTACGCGTCGGAGAACATGCCCCCGCCGATCGTGTAGACGAGCACCAGGGCGACCGCGACGAGCACCCCGACGGTGTAGTCGAGGCCCAGGAACCGCTCCAGCAGGAACCCGCAGGCCACCAGGTTGCCGGCCATGAGGATGGCGAACGCGAAGATCATGAACACCGACGACGCCACCTCGACCCCGCGCCCGTAGCGCAGCCGGTAGAAGTCGGCGAGCGTGAACAGCTTCATCCGGTTCATCGGCTTGGCCAGGAACAGGCCGGTCAGCAGCAGGCAGATGGCCAGCCCGATCGCCAGGGACGCCCCGGCCCAGAACCCGAACGACGCCGACAGGTCGGTGTTGCCGACCGTGGCGTTCGAGTCGACCGCGGCGGCCATCAGGGAGGCCGCCACCAGGGGGACGCCCAGGCGCCGGCCGGCGACGAGGTAGTTGGCGCTGTCCCCGTCGACCTTGCGGGCGACGACGATGCCGACGAGGACGACGGCGAGGACGGAGATTCCGACTCCGGCGATGATCATGGGGGCTCCGGGGGGCGAGGGGGGATCGACCGACCGCCGGCCCGGAGTTTCTGTCGGCCGACAGGATCATTGACCACCCGGCCTGTGTCGGATCCGCTGCACGCACGAAACGCTTGTGTTAATTCGGCGTCCGCAGCACTCGCGTGACGCGCGCGAGGGCTCAGACGCCCAGCGACACCGGCAGCGTGCGGGCAGCGGCGATCTCGGCCGGCGTGCAGCCGACCAACCGCAGCACTCCGTCGGCCACCGCGTCCTGCACGGCGGCGACATCGAGGTCCGGGGTGTCGCGCCGACGCAGGATCACCGACTCCACCAGCCCGAGAACGAGCTCCCCGCGGTCGTCGGCGTCGTCGGACGCGGTCGCCGCGAGCTCGCTGTACCGGGCGCGCAGCCGCGAGCGCAGGGCGTGGAACTCCGCGAACTGCTCGCCGGCCACCTCGGGCAGCACGTACAGGACGCCGAGGTTCACGGGTCCGGCGCTGAGCAGGCCGACGTCCGCGTGCGCGAGCGCCCACAGGCGGGCGGCGGCGGGCTCGGCACCGGCGACGAGGGCGTCGGCGAGGTCCAGCGACGGGCGGACGGTGCCGAGCAGGAGCTCGAGGAGGATCGCGTCCTTGCCGGCTAAGTGGTGGTAGATCGAGGCCTGGCGGACCCCGGCTGCGTCGGCGATCGCGCGGGTGCTGGTGGACGTGAAGCCGACCGTGCAGAACAGGGCGGCGGCGGCGTCGAGCACGTCGCGACGGGTGTCGCGCTCACCGTCAGGGTCGCCGCTCGCGCGCGGTCGACCGGGTCTGCGTGCCATGGCGAGCCGACGCTACCACCGGCCCGTAACAGGAGGTTTACCTCGCGGAGACCGGCCGGGAACCTCCGCACACCAGCCTGTTTCTGTCAGTCGACAGAAATCGAGGACGCGATGACCGCCACCACCACCGGGACCACGGCCGGCGCCCGGGAGCACGCCCGCGCGCAGGAGGCGGCCGCCGCCGGCACGGTCCCCACCCTTCCGGTCCGCCCCGCGCGCGACTGGCCAACGCCGCCCAGCGAGGTCGACCCGGCCACGCTCGTGCACGCCGAGGTCGTCGCGGGCGGCGGGTACACGCACCTCGCGGTCGCCCGCGGCACGCTCGTCCGCCTCACCGACCTCGCCGGCGATGCCTGCGCCCACCTGCTGGCCTACCGGTCGGACCGACCGTGGGAGCGGCTGAACGTCGCCGACACTGTCAAGGTCCAGTGGCAGGTCTACCTGACCGCCGGCCACCTGCTGCTCAGCGACCAGGGACGCGTGCTGGCGAGCATCGTCGGTGACACGTCGGCCCACCAGGACGCCCTCTACGGCACGTCGTCGAGGGCACGGAACGAGGAGCGCTACGGCGACGGCAGCGCGCAGGGTCCGACGCCGGCCGGCCGCGAGCTGTTCGCGCTGGCGGCGGCCAAGCACGACCTCGCGCGCCGCGACCTGCCGCCGAGCATCTCGTTCTTCCAGGGGGTCCGGATCGACGACGACGGCCGCCCGGTGTTCGAGGGCTCCGCGGGGCCGGGCGCCTCGCTCACGCTGCGGGCCGAGGTGCCGCTGCTGCTGCTCGTCGCCAACACGGCGCACCCGCTGGACCCGCGCGAGTACGTGAGTACCCCGCTGGAGGTCCTGGCCTGGCGCGGGGAGCCGACGACGGACACCGACCCGCTCTGGACCGCCACGCCCGAGGGTCGCCGCGCCTTCGTCAACACGCTCGCCGACCTCACCGCACGGGGGCTCGCATGACCACGCTGCTCGACACCGTCGTCCCCGCCCGCGCCCCCTGGTCCGCCGTGGTGCGCGCGGGCGAGGTGCTCACGATCGTCGACCTGGGCGGCAACCAGGCGGTCGACTTCCTGGTGTTCGACGCCGCCGACACCAGCCTGCGGTACAGCGCGCCCGACACGATCCAGGGGCAGGACTCGGTGTTCCTCACCACGGGCTCGGTCCTGCGCGACTGCGAGTACGGCCCGCTGATGACCGTGGTCGCCGACGAGGTCGGCCGGCACGACACGCTCGGCGGCGCCTGCTCCAAGGAGTCGAACACCCTGCGGTACGGCCACCACACCTGGGCGCAGCCCGCCTGCGTGGAGAACTTCCTGGCCGAAGGAGGCCGGTACGGGCTGGGCAAGCGCGACCTGGTGTCGAACATCAACTGGTACATGAACGTGCCGGTGGACCCGGACGGTGCGCTCGGGATCGTGGACGGCATCTCGGCGCCCGGCCTGTCCCTGTCCCTGCGCGCCGAGCGGGACGTGCTGGTCATGGTCAGCAACTGCCCGCAGATCAACAACCCGTGCAACGGCTTCGACCCGACGCCGGTGCGGATGGTGATCTCGTCTTGACGTTCGACACCCTGCTCGTCGCCAACCGCGGGGAGATCGCCGTCCGGATCCTGCGCACCGCCCGGGCCCTCGGGCTGCGCACGGTCGCGGTCTACTCCGACGCCGACGCGGGTTCCGCCCACGTGCACCTGGCCGACGTGGCGGTCCGCCTCGGCCCCGCGCCCGCGCCGCAGTCGTACCTGCGCGCGGACCTCCTGCTGGAGGCGGCCCTCGCACACGGCGCCGGCGCGATCCACCCCGGGTACGGGTTCCTCAGCGAGAACGCGGCGTTCGCTCGCGCGGTCGAGTCGGCGGGGATCGCGTTCGTGGGTCCGACGCCGGAGCAGCTGGAGCTCTTCGGCTCGAAGCACACCGCCCGCGACGCGGCCCGCGCGGTCGGCATGCCGATGCTCGCGGGCACCGGCCTGCTGGACACGCTGGACGAGGCCGTCGCGGCGGCGTCCGCCATCGGCTACCCCGTCATGCTCAAGGCCACGGCGGGTGGCGGCGGCATCGGCATGCGGGCATGCCACGGCCCCGACCAGCTGGTCGCCGCGTGGGAGGCGGTGCGCCGGACCGCCGGGGCCGCGTTCGGGTCGGCCGGCGTCTACCTGGAGCGGCTCATCACGGCCGCCCGGCACGTCGAGGTGCAGGTGTTCGGCGACGGCGTCGGCCGCGTGGTGACCCTGGGCGACCGCGACTGCTCCCTCCAGCGTCGGCACCAGAAGGTGGTCGAGGAGGCACCCGCCCCGAGGCTCCCCACCCACGTGAGGTCCCAGATCGACGACGCCGCCCGCACGCTCGCCGAGTCGGTGAGCTACCGGTCGGCCGGCACGGTCGAGTTCGTGTACGACGCCGAGCGGCACGAGGCGGCGTTCCTCGAGGTCAACACGCGCCTCCAGGTCGAGCACCCGGTCACGGAGGCGGTGTTCGGCATCGACCTGGTCGCCTGGATGATCCGGCTGGCCCAGGGAGACAGGACCGTCGTCGACGCCCCGCTCCACCCGCGCGGCGCCGCGGTCGAGGCTCGCGTCTACGCGGAGAACCCCGACCGCGACCACCTCCCGAGCGCCGGGACGGTCACCGCGTTCGAGATCCCGGACGGCGTGCGCGTCGACACCTGGATCGAGCCCGGCACGGAGGTCTCCACCCACTACGACCCGCTGCTGGCCAAGGTCGTCACGGCCGGCGCCGACCGCGAGAGCGCCTGGCACGCCCTGGGCGTCGCGCTGGACGACACCCGCCTGACGGGCATCGCGACCAACCTGGGCCTGCTCCGCACGATCGTGCACGCCCCCGACGTGGCCGCCGCCCGGCACCACACCGGCACCCTCGCGAACCTCCGCGACGAGACGCCGCGCCTCGAGGTCCTCCGCCCCGGGCTGCTCACGACGGTGCAGGACTGGCCCGGTCGCACCGGCCTGTGGCACGTCGGCATCCCGCCGTCGGGGCCCATGGACGACCTCTCGTTCCGGCTGGGCAACACCGCGCTCGGCAACCCCGAGGGCGCCCCCGGCCTGGAGTGCACGATGGCCGGCCCGGAGCTCCGGTTCGTCACGGGCGCGACGGTCATGGTCACGGGCGCACCGGCCGCGATCACCCTCGACGACGTCCCCGTCCCCCAGTGGGAGCCGGTCGAGGTCCCGGCGGGCGGCATCCTGGCGATCGGCGCTCCCGCGACCGGCATGCGCACGTACCTGCTGGTCAGGGGTGGTCTGGACGTCCCCCAGGTGCTCGGCTCGGCGGCGACGTTTGACCTCGGCCGCATCGGCGGCGCCACCGGGATGCCGCTGCGGCCGGGCGACCAGCTGGCGATCGCGACACCGACCGGCACGGCGCGCGCGGTCCCCGAGAGCGACCGACCGCTCATCACCGGCACCTGGCACATCGGCGCCCTCGAAGGCCCGCACGCCGCCCCGGAGTTCTTCACGGCTGGCGACGTCGAGGTGTTCTACGCCGCCACCTGGGCGGTCCACTTCAACTCCGCGCGCACGGGCGTCCGCCTCGTCGGCCCCAAGCCCACCTGGGCGCGGCCCGACGGCGGCGAGGCGGGGCTGCACCCGTCGAACATCCACGACACCCCGTACGCGGTCGGCGCGGTCGACTACACCGGCGACCTGCCGATCCTGCTCGGTCCCGACGGCCCGTCGCTCGGCGGGTTCACCTGCCCGGCGACGGTCGCGCTCGGTCAGCTGTGGAAGCTCGGTCAGCTGCGACCCGGCGACACCGTGCGGTTCGTGCCGGTCGACGAGGCCGAGGCGGACGAACTGCGCACGCGCCCGCAAAGAGCCCCTCGGGCGACGAGGAACGCGCACGACGACGGCGGCATCCTCGCCCGCACCGACTCCGACACCGAGGTCACCTACCGCCGAAGCGGCGACGACAACCTGCTGGTCGAGTACGGCGCGATGACCCTGGACCTGGCCTCCCGGATGCGCGTGCACGCCCTGGCGCAGGAGGTGCAGCAGCGCGTCGACCACGACGGGCTGCGCGGCATCGTCGACCTCACGCCCGGCATCCGCTCGCTCCAGCTGCACGTGGACCCTGAGCGCCTCCCCCTGCGCAAGGCGCTCGACCTGGTCCGCGAGATCGAGCACACCCTGCCGGCGACGACCGACCTGGTCGTCCCCAGCCGCACGGTCCACCTGCCGCTCAGCTGGGACGACCCCGCCACGCGCGAGGCCATCGAGCGGTACATGGCCGGCGTCCGCGACGACGCCCCCTGGTGCCCCTGGAACATCGAGTTCATCCGCCGCATCAACGGCCTGTCCTCCGTCGACGACGTCTACCGCACGGTGTTCGACGCGTCCTACCTGGTCATGGGCCTGGGCGACGTGTACCTGGGCGCCCCCGTGGCCACCCCGCTGGACCCGCGGCACCGGCTGGTCACCACCAAGTACAACCCGGCCCGCACGTGGACCCCGCAGAACGCGGTCGGCATCGGCGGCGCCTACCTGTGCATCTACGGGATGGAGGGACCGGGCGGATACCAGTTCGTCGGCCGCACCATCCAGGTCTGGGACACGCACGCCCGGCACCGGCCGTTCGAGCCGGGCACCCCGTGGCTGCTCCGGTTCTTCGACACCATCCGCTGGTACCCGGTGGGTGCCGACGAGCTGCTGGACCTGCGCGCCGACATGGCCGCGGGCCGCCTCGACGTGGCCATCGAGCCAGGCACGTTCTCGATCGCGGAGCACCAGCGGTTCCTGGCGGCCCACGACGCGGAGATCACGTCGTTCCGCGCCCAGCAGGCCAGCGCGTTCGGCGCCGAGCGCGACGCGTGGGCCGCGGCGGGCGAGTTCGACAGGGTGGCCGAGCCCGACGTCCCCGCCCCGACGGCCGACGCCGAGGTCCCCGACGGCTGCGAGGGCGTCGAGGCGCCCTTCGTCGCCACCGTGTTCCGTGTCGACGTCCGCCCCGGCGACGTCGTGGAGCGCGGTCAGCAGCTGCTGGCGCTGGAGGCCATGAAGATGGAGGCGCCGGTGACCGCGACGGTGGGCGGCACGGTGGTCGACATCGTCGTGACCCCGGGCGACCAGGTCCGGCCCGGCCAGGTGCTGGTCATCGTCGAGCCGACGAAGGTGACGACAGCGGCGTAGCGCTACAGGTCGATATGCAGCCGAAGCGCGTCGTCCAGGGCGCGCATCGTCGGCCCGGCGACGCTGCCGATCTGCCGGACGAACCGGCGGACGTCGATGCTGCGCACCTGCTCCGCCTGTGCCTTCGAGTCACGGTCGAGCCCACTCTCACGAGCGGTGACGAGGACCTGGAAGGCGAGGACGCGTGCCGTGTTGCTGGTGAGCGGCACGACGGTGACTACTCCGTGCCCGGCCGCGAACGCGCGTGCCGCCGAGACTGTGTGGCCGACGATCACGACGGGACGTACTTTGTTCGCCTCCGCACCGCGTGCTGGCTCGAGGTCGACGAGCCAGATCTCGCCTCGGCTCATCGGCTGACTGACAGCCCGTCGCCTGCGGCGGCATCCCACACCTCGGCCTCGCCGGACTCATCCCACTCGGCGAACGCCAACGTGTAGTGATCGCTGAGGGCCCGCTCGCGCAGCAGTTGCAGTGCGTCGCGCAGCGCCGACGAGCGCGTCGCGCCGGCGTGATTCCTGACGTAGTCGTCCAAGAGGTCGATGTCCCCTTCGGACAGGCTCACGCTGAGTTTCATCCCACGGATGCTACCCGCGGTAGCACCACCGTGCCTACCTCACACCCGCGCGCGGACCCGCCGCGGGTGGGGCGGCTCCGCCGCATCGAGCAGTCCCGTGGCGGTGATCTCGTCGACCACCAGGTCCGTCACCACGCCGGCGCGCAGGGCGGCCAGGAGCGGTGCCACCTTGTTGTCGCCGGCCACCACGCAGACCCGTCGCGGGATCCGCTGGAGCTCGACGGGGGTCGGGCCGGTGGCGCGCTCGTTGAGGTGCACGTCCTGCCAGGACCCGTCGGCGCGCAGGAACACGGTGCACACGTCGCCGACGACACCCTCGTCGTGCAGGTTCTTCACGTCGGCGTCGTCGAGGTAGCCCGCCGAGTACACGTGCGACGGCACCGCGC
This sequence comes from Cellulomonas sp., assembly GCF_965229465.1. Lineage (GTDB taxonomy): Bacteria > Actinomycetota > Actinomycetes > Actinomycetales > Cellulomonadaceae > Cellulomonas. The sequence goes on along the minus strand of NZ_OZ245882.1, from coordinate 2,162,636 downwards.
CCGCGACCGCCCCGACCGAGAACACGGCGATGTCCGCGCGGCGCTGCATGTCGAGCACGCGGCGCACGGACCGCTCCCGCCACATGGCCGCCTTGGTGTCCGGGTAGTCGAAGAAGGCGGGCACCGAGAAGTGGTGCACGGCGGCGGCGAACGCGGAGCCGAACGTCGAGATCAGGTCGCTGGCGTACTCGATCCCGCTGGTGCGCATGTTCGCGGCGCCGTTCAGCTGGACCACCGCGGAGCCCCGCGTCGGCTTCGGGGCCAGGTACCGGGACACCGACGCCAGGGTGGTCCCCCAGGCGACGCCGAGCACCATGTCGGAGTCGAACCAGGAGGACAGCAGGCGGGCCGCGGTGATGGACACCTGGTCCAGGCGCTCGATGTGGCTGGCGGAGTCGGGCACCGGGACCACGTAGGTGTCGATCCCGAACGTCGCGGCGATCGTCCGACCGAGGCCCGGTGCACGCGTGCTCGCGGGCCGGAGCGTGATCTCGACCAGCCCGGACTGCCGGGCGCGCTTGATGAGCCGGGACACCGTGGACCGCGAGGTGCCGAGGTGGCGGGCGATGACCTCCATCTTGATGTCCTGGAGGTAGTACATGGACGCGGCCCGCAGCACGTCCTGCTCGCGTTCGACGTACATGGGGACCCCCTCCCGGCTCACAGCCGATTGTGCACGTATGTGCACCGCGGTTGCGCGTTCGTTCGCCTCATGACGACGATAGCGAGCACGCCCGTCACGGGCGAGTGGGAACCGAGCAGAGCACGAGCGACAACAGAACCACCGGGGGTACCACGGATGAGGACGGCGCCGCTGACGGCCCAGGCACGACAGGACGCACTCGACGCCATGCGCGGGAGTGCCGAACGCGGGAGCGAGCTCGACGTCCTCGTGATCGGTGGCGGCGTCACCGGCGCGGGGATCGCGCTCGACGCGGTGAGTCGTGGCCTGTCCACCGCGATCGTGGAGGCGCAGGACTGGGCGAGCGGCACGTCGAGCCGGTCCAGCAAGCTGGTGCACGGCGGTCTGCGCTACCTGCAGATGCTCGACTTCCACCTGGTGCGCGAGGCGCTCACCGAGCGTGACCTGCTGATCAACCGCCTGGCGCCGCACCTGGTCAAGCCGGTGAGCTTCCTGTACCCGCTGGAGAACCGCATCTGGGAGCGGGCCTACGTCGGCGCCGGCGTCGCCCTCTACGACACGCTGGCCTCGGTCACCGGCTCCCGCCGCGCCCTCCCGATCCACCGGCACCTGACCCGCAAGGGCATGGAGCGGCTGTTCCCCGACCTGCGGCACGACGCCGCGATCGGCGCGGTCCGCTACTGGGACGCCAGCGTGGACGACGCCCGCCTCGTCGAGACCCTGGTGCGCACGGCCGTCAGCTACGGCGCGCACGCCGCGTCCCGCACGCAGGTGCTCGACCTGCAGACCACCACCGGCGGAGCGGTCACCGGCGCCGAGGTGGTGGACCTGGAGACGGGCGAGCACATCGACGTCCGCGCACGGGCGGTCATCAACGCGACCGGCGTGTGGACGGAGCAGACCGAGGCGCTCGCGGGGGCCGAGGGCGGTCTGCGGGTGCTGGCCAGCAAGGGCGTGCACATCGTCGTGCCCCGCAGCCGGATCTCCGGCGACACCGGGCTGATCCTGCAGACCGAGAAGTCGGTCCTGTTCATCATCCCGTGGTCGCGGTACTGGGTCATCGGCACCACGGACACCCCGTGGGAGCAGGAGCTGCTGCACCCCGTGGCGACGAGCGCGGACATCGACTACGTCATCGAGCACGCCAACGCGGTCCTGTCCCGGCCCATCACGCGCGAGGACATCATCGGCACCTGGGCGGGCCTGCGTCCGCTGCTCCAGCCGCAGGTCAAGGCGGGCACCAGCTCCGCCAAGGTGTCCCGCGAGCACACGGTCGCCTCCCCCGCCCCGGGGCTCACGGTCATCGCCGGCGGCAAGCTCACCACCTACCGCGTGATGGCCAAGGACGCGGTCGACTTCGCCATCGGCAGCCGCGCGACGAGCCTGCCGTCCATCACGCACGACCTCCCGCTGGTCGGCGCCGAGGGGCTCCAGGTGTTCCAGCGGCAGGCCCGCGCCATCAGCCAGAAGTACGGCTGGAGCCGCCCGCGCATGGACCACCTGCTGCACCGGTACGGCTCCCTGCTGGGCGAGCTCATCGACCTCGTCGACGCCGACCCGACGCTCGCCGAGCCGCTGGAGCACGCCGACGCGTACATCCGGGCGGAGATCGTCTACGCGGTCAGCCACGAGGGTGCGCTGCACCTCGACGACGTCCTCATGCACCGCACGCGGCTCAACTACGAGCAGGCGGACAAGGGCGTCGGCGCCCTGGAGGAGATCGGCGACCTGGTGGCCCCGATCCTCGGCTGGGACGCGCACACCCGCAGCCAGGAGATCGAGGCGTACCGCGCGCGGGCCGAGGCCGAGGACGCCGCCGCTCTGGAGCTGGACGACGCCGAGGCCGAGAAGGTGCGGCTCCGGGCAGCCGACGTCTCGCCGATGATCGGTGACGCATCGGTGAACGCCGGCACCAAGCCGGGATCCCCCGCCGGGAAGGGGTCCTCCGGACCGGTCGGGACCTGAAACTCCCCGCGGCCATCCGCGGGGTGCACGTGACAACGACGTCCGTCAGAAAGGGTCGACAGTGGACTTCACAATGGGAGATGCCTTCGTCTCGGAGGTGATGGGCACCGGGATGCTGATCCTCCTCGGTGCCGGCGTCGTCGCGAACGTCATCCTGCCGAAGAACAAGGGTTTCGACGGCGGCTGGCTCCTCATCAACTTCGGATGGGGCCTCGCGGTGTTCGCGGGTGTGTACGTCGCGTACAAGTCGGGGGCGCACCTCAACCCCGCTGTGACGATGGGGATCTGGACCAGCGGCGCCGACGAGTTCGCCCCCGGCATCCCGGTCACGGCCGCGAACGGGTTCCTGTACGTGGTCGCCCAGATGACCGGCGCGGCACTCGGTGCCGGCGTCGCGTTCCTCGCCTACAAGAAGCACTTCGACGAGGACGCGGACGCGGGCGTCAAGCTGGCCGTCTTCTCCACCGGCCCGGCCATCCGCTCGTACGCGTGGAACTTCATCACCGAGGTCATCGCCACGTTCGTCCTCGTGTTCGTCATCCTCGCGTTCGGCAAGACGCCGGCCCAGATCGGCCCCCTGGCCGTGGCGCTCCTGGTGGTCGGCATCGGCGCCAGCCTCGGTGGCCCCACCGGGTACGCCATCAACCCCGCACGTGACCTCGGGCCCCGCATCGCCCACATGCTCCTGCCCATCAAGGGCAAGGGCTCGAGCGACTGGGCCTACTCCTGGGTGCCGGTCCTCGGCCCCCTCGTCGGTGGCGCCATCGGTGGCCTCGTGGCCGCCGCGTACATCGTCTGACGTCCCGACAGCCGTCCCCGTCCGGGCGGCGTCCACCAGCGCCGGTGGACGTCGTCCGGGCAGCCCCTGAACCACCGGAGGAAACCTCACCATGCCCGACACCAAGTACGTCCTCGCCATCGACCAGGGCACCACGAGCACCCGAGCGATCGTCTTCGACCACTCCGGCCAGATCGTCGAGTCCGGCCAGATCGAGCACGAGCAGATCTTCCCGCGCGCCGGGTGGGTCGAGCACAACGCCGAGGAGATCTGGAAGAACACCCGCGAGGTCGTCGGCCTCGCGCTCACCCGCGCCAACCTGACCTACCGTGACCTCGCCGCGGTCGGAATCACCAACCAGCGCGAGACCGCCGTGGTCTGGGACCGGACCACCGGCAAGCCCGTGTACAACGCGATCGTCTGGCAGGACACCCGCACGCAGAAGATCGCCGAGGAGCTGGGCGCGCTGGGGGGCGGCGCCGACCGGTACAAGGCGAAGGTCGGCCTGCCGCTGGCCACCTACTTCTCCGGCCCGAAGATCAAGTGGATCCTCGACAACGTCGACGGTGCCCGGGCCAAGGCGGAGGCCGGTGACCTGGCGTTCGGCAACACCGACTCGTGGGTGCTGTGGAACATGACCGGCGGCGTGGACGGCGGCGTGCACGTCACCGACCCGACCAACGCGTCCCGCACCATGCTCATGGACCTCGCGACGCTCTCGTGGGACGCCGACATCGCGGCCGACATGGGGATCCCCCTGTCGATGCTCCCCGAGATCAAGTCGTCGTCCGAGGTCTACGGGACGGGCCGCGAGGGCGGCATGGTCCCGGGCGTGCCGATCGCCGGCATCCTCGGTGACCAGCAGGCGGCCACGTTCGGTCAGGCGTGCTTCGAGGTCGGCATGGCCAAGAACACCTACGGCACCGGCAACTTCATGCTCATCAACACGGGCACCGAGCCGATCCCGTCGAAGAACGGCCTGCTGACCACGGTCTGCTACAAGATCGGCGACCAGCCGACCGTCTACGCGCTCGAGGGCTCGATCGCCGTGAGCGGCTCGCTCGTCCAGTGGCTGCGCGACAACCTCGGGATCATCTCGTCGGCACCCGAGATCGAGGAGCTGGCCAAGACCGTCGACGACAACGGTGGCGCCTACTTCGTGCCGGCGTTCTCGGGCCTGTTCGCGCCGTACTGGCGGTCCGACGCCCGCGGCGCCCTCGTCGGGCTCACGCGGTACGTCAACAAGGGGCACATCGCCCGGGCCGCGCTCGAGGCGACGGCGTTCCAGACCCGCGAGGTCCTGGACGCCATGAATGCCGACTCGGGTGTCGACCTGACCGAGCTCAAGGTCGACGGCGGCATGGTCCAGGACGAGCTGCTCATGCAGTTCCAGGCGGACATCCTCGGCGTCCCCGTGGTCCGGCCGAAGGTCGCCGAGACCACCGCACTCGGTGCGGCCTACGCGGCCGGCATCGCCGTCGGGTTCTGGAACGGCGAGCAGGACGTCATCGACAACTGGGCCGAGGACAAGCGCTGGGAGCCGACGATGGACGCGGACGAGCGCGCCCGGCAGTACCGGCTCTGGAAGAAGGCGGTCACCAAGACGTTCGACTGGGTCGACGACGACGTGAGCTGACCTGTGCACGATGGGGGCCGGGGTGGCAGGTTCCCCCGGCCTTCGTCGTGCCCGGGCTACTCGGCCGCGTGCACGCCGTGCGCCGTGTGCGCACCGTGGTGGGCGTCTCCGGGCACCTCGTCCACCGGCGCCGCCGCCGTGTGCGCACCGCGCTCCAGGGCCGCGCCCTCGATGTCGACGTTCGGGATGATCCGGTCGAGCCAGAGCGGGATCCACCACGCCGACCTGCCCAGCAGGGTCATGGCCGCCGGGATCATGGTCATCCGGACCACCAGCGCGTCGAACAGGATGCCGATGGCCAGCGCGAACGCGATCGGGCTGATCTGCGCGGACCCGCTGAACACGAAGCTGGAGAACACCGAGATCATGATGAGCGCGGCCGCCAGCACCACGCGCGCGCCGTGCGCGAACCCGATGCGGACCGACGTGACCGGGTCGGCGCCGTGCACGTGCTCCTCACGCATCCGGGAGACCAGGAACACCTGGTAGTCCATCGCCAGCCCGAACAGCACGCCCACCAGCAGGATCGGCAGGAAGCTGAGCAGCGGGCCGGCCGAGTCGACGTTGAAGATGCCCGACAGCCAGCCCCACTGGAACACGGCCGTCGTGGCGCCGAACGCGGCGGCGATGGTCAGCAGGAAGCCGAGCACCGCGGTGACCGGGACCAGCAGGGACCGGAACGCGACGAGCAGCAGGACGATCGCAAGGCCGACGACGATGAGCAGGAACAACGGGAACGCGTCGGCCAGCTTCTCGGTGATGTCGATGTTCGCGGCGGCGGCGCCGGTCACCCACAGGTCGGTGCCGGTGGCGGACTCCAGGTCCGGGCGGGCGTCGCGGATGGCGTGCACCAGGTCCGCGGTCTCCTGCGAGTTGGGTGCACCGGTGGGGATGACGACGACGAGCGCGGCGTCGGCGCCCTCCGCGGCCGTCGCACCGGGCGCCGCGACGGGGGCGGCGTAGGCGACGTCGGGGAGCTCCGAGACCGTCGCGACCACGGCGCCGACCGCGTCGGCCAGGGCAGTCGGGTCCTCTGCCGCGTCGACGAGCACGACGAGCGGGCCGTTGAACCCGGGGCCGAAGCCCTCGGCCAGCATCTCGAACGCCCGGCGGTCCCCGGAGCCCTCGGGCTCGCGGCCGGCGTCGGGCAGGCCCAGGCGCAGGCTCAGCGCCGGGATGGCGATGGTGAGCAGCACGGCGGCGGCCACGACGAGCGTGATGATCGGGTGCGTGGTGACGAACGCGCCCCAGCGGTTGCGCGCCTCGCGCGAGTGCTCGGCCTGCCGCATCGCCCTGCCGCGCGGACGCAGCCGCTCGCCGGCGAAGCCCATGATCGCGGGCAGCAGGGTGAGGGCGACCGCCACCGCGATGACGACCGTGGCCGCCGCCGCGAGGCCCATCGCGGCCAGGAACGGGATGCCTGTGACGGTCAGGGCCGCGAGCGCGATGACGACGGTGGTGCCGGCGAACCCGACCGCGCTGCCCGCGGTCCCGACGGCGTGCCCGGCCGACGTCTCCGGGTCCATGCCGTCGGCCAGCTGCTGGCGGTGCCGGGAGAGCAGGAAGAGGGCGTAGTCGATACCGACCGCCAGCCCGAGCATGAGCGCGAGGGTCAGGGTCGACGACGACACCTCGGTGATGCCGGACAGGGACAGCACGCCTGCGACACCGATGCCGACGCCCAGCAGCGCGGTGAGGATCGGCATCCCGGCAGCCAGCAGGGAGCCGAACGTCACGACGAGCACCACGAGCGCGACGACCAGGCCGATGGCCTCGGTGGGACCGGCCAGCTCCAGGGGTGCGGTGAACGGGCCACCCGACAGGGCGACCTCGTAGCCGTCGGCCTCGAGCGCGGCCGCGGCATCCTCGAGCACGTCCGTGGTCGCCGCCGGGACGTCCTCCATGCCGACGCTGAACTGCACGTCGACGTACATCACGCTGCCGTCCGGGGCGACCGCCTGGCCTGCGACCGGGTCGGACACCGCGGCGACGTCCTGAGCCTGGGCGACCGGGCCGATCGCGGTCAGCACGTCCTGGATCCCCGTGCCCTCGAGGAACGACTCCCCCTCCGGCGCGGCCACGACCACGCGGGCGCTGGACGGCTCGTCGGCCTCCTGCGCCTGCGAGGAGCTGCTGGAGCCCACGCCCGCGGCCTGGTCGCCCAGGCGCTCGGCGACGAGCGCCTGCGCCCGGTCGGACTCCGTGCCGGGGATCGAGAACGAGTTCGAGAGGTTGAGCCCCGACGACACCGCGCCGAACGCGGCTGCGGCGAGCACCAGCAGCCACACGCCGAGCACGATCCAGCGGTGGCGGTAGCTTCCCCGGCCCAGACGGTCCAGCACGCGTGCCATGTTCACTCCTTGGTCGACGATGCAGGATACCCGACACATGTTGGTTATCGCCGGTGGCATCATGTGACGCGTGACGATCCAGGACGACGGCGCCCGGGTGGATCCACGAGTGCTGCGGACACGTCGGCTGCTCCAGGATGCACTGCTCTCGCTCGCACGGGAACGGAGCCTGGACGAGATCTCGGTGGCCGACGTCGCCGACCGGGCCCCCGTGAACCGCAGCACCTTCTACCAGCACTACCCCGACACGGACACGCTGCTGGCCGACGCCCTGGACGCGCAGGCGGCGCTCGTCGGCGCCGACCTCACCGATATCCACCCCGGCACGGGCACCGGCGGGGCGCCCGAGGTCCTGGTCCGGTACGCCACGCACGTCGCCGAGAACGTGGGCCTGTACCGCAGCGCGCTGGGCGAGCACGGCTCCCCCGTCGCCGTCGCCCGGTTGCGCCGACGCATCGGGGCGCTCGCGCTCGAGGGGCTCGAGCTGCACGGTGCGCCGCCCGCGCTGGCGGCCCTGCCGCTGCCGATCGCCGCGGCGGCACTGGCCGGATCGGTCATCGGCGTGCTCGTGGCGTGGCTCGAGCGCGACCCCCTGCCGCCGGCGCAGGACGTCGCCTCCTGGGCATGGTCGGCCGTCAGCGGCTGGCCCGCGCAGGACTGACCCGCAGCGTCGGCACGGTCGCGCCGGGGCTCAGGTGAAGTACGCGCCGCCGTTGACGTCGAGGACCGTGCCGGTCACGAAGGCGGCGCCGTCCGAGGCCAGGTAGAGGACCGCCTCGGCGACGTCGTCGGGTGCTCCCGCCCGGCTCAGCGGCGAGGCGCTGATGGCGGCGCGCTGGGCCGGTTCCGGGGTGTGGGTGGCGTGCAGCGGCGTGCCGGCGACGAAGCCTGGCGCGACCACGTTGACCGTGATCCTGCGCGATCCCAGCTCCCGCGCGAGCGCCCGGCTGAACCCCTCGAGCGCCGCCTTGGCCGTCGTGTACGCGACCATGCCCGTGCCGCCGCCGCTGCTGGCAGCCTGCGCGCCGATCGTGATGATCCGGCCGCCGTCGGGCATGACCGCGAGCGCGGCGCGGCTGGCGTAGAACGCCGACGAGAGGTTGAGGTCGAGCACCCCGTGCCAGTGGGCGTCGTCCATGGCGGGCACCGCGCGCCGCTCGACGGGGCCGCCGACGTTGTTGACCAGGATGTCGATGCCGCCGCCGAGGAGGGAGGCCGCGTCGCTGACCGCCTTGTCGACGTCCCAGCTGCGCCGCAGGTCCACCTGGAAGGACGCGCCCGTACGGCCGAGGTCCTTGATCTCCGCCACCACCGCGGTGGCGTCGTGGGAGAGGTGCGTGATCGCCACGTCGGCCCCCGCCCGGGCCAGGGCGAGCGCGGTCGCGCGCCCGATCCCCGAGGCACCGCCGGTGACGAGCGCGCGACGGCCCGTGAGCACGTCCTCCACCTCGGTGACCTCCTGTGGCTGGTGTTGAGCGCACCGTACGGGGTCGGTTCGTCCCGCTCAACACCCGCTTGTCCGAATCGTCCGGTTGGCTCAACGGTGGGTGGCGCCGGGTAGCGTCCTGCCCCATGCGCCTGGCCACCTGGAACATCAACTCGATCCGCGCCCGCACCGACCGTGCGCTGGCCTTCCTCGAGCGGACGGGGGTCGACGTCCTGGCTCTCCAGGAGACCAAGTGCAAGGACGAGCAGTTCCCCCGCGAGGGCTTCGAGGCGCTGGGCTACGAGGTGGCGACCGCAGGCTTCAGCCAGTGGAACGGCGTCGCCCTGATCTCCAAGGTCGGCATCGAGGACGTCGAGGTCGGCTTCCCCGGGATGCCCACGTGGGGTGACCCCGCGGCGGCGGAGGCCCGGGCGATCGGTGCGACCTGCGGCGGCGTGCGGGTGTGGAGCCTCTACGTGCCCAACGGCCGGGAGCTCGAGGACCCGCACTACGCGTACAAGCTCGACTGGCTGGGCCGGCTGCGGGACGCCGCGCAGGGCTGGCTGGCCGCCGACGCGCAGGCCCAGGTCGCCCTCGTCGGCGACTGGAACATCGCGCCGCTGGACACCGACGTGTGGGACATCGGCGTCTTCGCCGGACGCACGCACGTGTCCCCGGCGGAGCGTGACGCGTTCACAGCCATCGCCGAGGCCGGGTACACCGAGGTGTCGCGCGTCCACCAGCCGGCCGAGCACACCTACACCTACTGGGACTACCAGCAGCTCCGGTTCCCCCGGAACGAGGGCATGCGCATCGATCTCACGTACGCGACGCCCGCGCTGGCCGCCCGCGTGACCGGGGTGAGCATCGAGCGCAACGAACGCAAGGGCAAGGCGCCGTCCGACCACGTGCCGGTCGTGCTCGAGATCGCCGGGTGATGTCGGTGGCAACCGCGGCCGTCGAGGGGCCCCCTTGGGCTAGGTTGCGCGCATGAGCAACGAGCCTGGGGGGCCGGCTCCGGTTCCCGACCCCTACGCCGCACCGGACCCTGCACCCACGTCCCCCGAGCCGCCCAGCGGATACGGGTCCGTGCCGCCGAGCGGGTACGAGGCCGTGCGCACCCCTGTGGGCGAGACCACGCAGCCCCTCCCCTACGGCGGGACCCCCGCGGCACCGTCCCCGTACGGGGCACCGGCGTCGACCCCGTACGGCCAGCAGCCCGGCACCGCCGAGCCCACGCCCGGGTACGGAGCACCGCAGTACGGGGCACCCGCGCCGCAGTACGGGGCACCCCAGTACGGGGCGCCCGCGCCGCAGTACGGAGCACCCCAGTACGGGGCACCGGGCTACCAGCAGGCACCTCCTCCGTACGGGGCTCCGCCTTACGGGGCGCAGCCGTACGGCTACGGGCAGCAGTACGTCACGCCGCCCACCGAGGGCCTGGCGATCGCGTCGTTCGTCACCAGCACCGTCGGCCTCCTCTTCCTCGGCGGCCTCTCCGGCCCGGTCGGGCTCGGGCTGGGCATCGCCGCGCTCCGGCGCATCGCGGTCTCCGGCAAGGCGGGGCGCGGGTGGGCCATCGCGGGCATCGTCATCGGCGCGGTCGGCATCCTGTGGCTGCTCGCGATCATCGCGTACATCGTGTTCATCGTCGCGCTCATCGGCGGCTCCGCCGGCTCGTCCGGCTTCTGGGAGCAGGTCCAGGAGGGCATCGAGGAGGGCAGCGAGCAGGGCTCCGACGACGGCAGCACCGACACCGATGCGCAGCTCCCGGACTACACCCTGCGCACCGACCTCACCGCCGGCTCGTGCCTCACCACGTACTCGTGGGAGTACGACATGGCTGACACCGAGCCCGTCGACTGCGCCGTGCCGCACGAGGCCGAGGTGGTCGGGCTGATCACGATGACCGCGCCCGTGAGCATGGACAGCACCGACACGTTCGACTCGGCGTACAACGACGCCTGGGACGAGTGCGACCAGCTGACCGAGGGCCTCCTGCCCGACTACTTCTCGAACGGCAGCATCGAGCTGTACTACCCGCACCCCGACGACTTCGCCGCCGGCTCCACGTCCGCGTACTGCGTGTACTACGGCGACGAGCCCGGCATGACGGGGTCGGCCACCGCGGGCACGCTCCAGCCGGCCGCTGCGGGGACGTCGTCCTGAGCGGTCCCGTCGACCAGTACGCCTACCCGGAACCGCACTACGCCCCCGGGTGGACACCTCCGCGTCCGCGGCTGGAACCGTCGGCCGTCTGGTCGCTGGTCACCGGCCTGCTCGGGCTCGGGCCGGTCGCGCTCGTGCTCGCGGTCATCGCGCTGCGCCGGATCGCGTCGCGGCACACGCGAGGTCGAGGTCTCGCGATCGCCGGGGCGGTCCTCGGCGTCCTCGGCACGGTGGCCCTGGCCGTCGGGGTGACCGTCGCGGTGCTCACCGCGCTGGCCACGCGACCACTGCCCCTGGACGTGCCCGCAGCTCGCGACGCCCGGGCCCAGCAGCTGGTCACGGGCAACTGCCTCGCGGCGCTCCCGGCTGACGGCCCGGTCGGCACGGTCCGCGTGGTCCCCTGCGCGGAGCCGCACGAGGCCCAGGTGGTCAGCGAGTTCTCGTTCGCGGCGAACGCGGTCTGGCCGGGGCAGCAGGCGGCGGACGCCCGGGTCGCCCGTGCCTGCGTGCTGGAGGACGCCGAGGTCGTCGCCGGGGTGCGGACCGTGACCTGGTCGCCGACCGAGCGTTCCTGGGCGGACGGCGACCGGGTCGGGCTGTGCCTGGCGGTCGTCGACGGCGGAGGCGTGACGGGCTCGTTCCTCGACGGTTCGGCCGACCTCCCCTGACCCTTACCGCGTGGTAAGAATTGAGTTATGGTTGCGGGAACGAACCCCAACGAGGAGGTACCCCGCGATGGCGCAGGTCTTCGACGTCGAGCGCGTCCTGGCACAGCTGACCCTGGAGGAGAAGGCGTCCCTGACGTCCGGCTCCGACTTCTGGCACACCCAGGGTGTCGAGCGCGCGGGCGTCCCGGCGGTCATGGTCACCGACGGCCCGCACGGCCTGCGCAAGCAGCCCGAGGAGGCCGACCACCTCGGGCTCGGCAACTCCGTCCCGGCCACGTGCTTCCCCACCGCGGCCGCCCTCGGCTCGTCGTGGGACGTCGAGCTGGTCACCCGCGTCGGCGAGGCGCTCGGCCGCGAGACGCGCGCCAACGACGTCGCAGTGCTGCTGGGCCCGGGCGTGAACATCAAGCGGACCCCGCTGTGCGGCCGCAACTTCGAGTACGTCTCGGAGGACCCGGTGGTCGCCGGCGAGCTGGGCACCGCGATCGTCCGCGGCATCCAGAGCCAGGGCGTCGGCACGTCGCTCAAGCACTTCGCGGCCAACAACCAGGAGTCGGACCGCATGCGCGTGTCCGCCGAGGTCGACGAGCGCACGCTGCGCGAGATCTACCTGCCGGCGTTCGAGCGCGTGGTCACCAAGGCCCAGCCGTGGACCGTGATGTGCGCGTACAACAAGATCAACGGCACCTACGCGTCCGAGAACCACTGGCTGCTCACCGAGATCCTGCGCGACGAGTGGGCGTTCGAGGGGCTCGTGGTCTCCGACTGGGGCGCGGTGCACGACCGCGTCCCGGCGCTCGCCGCCGGCCTGGACCTCCAGATGCCCGCCGCCGGCCCGCGTCCCGACGAGGAGGTCGTGGCCGCCGTCCGTGACGGCTCGCTGGACGAGGCCGTGCTGGACGTCGCCGCGCGCCGGGTGCTCGGCCTGATCGCCAAGGCGCTGCCGGGCCTCGAGTCGCACGACTCGTTCGACGTCGACGCCCACCACGAGCTGGCCCGCGAGGCCGCCGCCGCCGGGTCGGTGCTGCTGAAGAACGACGGCGGGCTGCTGCCGCTCGCCTCGACCGCGGGCGTCGCGGTGATCGGCGAGTTCGCCCGCACCCCGCGGTACCAGGGCGCCGGCTCGTCGCAGGTCAACCCGACGCGGCTCGACTCGCCCCTGGACGCGCTGCGGGCGGTCGGCGAGCTCGAGTTCGCCCCGGGCTTCACCATCGCGGGCGGCCCGGACGGTGACGACGCGGCCCTGCTCGCCGGCGCCGTGGAGGTGGCGCGCGGCGCGGAGACCGTCGTGGCGTTCCTCGGCCTGCCGGGTCCCGACGAGTCCGAGGGCTACGACCGCCCCCGCCTCGGGCTCCCTGACAACCAGGTGGCGGTGCTGCGCGCGGTCGCGGAGGTCAACCCGCGGGTGGTCGTCGTGCTGGCCAACGGGTCGGCGGTGAGCGTGACCGACTGGCGCGACCTCGCCCCGGCGATCCTGGAGACGTGGCTCGGCGGGCAGGCGGGCGGCTCGGCCGTCGCGGACCTGCTGCTCGGTGTCCGCTCCCCGTCCGGCAAGCTCACCGAGACGATCCCCCACCGGATCGAGGACACCCCCGCGTTCGGGAACTTCCCCGGCGAGGCCGGCGTCGTCCGCTACGGCGAGGGCGTGCTGGTCGGCTACCGCTGGTACGACACCCGAGCCATGGACGTCGCCTACCCGTTCGGTCACGGGCTGTCGTACACGACGTTCGACTACTCCGACGTGGCCGCGAGCGCCGACGGCACCGACGTCACCGTGAGCGCCAGGATCACCAACACGGGCTCCGTCGCCGGCGCCGAGGTGGTCCAGGTCTACGTCCGCGACCCGCAGGCGTCGGTCCTGCGTCCGACGCGTGAGCTCAAGGCGTTCGCCAAGGTGGCGCTCAAGCCCGGCGAGTCCCGCGAGGTCTCGTTCTCCCTGGGCGCGCGTGACCTGTCCTACTGGCACCCCGGCCTGCACCGCTGGGTGGTCGAGGGCGGCGAGTTCGTGATCGAGGTCGGTGCGTCGTCCCGCGACCTGCGCGGCTCGGCGTCGCTGGAGATCGAGGGCGAGCCGCTCTGGGGCGAGCTCACACCGATGTCCACGATCGAGGAGTGGCTGGCACACCCGGTCGGAGGTCCGCTGCTGCACGCTGCGCTGGTGCCGCCCACCGACATGGGCCCGCTCGACGAGACGATGCAGGCGATGATCCAGCAGATGCCGGCGAAGGTCATCGCCGACTTCGGCCTCTCGGGCTTCGACCGCCAGACGCTGGACACGCTGGTGGCCAAGGTCGCCGCGGGCTGACGCCGACGAGCACGTGCCTTCGCCGCGAGAACGGCAGTCCGACCGCACGTTCTCGCGGCGGGCGCACGTTCTCGCGGCTGGGACACTCGTGCGATGGACCTGGACGCGGTGCTCGCACGGTTGGACGCCGCCGGGGTGTGGTTGGACCCCGGGCTGACCGACGACGAGGTCGCCGACGTCGAGCGGCGGTTCGGGTTCACGTTCTGCGCGGACCACCGCGAGCTGCTGACGCTCGCGGTCCCGGTCGGCGACCGCTGGCCGGACTGGCTCGACGAGGACGAGTCGTCCCTGCGAGCGCAGCTGGCGTGGCCGGTCGACGGGGTCGTCGTCGACGTCGTCGAGAACGACTTCTGGCCGGCGTCCTGGGGTCCACGACCGGCCGACGAGCGCGAGGCGGCGGCCCGCCTGCACCTCGCAGAGGTCCCGACGATGGTCCCGGTGTACTCGCACCGCTACCTGCCGAGCAGTCCCGCGGCGCAGGGGACGCCCGTCTTCTCGATCTACCAGACGGACGTCATCGTCTATGGCTCCGACCTGGCCGACTATCTGGAGCGCGAGTTCCTCAGCCGCTCCTCGCGCATGCTCGGCGCCTCGAGCCGCGTCGCGTTCTGGTCCGACCTCGTCGACGGCATCGACCCGTCGCACGTGTGAGGCGCGGCGTCGCGCCGGATCAGTCGGCGAGCAGCGCCGCGAACTGGGCGCGCAGCGCGGCGGCCATGTCCGGGCGGTCCGCGGGGGTGTCGGCGGCGAGCAGCCACTGGATCTGCATGCCGTCCATCACCGCCACCGCGAGCCGCGCGGCCATGTCCGGGTCGATGCCGGGGCGCAGCCGGCCCTCGTCGCGCCGACGCTCGAACTCGGCCGTCGTGGACCCGACGACCGTGCGGTACCGGGCCTGGAAGAACGCGTGCGCGGGGTGGTCCGGTGACGTGGCCTCCGCCGAGAGGGTCGCGAACAGCTCGACGATCCCGGGGCGGGCCGCGTTGCGCTCGACGATCCTCGTGAGGGCATCGAGGTAGTCGAGCCCTGCGTCGAGGTCCGCCCGGAACGCCGCGTCGTCGACCTGGTCGCGGCGCTCGAGGACCGCGGCGAGCAGCACGGCCTTGCTGGAGAAGTGGTGCAGCAGGCCCGGGTGGGAGATGCCCACGCGTGAGGCCACCTCCCGCAGGGAGGCCGTGTGGTACCCGACCTCGCCGAACAGCAACATGGCCGCGTCGAGGATCTCCTCGCGGGTGGCCCGACCCTTCGCGTAGCCTCCGGCGCGCGCGGAGGACGTCGCGCTCGACGTGGCGGGCGTCGTCGGTGCGGTCGAGACCTCGGTCGTCATGCCGCCCAGGATGCCACGCCCCCCGGTGCCGACCAGATGGTCGCCAGGGCTGCGTGAGCCCACGAAGGAGCCTCGCCGGGGAGATCGGGAGCAGGCCCGAGCGCCCTCACAGGTCGATAGCATCCGACCATGCCGCGCCGCGCCGCCCTCGTCCCGGTCGAGCTCGTCGAGGACAGCCGGCCCGAACCGACGGCGCCCACGATGCCCAACCGCCGCTCGCGCCGCCCCCTGCTCTGGCTGCTGGCCCCGGTCGTGGCGGTCGCCGTGCTGGCCGGCGCGCAGCAGGTGAGCGAGGCCATGGCGCGGGCTGCCGACGCGCGCGTAGCCGCACTGCCGGGCGCGATCGACCCGCTCGGCGACGGCATCGACGTCGTGTGGCGCTCCGACCCGATCGACCTCCCGCTCGCGTACGGGCTCGTGGCGCAGGGGGCGCTGCACGGCGTCGTCGTCGGACCCGACGGGTCGCTGACGTACCGGTCCGTCGACCTCGCGACCGGGGCCGAACGGTGGTCCGCAGACCTCCGCGGCCCGGACCCGGCGCTCGTCGACCCGCTCAACACCACCCGCACCCGGTGCCAGCCCTGGAGCGCGGACCTCGCCGAACCGACGCAGGTCGTGTGCCTGGTCACCGACGTCTACCTGGGGCGGGCCGGCACGGGCGAGGCGGGCCGCGTCGCCTCGCAGTCGCGGCTGCGCGTGCTCGACCTGGCCGACGGGCACGCGCTGGCCGACCGCGCGATCGCACCTGTCGGCTCGATGGCGGTGCTCCCGGGCCTCGTCGCGACCGGCGTCGTGGACGCGGCGAATCACCTGCTCGTCGTGGCGACCGACCCGCTCACCGGTGCGGAGCTCTGGCGGTACCGCGGGGCCGGACCCCTGCTCGGAGCCACCCCGCCGCCGCCGGACGTGGCCGGGGTGGGTGGCCTCGTCTTCGTGTCCATCAGCACCGCCGACAGCCCGATGCTGCTCTCGGCCACGGGCGAGCGCGTCCCGGTCGACGCCGCGACCAACGGCTGGGCGGGGACGGAGCAGGGCTGGCTGACGCTGCAGCGGCTCGAGGCGGGCCGCAACGACCCCGTCACCACCGTGTACCGGCCCGGCGAGCCTCTGGTGGAGGTGGACGGGACGTTGCTGGACCGCAGCGTCGACGACGGCAGCGTGCCTGGCCTGGAGGTGTCGACGGGGCAGGCGTTGTACGGCTGGGACACGAGGACGGGCGCCCGGCGCTGGGAGGCCGACGTGGACGTCGCACCGGTCTTCCGACCGTCCGTCCTGGTGATCGAGGGGGTCGTGTACGTGGCGGGGTTCGACGACATCGTCGCGCTCGACGCGCGGACCGGCGACGTGCGGTGGACGTTCCCGCGCCAGGTCGGCAGCTACCGCGGGGAGCTGCTCACCGACGGCGCCCACATCCTGCTCGTCGAGGCGCCCAGCGACGGCGTCGGGACCGGCTACGTGACCATCGTCGACCGTCGGGACGGCACCTTCGTCCACCGCCTCGCCCTCCCGGCCGGCGTCCGGGACGTCTTCTCCGCCGGGCGCCGCCTCGTCGACGCCGGGTCGCAGGGGATCGCCGGGCTCGGCTGAGGAGTCACCGCCCGCTGGTGACCGTCAGGCCGTCGGCGCCTCGGTCGACCGCGACGACGTCCCCGTCCTTGATCTCGCCCGCGAGGATCTGCCGGGCGAGCCGGTCGCCGATCTCGCGCTGCACCAGCCGCCGCAGCGGGCGCGCACCGTAGGCGGGGTCGTAGCCCTCGATGGCCAGCCACTCGCGCGCGGCCGGTGAGACCTCGAGCGTGAGCCGGCGGTCCTTCAGGCGACGGCCCAGGGCGGCCACCTGGAGCTCCACGATGTGCCCGAGCTCCTCCAGCGACAGCGGGTCGAAGAGCACCACGTCGTCGAGCCGGTTGAGGAACTCCGGCTTGAACGCGGTGCGGACCGCGGACATGACCGCCTCGCGCTTCTGGTCGTCGGACAGCGTCGGGTCCACCAGGAACTGCGAGCCGAGGTTCGACGTGAGCACCAGGATCACGTTGCGGAAGTCGACCGTGCGCCCCTGACCGTCGGTGAGGCGCCCGTCATCGAGCACCTGCAGCAGCACGTCGAACACCTCGGGGTGCGCCTTCTCCACCTCGTCCAGCAGGACCACCGAGTACGGCCGGCGCCGCACGGCCTCGGTCAGCTGACCGCCCTCCTCGTACCCGACGTACCCCGGAGGTGCGCCGACCAGCCGCGCCACCGAGTGCTTCTCGGCGTACTCGGACATGTCGATGCGCACCATCGCGCGCTCGTCGTCGAACAGGAAGTCCGCGAGCGCCTTCGCCAGCTCGGTCTTGCCCACGCCGGTCGGCCCGAGGAACAGGAACGAGCCCGTGGGCCGGTCGGGGTCGGAGACGCCCGCACGGGCACGGCGGACCGCGTCGGACACCGCGGCGACGGCGGGCCGCTGCCCGATGAGCCGCTCGCCGAGCACGTCCTCCATGCGCAGCAGCTTGGCCGTCTCGCCCTCGAGCAGCCGGCCGGCCGGGATGCCGGTCCACTGCGCGACCACCTCGGCCACCTCGTCGGGCCCGACCTTCTCCGCGATCATGGGCGCCGAGTCGGGCAGGGAGTCGACGGCCTCCTCGTCGGCCTCGGCAAGAGCGATCTGCTCCTGGAGCGCGGGCAGCTCGCCGTACTGGATGCGCGCGGAGCCGGCCAGGTCGCCCTCGCGCAGCAGCCGCTCGGCGTCCGAGCGCAGGGAGTCCAGCCGGGCCTTCAGGTCGCCGACCAGGTTGTGCCCTGCCTTCTCCTTCTCCCACCGCGCGGTCAGCGACGCCAGGTCCTCGCGGCGGTCCGCCAGGTCCTTGCGCAGCCGCTCCAGACGGTCCGTCGAGGCGGGGTCGTCGGACTCGCTGAGCACGACCTCCTCCATCTCGAGCCGGGTCACCGCGCGCTGGAGCTCGTCGATCTCGATGGGCGACGAGTCGAGCTCCATCCGCAGCCGGGACGCGGCCTCGTCGACCAGGTCGATGGCCTTGTCGGGCAGCTGCCGGCCGGTGATGTACCGGTCGGACAGGGTCGCGGCGGCGACCAGCGCGGAGTCGGCGATGGTGACCTTGTGATGCGCCTCGTACCGCTCCTTGAGCCCGCGCAGGATGGCCACGGTGTCCTCGACGGACGGCTCCCCGACGAACACCTGCTGGAACCGGCGCTCCAGGGCGGGGTCCTTCTCGATGCGCTCGCGGTACTCGTCGAGCGTCGTCGCACCCACCAGGCGCAGCTCCCCGCGCGCGAGCATGGGCTTGAGCATGTTGCCCGCGTCCATGGCGCCCTCGGACCCGGCGCCCGCACCGACGACGGTGTGCAGCTCGTCGATGAACGTGACGACCTCGCCGTTCGACCCGGTGATCTCCGCGAGCACGGCCTTGAGCCGCTCCTCGAACTCCCCGCGGTACTTGGCGCCGGCCACCATCGCGGCCAGGTCGAGCGCCACCAGCTTCTTGCCGCGCAGCGACTCCGGCACGTCGCCGGCGACGATGCGCTGGGCGAGCCCCTCGACGACGGCGGTCTTGCCGACGCCGGGCTCGCCGATGAGGACGGGGTTGTTCTTGGTGCGCCGGGACAGCACCTGCACGACGCGACGGATCTCGGCGTCGCGGCCGATCACCGGGTCGAGCTTGCCGTCGCGGGCGCGCTGCGTGAGGTCCATGCCGTACTGCTCGAGCGCCTTGTAGGTGCCCTCCGGGTTGGGCGTGGTGACCCGGGCGGAGCCGCGCACCGCGGGCAGCGCGGCCGCGAGCGCGTCGCGGGACGCACCCTGCGCCCGCAGCGCGTCGGCCACCCCGGACTGACCGGTGGCCAGGCCGATGAGCAGGTGCTCGGTCGAGACGTAGTCGTCGCCGAGCGAGCGGGCCTCGGACGACGCGGCCTCGAGCGCGGTCGAGGTGGCGCGCGACGCCGTCGGCTGCGCGACGGTGGAGCCGCTGCTGGACGGCAGGTTCACCAGCATGCCGCGGACCGCGCGGCCGAGCGCTCCGCGGTCGGCACCGACGGCGTCGAGCAGCCCGTTGGCCACGCCACCCTCCTGCTGGAGGAGCGCGTTGAGCAGGTGCGCGGGCTCGAGCTGCGGGTTGCCGGCGGCCGATGCCTGCTGGATGGCGTCGCCCAGGGCCTCCTGGGACCGGGTGGTGAACTTGGCGTCCACGTGACCTCCTTGTGTATCGAGTCTGCTCTTCGCAACCGCAGCCAGAGTTGAGTCTATTCCGCTCAAGTCTGCGAGCCACCCGGGACAGCCCCGCGTGGCACGATCACGCCATGGACGATGACGTGCTCCCGGGCTGGACCGCTCAGACGCTGCCTCTGCGCCCCGACGGCAAAACCCCTGACCCCGTCGCCACCCTGGTCCATCGCACGGGCTCACCCAGCCGACGCGCCCTGCTCTACGTGCACGGGTTCGTCGACTACTTCTTCCAGACCCAGTTCGCCGACGCCATGGCCGTCCGCGGCTACGACGTCTACGCGCTCGACCTGCGCGACTACGGCCGGTCCATCCGCGACGGCCGGCCGCCCAACCACGTCACCGACCTGGGCGCGTACGCCGAGGAGATCGACACCGCCCTCCGGATCATCCGCACCGACCACGACGAGGTCGTCCTGCTGGGCCACTCGATGGGCGGGCTCGTCACGTCCCTGTGGGCGGACGCCCGCCGGGGCGAGCACCTCATCGACGCGCTGGTGCTCAACAGCCCGTGGCTGGACCTGCGCGGCTCGTGGTTCGAGCGCAGGGTGTTCACGGCCGTGCTCGACGGCGTCGGCAAGGTCGCCCCGGAACTCCCCGTGGGCAAGATCGGCCCGTTCTACGGGCGCGCCCTGCACGAGGGCACCGGTGGCGAGTGGTCGTACGACCTCGCGTGGAAGCCGCACGACGGCTTCCCGGCCCGCGCCGGGCTCGCCCGGACCATCCGTCGCGGCCACGCTCGCGTCGCCCGCGGCCTGGACATCAACGTCCCGGTCCTGGTCCTGGCCTCCGACGCCTCCGGCCCCGACGACGTCTGGCACGACGCCCTGCTGACCACCGACTCGGTGCTGGACGTCGCCGACATCAAGCGGCTGGCCCCGAACCTCGGGCCGGACGTCACGTTCGTCGAGATCCCCGGCGGCGCGCACGACCTGGCCCTGTCCCCCGCGCCGGCCCGCGACACGTACGTCGCCGAGGTGCTCAGGTTCCTGGACGCGCGTCTGGGCTGACCGGGTCCAGCAGCGGCGGCCGGTTGGTGACCACCAGCCAGGCCGCGAGCGTGGCGAGCACCAACCCGACCAGCAGCGACACCTGAGGCACCACGGCGACCGCCATGAACAGGCTCAGCCAGCCGTTGCGGGTGGCGGCGACGACGATCCCGACCACCGCAGCACCGACCGCGAGCGCCAGCGGCACGGTGTCCCACGCGGTGTGCACCGCGAACCCGAGCGCGACGCCGACGAACAGCGCCGGGAAGATGCGACCGCCACGGAACCCGGAGGTGGCGGCCACCAGCAGCGCGGCCAGCTTGATGCCGGCCATGGCCAGGAACCCGAGGGCGGTCGTCGTGGCGGCCAGCCCCGGCAGCTCCTGCATCTGCGACAGCCCCTTGAACAGGGTCACCTCGCCGCCGAGCGCCCCGAGCAGGCCCAGCAGCAGACCCCCGGCCGTGAGCATGAGGACCGGGTGGCCGATCCGCAGGAACAACCGGTGCATCGGCACGAACAGGTACACGGCGACGAGGCCGACCGCGGCGGCGCCGACGGCGATGACGATCGCGTAGCCCAGGTCCTCCAGTCCGCCGTAGGTGTACGCGGGGACCTGCACGGAGAGGTCCAGGTCCTCCAGCTGGAGCATGGTGAGCGCGCCGGCCGTGGCCGCGACCAGCGGCGCGAACAGCCGGTCCCAGAGCGGGATCCGACGGTCGCCCGCATCGAGCTCCGAGAGCAGCAGCGCGGCCGCGACGGGTGTGCCGAACATCGCGCCGATCGTGCCGGACACCGCGATGGCCAGCCACACGTTCGCCTTGACCTTCGGCAGGAAGCGCAGCCCGAGCGCGACCGCCAGGCCCACGTTGATCCCGATGATCGGGTTCTCCGGCCCGAGGCTCACCCCGCCCGCGAGCATGAGCACCAGCGCGAGCGCCAGCCCCGGCAGCACGCGCAGACCCAGCGGCGCGGCGACCAGCTCCTGCGTCGCGGGGTCCGGACCGGCGTGCCCCGGCACGTAGCGGATGACGAGACCGATCAGCAGGCCGGTCAGCGTGAGCACGGCGATGATCCAGAGCGCGGAGTTCCGATCAACGCCGAGCGCCGCGCTCAGGTCGTCCCAGATCCAGCCCTCGAGCTGCTTGGCCAGCCAGCTGAGCGCGAAGAGCGTCAGCGCACAGCCGATGCCGATCACCGCCGCCGGGACCGCGAGCCGCAGCAGGTCCCGGACAGGGACGCGGAACGGCTCCTCGGCGACGGGCAGCGGCGTGGTCGTCACGTCAGAGGCCGGGGTCCTGCGGCTCGGACAGCGAGAGCGTCGCGCCGACCACCGCGGGCGTCGCCGAGATCCGCCGCTCCAGCGACGCGAGCACGTGCGACGCGTCGTCCTCGGCCATGTTGCCCGCGAGGTCGACGGCACCCACCAGGTAGATCTGCCGCGCACCGACGAACTCGAGCCGCAGCTCGGTGACCCGGTCGATCTCGGGGAGCTCCAGCAGCGCCCGGACGGCGGCGGCCTGCAGGCTCGGGTCCACGGCCTGGCCGACGAGGAACCGCCGGTTGCGGTCGATGAGCACCACGGCGACGACGGCCAGCAGCACCCCGACGAGGATCGAGCCCACCGCGTCGGGGACCGGCGAGCCCGTCACCTGGTGCAGCGCGATGCCGACGGTGGCGATGAGGATGCCGACGAGCGCCGCCGCGTCCTCGAAGAACACCGCCCGCACGGTCGGGTCCGACGTCTCCAGCACGTGCTCGAGGACGTCCCGGTCCTGCCGTGCCGCGGCGCTCTTCACCTGGCGCGACGCCTGCACGAACGAGACCGCCTCGAGCACCGCCGAGACCCCCAGGACGACGTAGGCGACGCCGAAGTTGCTGGCCGGCTCCGGGTGGATGAGCTCCTGGATCCCGTGCGTGATCGACACCCCGGCGCCCACCGCGAACAGCCCGATCGCGGCGAAGAGCGACCAGACGTACACCTCGCGGCCGTAGCCGAGCGGGTGGGTCGGGTCCGGTGCTCGTGCGGCACGGCGCTGCGCGATGAGCAGGAACACCTCGTTGCCGGCGTCGGCCCACGAGTGCGCCGCCTCCGCCAGCATCGACGCCGCCCCGGTCATCACGGCGGCGATCGTCTTGGCGACGGCGATGAGCAGGTTGGCCCCGAAGGCGACGACGACGGTGAGCGTGCTCTCGCCGTGCGCGTCCTGGGTCGACCCCGCAGGGGACACCACCGCGACCGGGGTCTCCGCGGGGTCGCCCGCAGCGGGGTGTGCCATGAGACGTGACTAGCACAGGCGCCGGGTGATGTCTCCCCACGAGCGCGTTCGTGCTGGTCGCCCGCGTGCGGCCACCCCGGCGGAGGTGTTGGCTGAGTGCATGACCACCCACCTCGAGGCCTGGCCCACCGGCACGCCGGCGTGGGCCGACATCACGGTGCCGGACCTCGACGCCGCCTGCGCGTTCTACGGGCCGCTCTTCGGCTGGAAGTTCGAGGTCGGCGGCCCCGAGGTCGGCTCGTACACCCAGGCGTTCGTCGACGGGCGTCGGGTGGTCGGGCTCGGCGAGCCGATGGGCGACGACCCCGCGCCACCACCGGCCTGGTGCGTCTACCTGGCGACCCAGGACCTCGCCGCCACCGCCGCTGCGATCGCCGACGCCGGCGGGCAGGTGGTCGTCCCGCCGATGTCCGTCATGGACTTCGGCACCATGGGCATCTTCGTCGACACCTCCGGCGCCGCCTTCGGGGTCTGGCAGCCGGGCTCGCACACCGGCTGGGACGTCGTCGAGGAGCCCGGCTCGGTGGTCTGGTCCGAGGTCATGGTGCACGACCAGCCCGGCGCCGTCGCGTTCTACCGGCGGGTGTTCGGCTACGACGTCGAGGACCTCAGCGCCCCGGGGTTCGCCTACGCGTCGGTGTCCGTCGGCGGCGCACCCGTGGCGGGGGTGGGCGGCTACGGCGGCCAGGCCTCGGACGCGCCCGCCGCCTGGACCCTCTACTTCGGCGTGCCGGACACCGACGCCGCCGCCGCGCGCGTCGGTGAGCTGGGCGGCACGGTCGTCAGCCCGCCGACCGACACCGCGTTCGGGCGCATGGCGATCGTCTCCGGACCGTTCGGTGAGGTCTTCGCGCTGATGGGGCCCGCGACCGACGCCTAGGCTGGACCCCCGTGAGCCTCCCGTCCGACGCGTTCCGGCACCTGGCGTCGCGGCCGCACGAGCCGCTGCGCACGTTCCACCCGCGCCGCTCACCCCTGAGCCAGGAGCGCGAGGACGCGCTGCGCCACCTGTGGCCGCGCTACGGGTTCTCGGTGCACGACGCGGGCTCGCCGGTGCCGCAGCTGCCCGACGGCTCCCTGGACACCGTCGCGCTCTTCGGGCGGTCGGCCCCGGTGGTGCTGGAGATCGGGTCGGGGATGGGCGAGACCACCGCCGCGATGGCCGCCGCCGACCCGTCGCGCGACTACCTGGCGGTCGAGGCGCACCTGCCGGGAGTCGCCAACCTGCTCGTCCTGGTCGACCGCGCGGGGCTCACGAACGTGCGGATCGCCCACGGCGACGCCCTCGACCTCGTGCGCACGTCGCTGCCGGAGCAGTCGCTCGACGCCGTGCACGTGTTCTTCCCCGACCCGTGGCCCAAGGCCAAGCACCACAAGCGCCGGCTGGTGCAGCCCGCGCACATCGGGCTCCTGCTCTCGCGGCTGCGCGTGGGCGGCACGCTGCACTGCGCCACGGACTGGGTGGACTACGCGGACGCCATGCTCGAGGTCCTCACCGCCGACCCGTCCCTCGAGAACACGGTGGACGGCTTCGTCCCTCGTCCGCCGCACCGGCCGGTCACCAAGTTCGAGCGGCGCGGCCTCGACCTGGGCCACGAGGTCCGCGACCTGGTGTTCCGGAGGGTTCGATGACGTTCCGCATCCTGCTCGTCCCCGGCGTCAACCCGGACCGCTGGCTGCGCGTGTGGGCGGAGCGGCTGCGGGACGTGCCGGTCGAGCTGGTGCACGCGTCGCCCGACGAGGCGGTGCCCCTGCTGCGCTCCGGCGGCGCGGACGTCGCCCTGGTCCGCCTGCCGGCCGTCGGCGACGACCTGTCGACCATGCCGCTGTACACCGAGTCCACCGTGGTCGTCGTGCCCAAGGACCACGTGTTCAGCGTGGTCGAGGAGATCGACGCCACGGACCTCGACGACGAGCTGCTCGTCGTGCCCCTGGACGACCAGCTGCACTGGGCCGACGCCCCCGGCACGCGGTTCGCCGGCGACCCCGTCCCCACGACCGCCGACGCGGTCGAGCTCGTCGCCGCCGGCGTCGGCGTGCTCGTGCTGCCGCAGTCCCTCGGGCGCCTGCACCAGCGCCGCGGCCTGGTCGCGAGGATCGTGCGGGACGCGCCCGGCTCCGCGGTGGGCCTGGCGTGGGTCACCGACCGGTACGACGACCTGACCGAGGAGTTCATCGGGATCGTCCGCGGCCGCACGGCGACGTCGTCACGCGGCCGGGGCGCCCCGGCGCCGGAACCGACCCCGGCGAAGACCCGCGGCAAGGGGTCCGGCACGGGCGCGACGGGCAAGAGCGCATCCGGCACGAGCGCGTCAGGCAAAGCCGCGTCGGGCAGGGGCGCGTCGGGCCGCAAGACGCCGACCAAGGGCTCGGCCACACCCCGCGCACGCAAACCCCGCCCCCGCTGACCCCGAGAACAACCTCGGTGGCGCTTCGTCGGGTCATGACGCCACCCACGTTGTTCTCGTCGCGGCACGACTCCTGCAGGGGTCGTGGGAGTAATGTCCGGATCCGGGGGTACCGCGACGACGCGAGCCGGGAGGTCCGATGAGCAGCGCCCTGACCGACGAGTCCCCCGCACCGGCGAAAGGGCTGAGCTCCGGCAGCCTCGGCCTGTGGGGCAACACCGTCATCGGCCTCGCCTCCACGGCACCCGCCTACTCGCTGGCGGCCACTCTCGGCTACGTGGTGCTGGCGGTCGGTGACAAGTCCCCAGCCATGTTCCTCATCGCGTTCGTGCCGATGCTGCTGGTCGCGATCGCGTACCGCGAGCTCAACTCGGTCATGCCGGACTGCGGGACCACGTTCACGTGGGGAGCCAAGGCGCTCGGTCCGTGGGTCGGCTGGCTGGGCGGCTGGGGACTGGCGGTGTCCGGGATCATCGTGCTGGCGAACGTGGCCGAGGTGGCCGCCGTCTACTTCCTGCGCGCGTTCGGCCTCGACGGGGTGGCCGAGAACCGCATCGCCGTCCTGCTGATCGGCGTCGGCTTCATCGCCGCCATGACCTGGGTGAGCTACCGCGGCATCCTGGTCAGCGAGCGCCTGCAGAACGTGCTCGTCGTCTTCCAGTTCATCGTGCTCGGCGGCCTGAGCATCCTGGCGCTCTGGAAGGTCTACGCCGGCACCGCCGGACCGCAGGCCGTGCTCCCGCAGTGGTCCTGGTTCAGCCCGGCTGGCCTGTCGTCGTCGGCCATCGCCGCCGCGGTGATCCTGTGCATCTTCATCTACTGGGGCTGGGACGCGTGCCTGGCCGTCAACGAGGAGACCAAGGACCTCGCGCGCACCCCGGGACGCGCCGCGGTGCTGGCCACGGTCATCCTGCTGGTCACCTACTGCCTCGTCGCCGTCGCCGTGCAGGCGTACGCCGGGTTCGGCACCACGGGGATCGGCCTGAACAACGAGGCCAACATCGACGACGTGGTCACCGTGCTCGGCGGTCCGCTGCTGGGACCGGTGATGGCGTTCGTCCTGCTGCTGGTCATCGCGGTGTCCGCCACCGCCTCGACGCAGACGACGATCCTGCCGACCGCCCGCGGCACCCTGGCGATGGCGGTCTACAAGGCGGTGCCCGAGCAGTTCGCGCGCGTGCACCCGGTGTTCAAGACCCCGTCGTTCTCCACCCTGGTCATGGGGATCACCGCGGGCGTCTTCTACATCGTGCTCAAGCTGCTCAGCGAGGACGCCCTGTTCGACTCCATCGCCTCGCTGGGCCTCGCCGTGGCGTTCTACTACGCGGTCACCGCGTTCGCCTGCGTCGCGTACTTCTGGCGGTCCATCTTCCGCAGCACCCGCAACTTCTTCCTGCGCGGCCTGTTCCCGGTGCTGGGCGGTGCCGGCATGGTCTGGGCGTTCGGCATCTCGGCGCGGGACATGCTCGACCCCGACTACGGGTACACGAGCTTCGGCGGCGTCGGCGGGGTGTTCATCATCGGCGTCGGGATGCTGGCCCTCGGGGTGCCGCTGATGGTCGCGTGCGCGGCGAAGCTGTCCCTGCGGCCGTACTTCCGGGGCGAGTCGCTCAACCGCGACACGCCCGTGCTGGTGCCCGACTTCGAGCCCCCGCGCGGAGGGCTCTGACCGAGAGGGTCAGCTCTCGCGGGCGGCGGCTGCCTTGCGGTCCGCATCAGCCTTGCGGTCCGCCTCGCGCGACTCCTGGAGCCGCTCCTCCAGGCGCACCTGCGCGGCGATCTCGCGCTCGCGGACCAGCCAGTTGGGCGGCTCGGCCTGGAGCGCCTCGATCTCCTCCGTGGTCAGCGGGTCCGTGATCCCGCCGCGGGCAAGCCCGCCGATGGAGATGCGCAGCCGGCCGGCGATGACGCTGCGCGGGTGCGGCCCGTCGCGGCGCAGGTCCACCAGCCACTGCGGGGGCGTGCGCTGGAGCTCGGTCAGCTCGTCACGCGTGATCATCCGGTTCTGGAAGTCCTCCGGCGTGGCCGGCAGGTACACGTCGAGCTTGGCGGCGGCGGTCGACGCCTTCATCTCCTGGGACTTCTTCGCGGGTGTCACGCGTCAAGGGTAGGCCCCGCCACCACGTCACAGCGTCCGAGGAAGTGAGCGCGCTGGCGACCACTTCCTCGGACGCTGTGTGCCGTCACTTCTCACTCTTGTGGTCGCGCTGCCCTTGCGTTCCGCTGCGGGCGGGTGCTCTGGCGCGCCCCCACCCTTCGCTGCACTTCAGGTCAGCGCTCCGGCAGAACCGGGTGGGTGTGCCAGATGCGGTCGATGTAGTCGCGCATGGACCGGTCGGAGGAGAAGTAGCCGGAGCGTGCCACGTTGAGCACGGCGGACCGCGTCCACGCCTCGGTGTCCGCGTAGGCCTCGTCGACCCGGGCCTGCGCGTCGATGTAGGCCTGGTAGTCGGCCAGCACCAGGAACCGGTCCTCCGAGAGCAGGTTGGACACGATGGGCTCGAACGTCGTCCGGTCCCCGTCGGAGAACACCCCGGACGCGATCAGGTCGAGCGCGTGCCGCAGCGAGCGGTTCTGCTCGTAGAAGGACGTCGGGTGGTAGCCGCGGTCGACGATCTCCGCGACCTCCGGCTCGAGCAGCCCGAACAGGAAGAAGTTGTCGTCACCCACGAGCTCGCGGATCTCGACGTTCGCGCCGTCGTCGGTGCCGATGGTCAGGGCACCGTTGAGCGCGAACTTCATGTTGCCCGTTCCCGACGCCTCCTTGCCGGCCAGCGAGATCTGCTCCGACAGGTCCGCCGCGGGGATGAGCTTCTCCGCGAGCGTCACGTTGTAGTTGGCGGGGAACGCCACGGTGAGCCGGCCCTGGAGCGCCGGGTCGTTGTTGATGGTGCGGCCGACGGCGTTGATCAGGCCGATGGTCTGCTTCGCCATCTTGTAGCCCGGAGCCGCCTTGGCCCCGAACGCGAACGTGCGCGGCGTGACGTCCTCGATCCGCACGGCGCCGGACCGCACCTGGTCGTACAGGGTGACCACGTGCAGGAGCTTGAGGGTCTGCCGCTTGTACTCGTGCAGGCGCTTGACCATCACGTCCAGCATCGTGTCGGGGTCGATCACGATGCCGTCGCGCTCCTTGAGCACGTCGACCAGCCGGAGCTTGTTGGCCCGCTTGACCTCGCGGAACGCCCGCCGGAACTCGGCGTCCTCGGCCAGCGGCTCCAGCTCCTTCAACCGCTCCAGGTCGGTCACCCAGCCGTCCCCGATGGCCGCGGTGACCAGCTCGGACAGTCCCGGGTTGGCCAGCCGGACGAAGCGGCGCGGCGTGACGCCGTTGGTGACGTTGATGAACTTGTCCGGGAAGTAGTCGGAGAAGTCGTGCAGCACCTTGTCCTTGAGCAGCTGCGAGTGCAGTGCCGCGACGCCGTTCACCTTCGAGCCCGCGACCGTGGCCAGGTACGCCATCCGCACGGCCCGCTCGGGGTACTCGGCGATGATCGACATCCGGCGCACCCGCAGCTCGTCGTCCGGGTAGGCCTCCCGGAGCTCGGCCATGAAGTCCTCGTTGATCCGGTAGATGATCTCGAGGTGGCGGGGCAGCAGCTTGCCCAGCAGGTCCACCGGCCAGACCTCGAGGGCCTCCGGCAGCAGCGTGTGACAGGTGTACGCGAAGCACTTCTGGGTGGTGGCCCAGGCGTCGTCCCAGTCCCAGCCCTTCTCGTCGACCAGGATCCGCATGAGCTCCGGGATGGCGATGACGGGGTGGGTGTCGTTGAGCTGGAAGATGATCCGCTCGGGAAGCTTGTGCAGGTCGAAGTCGTGCGGGAGAACCTGGTCCAGGAAGTCGCGGATCGAGCACGCGACGAAGAAGTACTGCTGCTGGAGGCGCAGCTCCTTGCCCTGCGGCGTGGAGTCCTCCGGGTAGAGCACCTTGGAGATGTTCTCCGCGAACGTCTGGGCGCGGACGGCCTGCGCGTAGTCACCGGCGTTGAAGATCTCGAGGTCGAACGCGCGGGTCGCACGGGCGCTCCACAGCCGCAGCGTGTTCACGCGGCCGTTCTCGTACCCCGGCACCATGTAGTTGTAGGGGACGCCGAGCACGCTCCAGCCCGGCACCCAGCGGCTCCGCGTCTGGCCGTCGTCGGCCACGTACTGCTCGGTGTGCCCGCCGAAGTCGACCGTGACGGCGGCCTCCGGGTGCGGGAACTCCCACGGCGAGCCCAGCGCCAGCCAGTTGTCCGGCTTCTCCACCTGCCAGCCGTCGACGAACGTCTGGCGGAAGATGCCGTACTCGTACCGGATGCCGTAGCCGATGCAGGGCACGTTCATCGTCGCGAGCGAGTCGATGAAGCACGCGGCGAGCCGGCCGAGACCACCGTTGCCCAGGCCGGGCTCGACCTCCGCCTCGCGCAGCTCCGCCAGGTCGATGCCCAGAGACGCCAGGCCCTCCTGGACCACGTCCTCCAGGTCCGACGCGAGCAGCGCGTTGTCCAGCTGCCGGCCCAGCAGGAACTCCGCCGACAGGTACGCCACCGACTTCGCCTGGATCTGGAACTGCCGGCGGAGCGTCTCCAGCCACCGGACCATCAGGTAGTGGCGCACCGTGCGGGCCATGGCAAGGTACTTGTCATTGACCGACGCGCGCGTCAGGTCGGTGCCCTGCCCGAGGTTCAGCTCCCGCAGGAACTCCCGGACAAAGCCGTCGACCGTGTGCTCGGGCGTGGCGATGGGCGTGGGTGTCGAGTTCTCCGTCACGCGAGCCACGGTAGCGGGCGTCCCGGCGATCGACCGAGCCGTGCGAACAGTCGTAACAATCGGTCGCGTCACACCCTGGCGGGCCCGTGCGACGTGTCCCTAGGCTGAGTCCCAGGTCGCAGCGTCGCCGAGCGGGAGCGGGTACCCGATGGTCGTCTTCCTGATCCGAGCGTTCATCTTCCTCGCCTCGGCAGCCCTGGGCCTGTGGATCGCGTCGCTGATCGTCGACGGGTTCACCGTGACCGCCTCGGGGTTCCTCGTCGCCGTCGTCGTGTTCGCCGTCCTCCAGAGCATCCTCACGCCGTGGTTCCTGGTGATGTCCCGCAGGTACGCCAACGCGCTCACGGGTGCCGTCGGTCTGGTCTCCACCGTCGCGGCGCTCTGGGTGGCGACGCTCTTCGGTGACGGCCTGACCATCAGCGGCACCACCGCCTGGGTGTTCGGGTCGCTCACGGTCTGGATCGTCACCATGCTCGGGACGCTGATCCTCCCGCTGATCTTCCTGCGCAACCGCGTGCAGAAGAAGAACGCCGAGGTCTGAGCGCTCCTCACCAGCCGCTGGACGAGTCCGCGTGCAGCTCCGGGCACGCGTCCGCGCCGTCGGCCAGCAGCTCGAAGTGCCAGATCTCGTTCGCGTACGTGCGGCACAGGCCCAGCTCGAACCCGTGCTCCCCCAGCCAGAGGGCTCCCTCGGTGGGCCCGACGTCGACCGCCGTCCCCTGCACGTGTGCGGACGACTCGGGCGGGAGCACCCACCGGCGCGCCTCCTCGAGCGACCCGTACCGCTCGACCGCGTCGTCGACGATCGCCTGCTGGTCCGCCGCGGACCGCCACCCGGAGGTGAGCGTGAGGGGCACGCCGGCCACCTCCGCGGCCGCCTGGGCGGCCGCGAACCGGCGCTCGAGCTCGGGGTCCAGCCCGTGCGCGGCCGGCGCCGCCGCGCTGCCGAGCGCATGGACGACGCCGGCCACGGCGACGCACAGCACGGCGACCGCACCCGCGATCACCCAGCGCGCGCGGCGGCGGCGCACTCGTTCCGGGAGACGGCCGACGTAGAGGGTCACGATCCTCACTGTGCGGTCGGGCGGCGCCGGCGCGCGTGGGCCTCAGGACGGATCGTGACGGGCCGGGCCTGGTCCCCGGGGCGGACGGGTCAGTCGTGGTACCCCATCGGGAAGCCGCTGTCGCCCTGCGCCCAGACGTCCGACGTCGCCCGCGGCGGTGGCACGTGCCGCACGTCCCCGCACCGCGTGCACCGCCACGTCGAGTCGACCGCGGCGACCCGGACGAACCTGTGGTCGATCGGGAGCTCGCACCACCACCACGCACCGGGCGGCTCGTGGTCGGGCGCGCGGTCGCGGCGCACGGCGAGGAGGTTGACCAGGGCGAAGACCGCCGTCAGCGCGAGCACGATGCCGAGGACCGCCAGTCCGAGCGAGAACCAGGGTGTGGGGAGCAGCAGGGCGAGAGCCCCGCCGAGCGCGACCACCAGCACCACCGAGCGGAAGATCAACCGTCGTCGTCGCACGGCACACCTCCAGGGACCGTCGCCGTGGAGGGCGACCTCGGGCCCGCTGGTCCGAGTCTCCTCCGGCGGCGACGGAGGGGAAAGGCCCCTACCGACACTCGTCAGAGGGAGCTCACGGCGATCCCATGCGCTGACCCACCAGGTCGGGTCATCCGAGCTCCACGTGCGGTACGCGCCACTGCCGGGGCCATGGGTCTGCACCCAGACCGTGGCGCGGGCGACCTCGGCGTCATGGGCGGCTCGCGTCGCAGCCTCGGCCGAGGGCGAGTCGGGCCCCGTCGTCGTCGGCGCTGTGTGCGCGGCGGGAGCCGGGGAGGGCGCAGGTAGCGAGGGACCTGCGGTGGTGCCGGTCGCTACCAGAGCGACGACGACCGCACCCACGGCAACGCCGGCGACCCCGGCGAGCCGCCGCGCGAGCACCGATCGGGCCCTCAGGTCGCGTGGTTGCGCGTCGGCGGGGTCCAGCTCGAACTCGATCACCGTCTCGAGGTGGACGTCGCGGCTCAGGGTCGCGTGGGTCATGGGGTGGTCCTCCGTGGTCCGACGAGCGGTTGCTCGTCCGTCCACGCTGACGCGCCTGGGCCCGGGTGCGACGAGTAGCCCGCTACTCGTTCCGGGGGCGGGCCGGCACCGGGTACGCGTCGGGCCCTGGCGGCGCGCCAGGGGCCCCGGTCTACGATCGCGAGCATGAGCCTGCAGGGGCCATGGGTGGGACGCCAGGGCGAGCTCGCGCGTGTGACCTCGACCCTCACCGGTGAGGGTGGTCGACGCGGCACGGTCATCGCCGGCCCGGCCGGCGTCGGGAAGACCCGCCTGGCGGCCGAGGCCGCGGAGCGGGTCGCGGCGCTCGACCGGTCGGTGCTCTCGTTCGTGGCGACCGCGTCCGCCAAGCGCCTGCCCCTCGGGGTGTTCGCGGGCCTGCGGGTGCCGAGCACCAGCGCGGACCCGTTCCGGGTGGTCGGCGCCGTGCTCGACGCGTTGCTGTCGGGGACGGACGGCTCCGGAACGGTCGTGGCGGTCGACGACGTCCACCAGCTCGACGAGACGTCGGCCGTGGTGGTGCACCAGCTGGTGCACAAGACCCGTGCCGTGGTGCTGCTGACGCTGCGCGTCGGTGAGCCGGTGCCCGAGACGGTGGCCGCGCTGTGGAAGGACGGTCTCGTGGAGCGGGTCGACCTCGAGCCGCTGGCCGAGCCGGAGTCGGCCGAGCTCCTGCGCGTCGTGCTCGGCGGACCGGTCGACGCCGGTGCCGCGGCGAAGCTGTGGGACCTCACGCACGGCAACGTGCTGCACGCGCGGCGCATCATCGACGACGAACGTCGAGCGGGTCGCCTCGAGGTCAGAGCGGGCACCTGGGTGTGGCACGGCGACCCCGTCCTGTCCCCGACGCTCCTGGAGCTCATCACCGCCCAGATGGGTGCGATCCCGGCCGACGTCGCCGACGTGGTCGACCTGCTCGCGATCGCCGAGCCCCTCCCGTTCGACGCCGTGCTCGATGGCCTGGGCGGAGCGCCGGTCGAGCGGGCCGAGGCAGCGGGGCTCATCATGGCGACCCCGGCGGGGCGGCCGGACGCCTGCGGCTGGCGCACCCGCTGTACGGCGACGTGCGACGACTCGGGATCGGCGCGGTGCGCGCCGCGCGGCTGCGCGGCATGGCCGCCGGGATGCTCACGTCCGAGACGCCGACCGCGCGGCTCGGCGTCGACGCGGCGCTCCGGCGGGCGGTGCTCACCCTCGAGTCGGACCTGCCGCCCGATGCCGCCCTGTTCCTCGCGGGAGCGCGGGAGGCGTCGCGGATGCTGCAGCTGCCTCTGGCGGAGCGTCTCGCGGCGGCGTCGGAGGCCGCGGGTGGCGGGCCGGAGGCGGTGGCGGTCGGCGCGATGGCGGTGTCCCTGATGAGCCGCGGCGACGACGCGCGCGACCTGCTCTCGACCCTCCCGTGGGCCGGACCCGACCAGTACCTCGTCGCCCTGGCCACCTTGCGCGCGGGGAACCTGTTCTTCGACCTGGGTGACGCGGCCGGCGCCGACGCGGTGCTCGCCGAGGTCGACGGGCTCCTCCACGACCCCGCCGTCGCGAAGGGCCTGGCCGGGATCCGCACCACGATGCTCGCCTTCCTCGGAGCGCCGGACCAGGCGATCGCGGTCTCGCAGGCGCGAGACAGCTGGGCCGACGCGCCACCGGTCGCCGCGATCCTGCTCGAGTGGGGGCGCGTCGTCGCGCACGGCGATCTCGGCGACACGACGGCGATGCGGCGCGACCTCCAGCTCGCGCAGCGGCACTCGGAGGCCGACCCCGGGGTCGCGATGCTGCGGTACCCGATCCTCATGTCCTGCGAGGCAGCGCTCCTGAGCCTCGGCGAGATCGAGGAGGCGGCAGAGCTGGTCGCCGAGGCCGTCGCCGCGCTCGCGGACCTCCCCGGCGGTCCGCAGGCGATGTCCGCGACGATGCTCGGCCTGACGGCACTCGGGCGTGGGCAGCTGCCGGCGGCGCTCGACCACTTCACCGCCTCGTCGACCGCGTTCCTGGCCTCGGGCGACACGTCGGGGTGGCTCGTCGTGAGCCTGATGAGTCTCGCTCGAGCCGCCGCCCAGAGCGGCGACCCGCAGCGCGCGACCCGGGCGCACGAGACCCTGGTCGAGCATCCGCACACCGGCTTCCTGCGCTACGCGCCGGAGATCGCGCTCGCGGGCGCGTGGGTCGCCGCCGCCCACGGCTCGACCACGCTCGCCCGAGAACGCGCCCGTGGTGCGGCGCAGATCGCCCGGGAGCGGGGCCAGCTCGCCTGCGAGATGCTCGCGCTGCACGTCGCGGTCAGGTTCGACGACCGGCAGTGCGCGGACCGGCTCGCCCAGCTCGCGCTCGTCGTCGACGGACGTCGTCCGCTGCTGGCCGCGCAGCATGCGTCAGCGCTCGCGCACGGCGACGGCGTGGCACTCATGGACGTCGCCGGTCGCCTCGAGGCAGCAGGCGACCTGCTCGCGGCTGCCGACGCCGCAGCGCAGGCCGCGACTCAGTTCCGCGCGCGCAGCCTGCACGGCTCCGCCCTGTCCGCGTCCGCCATGGCGCACCGGCTGGCTGCCGAGTGCGGCGGCGCGTGGAGCCCGGCGCTGTCCGCGATCGACGCCCCGGCGGCGCTGAGCGACCGGGAACGTGAGTGCGCGCTCCTCGCCGCAGAAGGGCTCTCGAACCGGGCGATCGCGGACCTGCTGGTCGTCTCGGTCCGGACGGTCGAGGGCCACCTGTACCGCGCCTCGTCGAAGGTCGGTGCGACGTCGCGCTCGGAGCTGGCGCGCCTGCTGGCTCCGTCGGCCGGGCTGAGGAGGCCCGAGACGGGAGCAGCGCCCGGAGGGCCGCGTCCGACGAGGGCCCCATGAACCACTGGGCAGGCCTGTGACCTGCGCCTGCTCTGGGCAAAGAGAGAGGCGCACTGCGTTCGCCGCAGTGCGCCTCACTGTCACATCCGTACTGGGTGCGCCCGAAGGGACTCGAACCCCCAACCTTCTGATCCGTAGTCAGATGCTCTATCCATTGAGCTACGGGCGCATGGCCCTCGACGGGCCGCAGACGACGATACAGGTCAGGTGCCCGGTGGCCCAAACCGGATGCACGTGACCCATCACACGCTCGTGGCAGGATCGCGCAGGTGACGGGATCGGGCAGCGGCACGCTGAGGCTGGGTACCGGCGGCGGCCGGTGGGGTATGCGCACGGACGTGCTCCGGCACGGGGGTGGCCACGACGGCAGCAGGGTCGGCTACATCGAGCTGTTCTTCGACCTCGTGTTCGTCTTCGCGGTCACGCAGCTGTCGCACAGCCTCATCGCGCACCCGGACCCCAGCACGCTGCTCCAGACGCTCGTGCTCGCGTGGGCGGTGTGGTGGCTGTGGATCGACACCACGTGGGTCACCAACTGGCTGGACCCGGACAAGACCCCCGTGCGGACGATGCTGCTGGTCCTCATGCTGCTGGGCCTGCTCATGTCGAGCGCGATCCCGGAGGCGTTCGAGGGCAAGGCGCTGCTGTTCGCGGTGCCGTACGTGGTGATCCAGGTGGGCCGGACGCTGTTCACGACATGGGCGATGGGACGGCACTGGCCGGAGAACGCCACCAACTTCGTGCGGATCACCGTGTGGCTGAGCGTGTCCGGGGTGTTCTGGATCGCGGGTGCGCTGGTCGACGAGCACCTGCGGCCGGCGCTGTGGATCACGGCGGCGCTCATCGACGTCGTCGGGCCACGGGCGCTGTTCTGGGTGCCGTTCATGGGCCCGACCGATCCGACGACGTGGTCCGTGCGCGGCTCGCACATGGCCGAGCGGGTGGCCCTGTTCCTCATCATCAGCCTGGGCGAGTCGATCATCGTCACCGGCACGGCGTTCGCGGAGCTGGAGCTGGACGCCACCACGCTGCTGGCGTTCCTCGCCGCGTTCGTCAGCACCGTCCTCATGTGGCTGCTCTTCTTCGACCGGTCCGAGCGGTCGGCCACCGAGTACTTCTCGTCGCGCGCGGAGCCCGGGATGGTCGCGCAGACCGCCTACACGTACGTCCCGTTCCTGCTGATCACCGGCATCGTGCTCACAGCGGTGGCCGACGAGCTGGTGCTCCTGCACCCCCTCGGGCACACCGACACGTGGACCGCGGGGCTGATCTGCGGGGCGGCGGCGGTCTACCTGTTGGGCAACGCGTTCTTCCGACGCGCTACCGGCGGCCGGTGGTCGATGCCGCACCTGGTCGGCGTCGTCGTGGTGCTCGGGGCGTTCGCGCTGCGGGACTGGGCCTCGCCGCTGGCGCTGAACTGGGTGTCGAACGCGGTGCTGCTGGCGGTGATCGTCGGCGACGTGGTGCTGGCGCGCCGGGGGCGGACGCAGCAACAGCCCGAACCCTGAGGGTTCGAGCTGCTGGTTCGAGCAAGGGCGGAGACGGTGGGATTTGAACCCACGGAAGGCTTGCGCCTTCACGACCTTAGCAGGGTCGCGCACTAGACCGGGCTATGCGACGTCTCCAGGACCAGCACAGGGTACCCGCGCCGGTGGCCCACCACCAAAGCGGCCCCTGACCTGCGGCGTCGCCGTCGCCTACGACTTCGGGACCCACTGGTTCGCCCGCTTCCCCTCCGCCGCGAGCCGAGCCGACTCCTCGAGCCGGGCCGCCCGCGTGCTCTCCCGCCTGGCCTGCACGATCCACTCGAGGATGGCGCGCCGGGCCGAGGGAGGGAAGGCGTCGAACTGCTCGCGTGACCCCGGGTAGCGGTCGAACGCCGCCGCCAGGTCGTCCGGGACGACCAGGTTCTCCACGTCGTCGAGCAGCGTCCACGAGCCGTCCGCCTTCGCGGCGTCGATCAGCGCGCGGCCGGCCGGCGTCATCCGGCCCTCGGCCTCCAGGCGCACGATCCGCTCCTTGTTGGTCCGCGCCCAGCCGCTGCCCGGCTTGCGCCGCGTGAACCAGAGCATGCTGCGCTCGTCGTCGAGCTTGCGGCCGGACGAGTCGATCCACCCGACGCAGAGCGCCTCCTCGACCGCGAGCTCGTACCTGACCGACGGCTTGCCGGTCGGGGACTTCCACGACACCAGCCACACGCCGGACTCGGTGGCGTGGTGGGCGTGCAGCCAGTCGCGCCACTCCTCGACCGTCTCGGCGTGCACCCGCGGGGCGTCGTCCCTGCTGCCGGCCATCGGTTCCTCTCCTACGTCCTGTCGCGTACGGCCTCGGCCGCGTCCCGTGCCCGCTCCGCGCGGTGCAGCTCGCGCTCCGCCGTCGCGACGTCCTTGTCGTCGGCACGCAGGGTCTGCTGCGTGGCGGCCACGTCCTTGTCCGCCACCGTGGCGGCCTTGCCGGCGGCGGCGAGGCGGCGGCGCACCTCCGCGTGCTCGCGGACCAGGTCGTCCTCCTCCTCGTGCGCACGCGCAGCGCGCTCCTCTGCTCGCGCGACCTCGGCGGCGCTCTCGTCGCGCGCCTCGACCGCGGCCGCGTGCCGACGCCGGGCCTCCGCGGCGGCTCGGTCGGCCTGCTCCCACGCGGCCTGCGCCTCGTCGCGGGCGCGCTGCTCGCGCTCCTCGCGGCGCCGGCGTTCGCGGTCGGCGGCGGTCTCCTTCGGTTCCGCCCGCTCCGAGTCGCCGACGAGCCGGAGGCGGCCGCGCGCGGGTGTCTCCGCTGCCTTCGGCGGTCTCGGCGCCTTCGGGGTCGGGGGCGGCGGCGGCGCGTCCCCTGTGTCCGCGCTGCCGAACCCCGCGTACTCGCGCGCCGCGGTGAGCCGTCCGGAGAGCACCTCGCGCGCCACTGCCGGGTCCGCGAGCGCGGCGGTGAGCGTGGCGTCGAGCTCCTGGGCCACGGTGTCGCCGATCTTCTGACCGGCCGGCTGAGCGAGCCGGCGGGCGCGGGCCACCAGGGAGCGGACGAGCTGGCGGCGCTGCGTCGACAGCTCCCGCAGCGCGGGTCCGTCCAGCGACCGCTCGGCGTCCCGCAGCCCCTCGCCGAGCGCGACGATCTGCCCGGCCATGGCGGGATCGTCGCGCACCAGCAGGTTGACCAGCCAGGCCGAGACGGTCGGCTTGCGCAGTTCGGCGATCGCGTCGGCGAGCTCTCTGTCCTTGTCGGCCTTCGCGGCCTTCACGGCGGCGGTGCGGCGGGCGACGAAGTCCGTGGGCGACCCCGCGTACAGGTCGTCGGCGACGTCGTCGAGCTCGCTCATCGGTCCGCCGCCACGCTGGTGTGCACGCTCCGACCCTGCCACGTGGCCGTCCACCTGCGCACGGATCTCGGCTCGGGTCGCGGGACCGGCACGCCGCGGTGATGATCTGGACGACGGATCGAGCAGCGGTCCCCCCGAGCTGGTCCCCTTGGGAGTGACGACGATGGCCCTGCCTGGAGGCGTGCGGCTGCGCGCGCTCGGCCCGAGCAGCGGTGCACCGACGATCCCCCGGACGGTCGGGGACGCCCTGCGCGTCGTCGTGTCCTGGCCCGCCGACCTGGTCCCCGGCGAGGGCCGCACGACCGAGCTGTGGGAGCTGCTGGCCACGCTGGGCGCCGCCGACCTCGGGGTGGCGCGGGCGGTCGAGCCGCACCTCGACGCGCGCGCGATCCTGGCGCAGGCCGGCACCGGCGACGACGACGGACGGACGTGGGGCGTGTTCGCCGCGGAGGGCCCCGGCGGACGGCTGGACGCGGTCGAGGGCGACGACGGCTGGCGGTTGCACGGCACCAAGCCGTGGTGCTCGCTGGCCGGCGAGCTGGACGCGGCGCTGGTCACCGCGCACCTGGCGGACGGCACACGGGGGCTGTTCGCGGTGGGTCTGCGCGGGCCGGGGGTCCGGCTGGTCGACCAGGAGTGGGTGTCGCGCGGGCTCGCGGAGATCCCGAGCACCGCCGTCGAGTTCGACGACGTGCGCGCCACGCCCGTGGGAGCGCCCGGCTGGTACCTCGAACGGCCGGGGTTCTGGTGGGGCGGGATCGGGGTGGCGGCGTGCTGGTTCGGCGGTGCCGTCGGGATCGGTCGGCGGGTGCACGCCCAGGCGCAGGGCCGCGACGACCCGCTGCTGGCGATGCACCTCGGCGCGATCGACCAGCGGCTGGAGTCTGCCCGCCGGGCGCTCGCCGAGGCGGCCGGCCTGGTGGACGCGGGCTCGCTCGACGCCGCGCAGGGCCGGCTGCTGGCCAAGCGGGTGCGGGCGACCGTGGCGGGGGTGTGTGAGGACGTGCTGCGGATCGCCGGGCACGCGCTCGGTCCGGCACCGCTGGCGCTCGAGGCGGAGCACGCGAAGCGGGTGGCCGACCTGCAGGTCTACGTCCGCCAGCAGCACGCCGAGCGCGACGACGTCTCGCTGGGACAGGCGCTCGCCGCGTCGCAGGACCCGCCGTGGTGACGTTCGACGGGCGCAGCCCCGGCACACCCGCCGACGCCTGGTCGGCCGACGCCCGGTTCCGCGCCCTGCCCGCGCTCGCGCTCCGGCGCACCGGGCGCACCGTGGTCGTCGCCGCCCACCCGGACGACGAGACGCTCGGGGCCGGCGGCATCCTGGCCGAGCTGGCGGACGCTGGTCACCCGGCCGAGGTGGTCGTCGTCTCCGACGGCAGCGCGTCCCACCCCGGCTCCCCGACGCTCACGGCGGATGCGCTCGTCGAGATCCGATCGACCGAGGTCCGCGAGGCGGTGCGGCTCCTGTCCCCCGACTCCCCCGTCACCCTGCTCGGACACCCCGACGGCGGGTTGCGCGAGGTGCGTGACGCGGTCGAGACGGACCTCCGGACGCTGCTGGCGGACGGCCTTCCGGTCGACCAGCTCGTCGCCCCGTGGCGCGGCGACGGCCACCGCGACCACCGGGTCGTCGGCGAGATCTGCGCGACCCTGGCCGACGAGCTCGGCTGCGCCCTGCTCGAGTACCCGCTGTGGCTCTGGCACTGGGCGACGCCCGACGACCCGCACGTCCCGTGGGACCACCTGCGGGTGGTCGACCTCGCGGACCGGTCGGTGGTGCGCAAGCACCGGGCCGTCGCTGCGCACGCGACACAGGTCACCGCGCTGTCGTCGGACGCACGGGACGCTCCGACGCTGCACCCCGCGTTCCTGCGCACGTTCGACCGGGACGTCGAGGTCGTCGTCACGCAGGAGGCCGCCCGGCCGTCGCTGACCGGCGAGTTCTTCGACGCCACCTACGGCCGGCACGAGGACCCGTGGGGGTACACCGACCGCTGGTACGAGGAGCGCAAGCGCGCGCTGACTCTCGCGGCGCTGCCGGACGTGCGGTACGGCCGGGTGCTGGAGGTGGGCTGCGGGATCGGGGTCCTCACGGAGCAGCTGGCCGGGCGCGCCGACGACCTGCTGGCCGTGGACGTGTCGGCCGCCGCGGTCGAGCGCGCCCGCGAGCGCGTGCCGGGCGTGCGGGTCCAGGTCGCGGACGTCGCGGCCGGCGTGCCGGAGGGCCCGTTCGACCTCGTCGTCCTGTCCGAGGTCGGCTACTACCTCGACCGGTCCACCCTCGTGCGCGTGCTGGGCGAGCTCCGCGCGCACCTCGCCCCCGGCGGGACCCTCCTCGCGTGCCACTGG
The DNA here is from genome assembly GCF_965229465.1 of Cellulomonas sp. Classification (GTDB taxonomy): domain Bacteria; phylum Actinomycetota; class Actinomycetes; order Actinomycetales; family Cellulomonadaceae; genus Cellulomonas. The sequence goes on along the minus strand of NZ_OZ245882.1, from coordinate 2,122,157 downwards.
CGACATCCGGTCGAGGCCTACCCGCTCAGCGGCGACGACGTGCACCGCGTGCTGCGCCGCACCACGGACCTCACGCTCCTGGCCGAGCACCGGGAGACCGACCTGCTGCTGGACGTCTACGCCGACGACCCGCGGTCGGTGGCCGAGCGGACGGGTCTGGCGTGAGCCCGCGCATCGAGCACGTGGTCGTCGTGGTTCCCGCCCGCGACGAGGAGCAGCTGGTGGGGCGGTGCCTCGGCTCGCTGCAGTCGGCGCGGCAGGCCGCCCGCGCGGTGCGGCCGGACCTCACCGTCGACCTCGTGCTCGTGCTCGACCGGTGCACCGACGGCACCCGGTCCGTCGCGCTCGGGCACCTGGACGTCAGGCTCGTCGACCTCGACGTGGGGCGCGCCGGAGCGGCCCGCGCGGCCGGGGTGCGCGACGCCCTCGCCCGCTCGACCGCCGACCCCGAGCGGACCTGGGTGGCCGGCACCGACGCCGACTCCGTCGTGCCCGAGGGCTGGATCCTCGAGCACCTGCGGCTGGCGGACGCCGGCGCGGACGTGGTGGTCGGCACCGTCCGGCCCGATCCCGCCGACCTGTCCCCCGCCCAGCTGGCCGCCTGGCGGGCCACCCGCGTGCCCGGCCGGCCGAACGGTCACGTGCACGGCGCCAACCTCGGCGTGCGGGCCGACGCCTACCTCCGGGCGGGCGGCTTCCCCGACCGACCCGAGCACGAGGACGTCGAGCTGGTGGCCGCGCTCACCGCCGCCGGGGCCCGCGTCGTCGCGACCGACGCCTGCGACGTGCTTACCTCGGGCCGCCTGGCGGGTCGGACGCCGGGTGGCTACGCGGGCTACCTGCGCTCGAGGTTCGGCTCGGTGGACGACGAGGCCGCGTCCGCCTGAGGCTCCGCCAGCTCGAAGACGACCTTGCGCTCCCGCACGGACGCCTGGGTCACCCGGACGCGCACGTCCTCACCGAGAGGCAGCCCGGCACCCTCGATCCGGCCGCGGACCGCGGGATCGCGGAGCTGGACCACGCCCAGGTCGTGGTCCTCCCGCACGTCGACGATCGCGCCCTCGAACACCTCGCCCTCCCGCCCGGTGAGCAGCGCCGCCTCGACCAGGTCCAGGCACCCGCGCTCGAACTCCGCGGCGTGCTTGTCCCCGCCGGCCATCAGACCCGGGAGCTCCGGGAGGGCGTCGCGCACCCACGTCGGCACGGGTTCGCCCGCGCACAGCGCCAGGCAGGTCTCGCCGACGAACCGGTCCACGAGCCGGCGCAGCGGAGCGGTCGTGTGGGCGTAGGGCGCGGCGATCGCGGCGTGCAGGGGCGCCGACGGGACCTCGCCGTCGAAGGCCACGTACGCGGCCCCGCGCAGCAGCGAGGTGGCGTCCGTGAGCAGGGCAGCGTGGGTGGGGTTCGCCGCGTCGAGCTCGCGGATGACGTCTCCGGGCGTCGCACCCGCCGGCCACGGGACGCCCAGCGCGTGCGCGGACAGCCGCAGCCGTTCGACGTCGCGCGGGTCCGCTTCGGGGAGCGTGCGCACGATCCCGATCCGGCCGTCCAGCATCAGCTGGGCGGCGCACATGCCGGTCAGCAGCGAGATCTGCGCGTTCCACTCCTCGACCGGCAGCGTGGCGCGGCTGCCGAGGGTCCACACGCCGTGGGAGTCCTGCTCGACCACCTGTTCCGGCGTCGGGAGCGTGATCCCGCCCCGGGCCCGCTCGGCCGCCTCCCGCAGCGTCCCGACCTCCCGCAGCAGGCGCACGGTCTCGTCGGCGGTCCCGTCGTCGAGCGCCGCCTGCGCCCCCTCGTACGTCAGCTGGGCGCGGCTCCGCACGGAGGACCGCACCACCGAGACGTGGACCGGGGCACCCTGAGCGTCGAGGTCGATCGTCCAGACCAACGCGGGGGTCACCTGGTCGGGCAGCAGGCTCGCGACGCCCTCGGACAGCTCCGGGGGGTGCAGCGGGGTCCGGCCGTCCGGGGCGTAGAGGGTCTCGACGCGCTCGCGCACCTCGCCGTCGATCCGGCCGCCGGGCCGCACCCACGCCGCCACGTCCGCGATCGCGTACCGCACGCGGAACCCGGGCCCCTGGCGTTCGATGTGCAGCGCCTGGTCCAGGTCCTTCGAGCCCTCCGGGTCGATGGTGACGAAGGGGATGTCCGTCGCGTCGGACCGCTCGCCGTCGGGTCCCCGGGCGATGACCGCTGCCGCCTCAGCGAGGACGTCCGGGGGGAACTGCGCGGGGATGTCGAGCTCGCGCCGCAGGTCGTCCAGACCGTCCCGGACCAGGACGTCGACAGTCGCCTCCTGCGCCTGCTGCGGCGGGCGGGCGTGCAGCTGGACGTGGCGTCTGGGCACGCCGCGAGCCTAGGCGGGCCGGGGCAGCGGCGCGCGGCGGCCGGCCGGGGGCACCCACACCCGAACGGGTGAGTCCAGCATCCGGACCAGGCGCGGCCCACCCCGGTTTCCTGCGGGCTGTCCGGGTGGTCCCGGTTCCAGTTGTCGCTTTTCACCATATTTGCCGGAAATCGCTTCCCGGTCGAGCCGTGTGACGTCCGACACATTCACCCGTTCACGCGGTTACCGATCAGTAAGCGACATTTCCTGCTCAATTGATCGAACTCCCTGGTCACGCGACCAACTGCCGGATACAGGCAGGTCCCAGGCAACTTCCAGGCTCCACATCGCCGTGATCATGCGGCTCAAGGCGCCGCCGGAACGTCCGATAGGACCGTTAATACTTGCTGTTCGCCGAGATGCCCGATGCGCCTTGTCGAAAGCATTTCGCCGCTTTGACCCGAAATCTGGAGCTATTCGATGATCTCAATCCGCCGACCCCTCGCGGTCGCGACCGTGCTCGCCGCAGGCCTTGTCGCCTCGGTCGCACTGCCGTCGATCGCCTCGGCCGCGACTCCCGTCGCCGCCGCGACCACCGCGTGCCCCGCCGCCACCGCCAACACCCTCGTCGAGGGGGGATCGCTGACCGCCGGCAAGAGCCTCACCTCGGCCAACGGCGTGTTCAAGCTGACCCTCGCGACCGACGGCTCGCTGACCCTGTTCAACACGACCACGGGTGGCCGCCGCTGGGTCCAGCAGGGCTGGGCCGGTGCACACCTCGACCTGCGGACCGGCGGCAAGCTCGTCCTGGTCGCCAAGGACGGCAGCATCAGGTGGGCCAACAACGTCGCCGCGACCTGCTCGACGGTGTGGGTCCACGACTCCGGCTTCGTCGTCTCCAGCCACGGCAGCGTCGTCGACTGGAACGCGCCGGCGAGCACGACCAAGCTGACGGTGCCCGCCACGATCCTCCCGGCTCCGGTCCCGACCCCCACGCCGACTCCCACGCCGACGCCGACGCCCGCCCCGGCGCCGACCGTTCCCGCGCGTGACGTCGCGCAGCTGCCGTTCGCCTCGACGGCCCCCTGGAACACCGCCATGGGCGCGGGTGCGAAGTTCGAGTCCGCCACCGGCGCGATGACGGCCAAGCTCGGGCTGACGACCCCCACGGTGAACTCGAGCCGCTGGTCGATCGCCGTCTTCTACGCCACGACGAGCGACCCGATGGCCACGGTCACCAACCCGAACACCGGCCAGGTGCTCCAGGTGCGCGTGCCCCGCAACACCGCCCCGACCTACGGCACCGACAAGCACGTCGGCGTCGTGCAGCCCGACGGCGTCACGGCCTACGAGTTCTACAAGATGACCAACGTCGGCACCGACCAGTGGACGTCGACCCGCATCGTCAAGCAGGACCTGCGCCTCGACGGCATGAAGGACGGCTCCCGCGCCTCCGGCGTCTCGTTCTTCGCCGGCCTCATCCGCACGCAGGAGCTCAAGAAGCTCTCGATCAACCACACGCTGGCGCTCGGCATCTCCGACGCCCAGCTCAAGTCCGGGCCGGTGTGGCCGGCCCGCACGCAGGACAGCAACGGCACGACCGCATACTCGGGCACGATCCCGATGGGCACGCTGTTCGCCATCCCGAGCACGGTGGACGTCAGCAAGCTGGCGCTCAGCCCGGAGGGCAAGGCGCTGGCCAAGGCGCTCCAGAACTACGGCGCGCACGTGCTGATCCGGTCCGGCACGCAGGCCCTGTACTGCGAGCACACCTGCGACCCGACGCAGGCCGCCAACCTGGTGACGGACTGGCGGACGCTCTCGCCGCTGCTGCGGGCGGTCACCAACAACACGGCGACCAACGTCGCCGGTGGTGGCACGCGCCTGGCTCCGGCTCTGCCTGCCGTCAGCTGACACCTCGCACGTGAACAGGCCTGCTCCCCTGCCCGGGGAGCGGGCCTGTTCCGCGTGTGCGGAGGGCGTGGGATTCGAACCCACGAGAACGGGGTTGTCCCGCTCCAACGGTTTTCAAGACCGTCTCTTTCGGCCGCTCAGACAGCCCTCCCGCACAGGCCTCGGCCTGTCGCGGCACGAGTCTCCCACAGCCGCTCGACCGAACATGGTCTAGACCAGTAGAGTCGCGGGACGTCATCGTCAACCCGTCCCCGGAGGCAGGCCATGCAGCGTTCCGTCGTCGTCGCTCTTCCCGGAGGGCTGCACGCCCGCCCCGCCGCGCAGTTCGTCGCGGCGGCCGGGCGCCAGCCCGCACGGGTCACGATCGCGCGGGCCGGCGGCGCCCCGGTGGCCACCGCCTCGATCCTGGCGATCATGACGCTGGGCGTCGGAGCGGGCGACGAGGTCGTGCTGGCCACCGACGACGACAGCGCAGATGCGGCCGCCTCGATCGACGCGCTCGAGCAGTTCCTGCTCCAGACCGCCTAGAGACCCAGCTCCTCGAGCACGTCCAGCGACGCGCGCACCGCCGACCGCGCTTCGTCGGCCGTACGCTGCGCCAGCGCGAGGGTGGCCAGCTCGCGGCACCGCTCGAGGGTCACGGCGGCCAGCACCGCAGCCACGTCCGGCAGCGCCCGGGGTGTCATCGACAGCGACGCGACGCCGAGCCCCACTAGCACGGGGGCCAGCACCGGGTCGGCGGCCGCCTCGCCGCAGACCCCGACCGGCCGGCCGCGCGCCGCTCCGCCCGCGCAGGCCAGCTGCACCAGGGACAGCACGGCGGGCTGCCACGCGGTCGACAGCCGCGCCAGGGTCGCGAGCTCCCGGTCGGCCGCCATCGCGTACTGGGTGAGGTCGTTGGTGCCCAGGCTCGCGAACCGTGCGTGCAGCAGCAGGTCACCCGCCCGGAGCGCGGCCGCGGGGACCTCGACCATGACGCCGGCGTGCGCCAGGCCGTGCGCGGCACAGAGCTCCACGAAGGAATCTGCCTCGTCGGCCGTCGCCACCATCGGGGCCATCACCCAGACGTCCGCCGACGAGGACGCCGCAGCCTGCGCGATGGCCGCGAGCTGGTCGTCGAGGACCCCGGGGTAGGCCCAGGACGTGCGCAGTCCGCGCACCCCGAGGGCCGGGTTGGGCTCCCCCGCGGCGGTCACGAACGGCAGCGGCTTGTCGGCGCCGGCGTCCAGCGTCCGGATCACCACGCGCCGGCCGGGGAACGCGGCGAACACCCGCGAGTAGGCCGCCACCTGCTCGGGGATACCTGGCGCGGTCGTCCGGCCCAGGAACTCGAACTCCGTGCGGAACAGGCCGATCCCCTCGGCCCCCATCTCCGCGGCGACCGCGGCACCCGCCGGGTCCGCGACGTTGGCCAGCAGGGGGACGGCGTGACCGTCGGCCGTCCGGCCGGGCTGCTCCAGACGGGTCCGACGTGGGCCGACGCGACCGGCGCGCTCGACGGCGTCGGCGTCGGGACCCAGCACGACCTCCCCGACCGAGCCGTCGACCAGCACCGTCTCGCCCTCGCCGATCGCGTCGGCGCCCACGACCGCGACCACGCACGGGATGCCGAGCGCGCGCGCCAGGATCGCGGTGTGCGCCGTGGGGCCGCCGCCCGACGTGACGAGGGCGAGGACCCGCGCCGGGTCCAGCCGGGCCGCGTCCGCCGGCGCGAGGTCCCTGGCCACCAGCACGAACGGGACGCCCGGGTCCGGCACGCCCGGGGGTCGCAGCCCGAGCAGCTCCGCGACGATGCGGTCGCGCACGTCCCGGACGTCAGCCGCCCGGTCCGCGAACATCCCGCCCAGCGCACGGAGCTGCTCCGCGACCAGCTCGGCCGCGTCCCAGACCGCACGGGCGGGTGTCGCGCGGGTCTCCAGGACGCGTCGGCGGGCCTCGTCGGCGAGCGATGGGTCCGCTGCCATCGCCGCGGTGATCGCGAGGATGTCTGCGGCCTCCCCGCTCGCCGCGTCGGCGGCCCGGGCCAGGGCGTCGCGCACCCCGGCCGCCGCGTGGTCCACCGCGGCCGCCGCCGTGACCAGGTCCGTCCCCGGAGCCGAGGGCTCGGGCGACGGCGCCGGCGGGGCGTCGGGCATGCGCGCCACCACCCCCACCCGGCGGCCCGGGCTGACCCCGAACCCCCTCAGGGTCAGCGCGGCGGCGACCGCGGTGGTCATCGTGCGGGAGCCGTCTCGTCGACCGCCTCCACCACCGGCCGGTCCTCCGTCGTCGGGGTGGTCGTCGTGTCGTCGTCGTCGTCGTCGTCACGGCCCGGCGTCCGCAGGTTCCAGCGCGTGATGACGAACCGGAACAGGAAGTAGTAGACGACCGCGTACCCGAGGCCGATGACGATCAGCAGCAGCGGCATCGTGGCGATCCGGAAGTTCAGCAGGTAGTCGATGGCACCCGCGGAGAACCCGAACCCGTCCTTGATGCCCAGCGCGTTGACCAGCGCCAGCGACGTGCCGGTGAGGATCGCGTGGATGACGTACAGCGGGTAGGCCACGTAGACGAACGCGAACTCGAGCGGCTCGGTGACCCCGGTGACGAACGAGACGAGCGCGGCCGAGCCCATGATGCCGGCGATGACCTTGCGGTTCTTGGCCTTGGACGTGTGCACGATCGCCAGGGCGGCCGCGGGCAGCGCGAACATCATGATCGGGAAGAAGCCGGTCATGAACGTGCCGGCCGTCGGGTCGCCGTGCAGGAAGCGCGCGATGTCGCCGTGCCACACCTCGCCGCTGGAGTCGGTGTACGAGCCGAACTGGAACCACGGCAGCGAGTTGAGGATGTGGTGCAGGCCGATCGGGACGAGCAGGCGGTTCATGGTGCCGTAGACGAACGCGCCGAGGATCGTGGAGCTGGTGACCCAGTCACCGACCGCCGTGAAGCCGGCGTCGAAGGCGGGGTAGATCAGGGCGCCGACGACGGCGACGACGATCGCGGCGCCCGCGGTGACGATCGGCACGAAGCGCCGTCCGCCGAAGAACGCGAGGTACGCGGGCAGCTTGATCCGGTAGTACCTCTGGAACAGCAGCGCCGCCACGATGCCCATGACGATGCCGCCCAGCACGCCGTAGTTGATCAGCTCCTGCGGGTCGTCGCCGACCGGCTTGCCGAGCACGTACGGGGAGAGCGCGTCGGTGACGCCCTTGAACACGAGGTACCCGATCACGGCCGCGAGGCCGGTCGAGCCGTCCGACTTGCGAGCGAACCCGACGGCCACTCCGACGGCGAACAGGAGGGCCAGGTTGGCGAACAGCGCGTTCCCCGCGGCGCCGAGGACGGCGGCCACGGGCAGGAGCCACTCGGCGTGCGCTCCCAGGCCGTCGGCGCCGAGCATGTCGGGCTGGCCGAGCCGGAGCAGCAGCGCCGCGGCGGGCAGGGAGGCGATGGGGAGCATCAGCGACCGGCCGATGCGTTGCAGCTGGGCGAGGCCGGGGATGCCCCGCTTCTCGGTGGTGTCGACGGTGACGGTGGTCATGGAGCACTCCTTGGGGGTGGTCCTGAAGTCCGGGGGCCTGGTCGAAGATGTCTGGTCTGGACCAGTTGCGAGCAGACTGGTCTAGACCTCATGATGTGTCAAGGGTCACGTCGCGAGCTGCGGTGGGCACACGTTCCGGCAGACGAAGGAGTGGGTTCACACGTGGACGAGTCGGAGCAGGGTGCCGCGCACAAGTACCTGACGGTGCGCGACCACCTGGCCACGCTCGTCGCCCACGAGCTCCGGGTCGGCGACGCCATCCCCTCCGAGCGCCACCTGTCCCAGCAGTTCGGCCTGTCCCGGATGACCGTGCGACAGGCCGTCGACACCCTGGTCACCGACGGGGTCCTGGTCCGTGAGCAGGGCCGTGGCACGTTCGTCGCGCCGCAGCGCATCGACTTCGAGATGCGGCTGACCACGTTCGGCGAGGAGATGCAGCGCCGCGGGCTCAAGCCCGCGACCGCCGTGCTGACCGCTCAGGTGGTCGCCGCGACGCCGGACGTCGCGACCGCCCTGGAGATCGAGCCGCGCGACAAGGTGCACTTCCTGTACCGGGTGCGCAGCGCCGACGGCACCCCCATCTGCATCGAGCAGGTCTGGGTGCCGGTCGCCCTGGCGCCCACGCTCTTCGACGCCGGCCCGCCGCCCAGCATGTACGAGGCGCTGCGGGACCGCGGGCTGGCCCCCGAGTGGGGCGAGGACACGCTCTCCGCCGACGAGGCCACCGACACCGAGGCGTCGCTGCTGGGCCTCGTCGACGCCCGCGCCGTCCTGCGCGCCGAGCGCCGGACCTACTCGGTCGATGCCGCCATCATGTTCTCCCGCGCCTGCTACCGCGCCGACCGCTACAGCGTGTGGGTGCCGCTGCGCGCGCCGCGGCCGGTGCTGGTCCCCCGACGACGCGCCGAGAGTCAGCGGGAACCGGCGGCAGCATCCACCGCAGGACCGACCGAAGCATCCACCTCAGGAGGACGGCGATGAGGCCGCAGAGCAGAGACCAGGCGGCAGCGATCCTGGCCGCGTTGGGAGGCGTCGACAACATCGACGAGATCGAGCCGTGCACCACGCGGCTGCGCTCGTTGGTGCGCGACGCCGGCCGGGTGGACGCCGCGGGCCTGCGGGCCGCGGGGGCGTTCGGGGTGATGATCTCCGGTCGGGTGGTGCAGGTGGTGGTCGGCCCGCACGTCGACCTCATCGCCACCGACCTCGACGAGCTGATGTGAGGGAGCCGGACATGACGAAGGCCGAGAAGATCCTGGCGGCGCTCGGCGGGGACGCGAACGTCCTCGACCTCGAGCCCTGCATCACGCGGCTGCGGGTCGAGGTCGGGAACCCCGCGCTCGTCGACGAGCGCGGGCTCAAGGCGGCGGGCGCGATCGCCGTCGTGCGGTCCGGCGCGGCCGTGCAGGTCATCGTCGGGCCCGAGGCGGACACGCTGGCCTCGGACATCGAGGACCTGCGGTGACGACCTCGCTCACCGTGCTGTCCCCCGTGAGCGGCCAGGTGCTCGGGCTGGGCGACGTGGCCGACCCGGTCTTCTCCGCCGAGCTGGTGGGTCCCGGGCTGGCGCTCGACCCCGAGCGCTCCGCCGCCGCGGAGGTCATCTCCCCGATCGACGGCACCATCATCAAGCTGCACCCGCACGCGTTCGTCGTCCAGCACGACGACGGCCGCGCGGTGCTGGTGCACCTCGGGATCGACACGGTCGAGCTGGGCGGCACCGGCTTCACCCTGCACGCCTCCGAGGGGTCCGTGGTGACCGCGGGGCAGGTGGTGGTGAGCTGGGACCCGTCGTCGGTCGCCGCGGGTGGTCGGTCGCCCGTCTGCCCGGTGGTCGGGCTCGAGGCCGGTTCCGACGCCCTGACGCGCCTCGCGCTCCCCGGCGACACGGTGTCCGCCGGCGAGCCCCTGCTGTCCTGGGCATGACCGTCCTCGAGATCGCCGTGCAGGACGTGGCCGGTGCGGTCGCCTCCGCGACGCTCGGCGCCGACCGCCTGGAGCTCTGCGCCGCGCTCGCCGCCACCGGGGGGATCACCCCATCGATCGGGCTGCTCGACGCCGTCCTCGCCGCACTACCGGCACACGTCGGCGTGCACGCCCTCGTCCGGCCGCGCGCGGGGTCGTTCACCTACTCGGTCGACGAGCTCGCCGTGCAGGTCAGGGACGTCCGGGCCGCCGTGCGCGCGGGTGCCGCCGGCGTCGTGGTGGGCGCGCTCCGACCCGACGGCTCGGTGGACCCGGACGCGGTCGCGCGGCTGGTGGAGGCCGCCGACGGGCGCGAGGTCACGTTCCACCGCGCGTTCGACACGCTCGACGCCCCGGCGCGGGCCGTCGACGAGCTCGTGGCGCTCGGCGTCGCCCGGGTGCTGACCTCCGGCGGTGCCGCGCGCAGCATCGACGGCCTCGTCCGGCTCGCCGACACGGTCGCGCGCTCCGCCGGCCGGCTCGAGATCATGGCCGGGGGCGGCGTGCGGCCCGACGACATCCCTGCGCTGGTGGGCACCGGCGTCGACGCCGTGCACCTGTCCGCCAGCCGGCACGTCGACGAGTCGGGTGGACCGGGCGGCGGGTCCGCCGGCTACACGACGACCGACCCTGCGGTCGTCGCGGCCGCGGCGGCGGCGCTCGGACGGCACGGCGTGCTAGACGCCGTGGATCGCCTCCAGCCGTCCTGAGCCGATCGCCGCCGTGAGCGCGGCGTGGTCCCGTTCTGTGCGGTCCGCGTAGTCGACGGCGAAGTCGGCGAACGCCTCGTCGGCCGCCTTGGAGCCACCGAGGTACCGCGCGATCGCGACCCGGTCGCCGGACCGGGCGTGCGCGCGGGCCAGCGTCCAGGCGCACAGCCCGCCGTACCGGCGGAAGCCGTCCGGCAGCATCTCCTCGATGACCGCCGAGCCCTTCCAGTCGCGCAGCTGACGGATGTAGAAGTCACGCTCGATCCCGTCGATGCCGGTGCTCCGCTGCCAGCCGAGCAGAGCGTCGCTCGCGGCCTGCATCAGCCGCTGGCCCTCGACCACACGCTGGCCGGACTGGGTGTACTCGCTGGCGACCAGGAACTGCTCGAGCACGGACGACTGTGCCTCCTTGGCCTGGAGGACGAGCAGGTCGTCCTCGTCGACACCCTGGAGCAGCAGGATCCACGCCCGGGTGCCGACGCTGCCGACGCCGACGACCTTGCGGGCCATGTCGACCACCCGGTACTGGCTGAGCAGGTGCCGACGCGCCGGCTCCAGGCTGCTCTGGTACGCCCGCACCAGCTCACCCATCGCCTCGGTGAAGGTGTGTGCGGCCGCGTCGCCGAGGATCTCCTCGAGCGAGGTGACCAGCGGCGGGTCCGACCGGAACCGTCGCCGCCCGTCGACGATCTCCGTCAGCTTGCCCACGGCACGCAGGTGGTCGTGCGTCCGTGCCTTCCTCACCGTCGACTCCGTCCGCTTCAGCTGCGCCTTGCCGAAGTCGTCGCGGTGCTCGCGCAGGAAGTCGTCGATGTCGATGCGTGCGTACCAGACCTCGAGGTTCCCCTTGCCCGCAAGGTCGCGGATCGCCGTCCGGTACGTCTTGGCCACGTCCGTGAGGATCTTCCGGCGCTCGCGGTCGTCGACCCCGATGCTCCGCGCCGCGACCTCGACGCTCGCCACCAGGCGCTTCACGTCCCACTCGAACGGTCCGGGCAGCGTCTCGTCGAAGTCGTTCAGGTCGAACAGCATCCGTCGCTCCGGGGTGCCGTAGACGCCGAAGTTCGACATGTGCGCGTCGCCGCAGAGCTGGACGTCGAGCCCCGAGTCGGGGACGGCCGCCAAGTCGGAGGCCATGAGGAGCGCGGCCCCGCGGTAGAACGCGAAGGCGGAGGTCGCCATGCGCCCGTACCGGAGCGGGACGAGCTCGGGCAGCCGGGTGGTGCCCTGCGATTCCAGCAGCTCGATCGGGTCGGGCCGGGCGTCCCCCGCGCCCGCGTCGGCGAGCGCCTCCCGCGGCAGCAGCACCCGGGCGGCGGCTCCACGGGCCTCCCGCTCCTCGCGCGTCAGGTGGGTCACCGGGGCGGCCGCCCGCCGCCGAGAGGGAACGAGAGGCGGCACGGCCCTGACCTCCCGCAGCTCGGGTGCTGGGTCTCGGGGTGCTCCGCCGTCGTGCGTCACGATCTGAAACTAGGCCCGCGGGCCTACCGGGCGGAAGAGCGCCTACCCCCCGGCCCGCTCCCACCAGGCCGCCGGCCACCCGGGCGAGACGATGGTCAGCCCGTGCAGCGCCGACGCCTGGGCCAGCTGGAGGTCGTAGGTGGCGACCCCGCCGACATCCGGGTGCGCCAGCGCGGCCCCCAGGTGCAGGGCGATGAACGGCGGCAGCACGCCCGACACCTTGGTGGCCGCCCGGAGAGTCTGGTCGGAGAACCGGATGACCTCGAGGCGCTCCTCGACGTCGTGGGCGACCCCGTTGGCCTCGACACCCCTCGGTCGCGCGGCGCGACGGAGCTCGGTCAGGCCGAGCGGGGTGGTGAGGAGCTCCGACTCGTGGTCGGCGGTCCACGCGAGCCACTGCGCGCGGCACGGGGCTCCGACGAGGTACCGGGACAGGGCCGACCCGTCCGCGTACACGCGCAACGTGGGTGTGGGCGGGAGGACCGGTGCCACCGGGTCCGCCGTCGCGACGTCGCCCGCTCGGGGCTCGTCGTCGGGAGCCGGCCGCGGCTGCGGCAGGACCGCGCGACCGTCGTCGCGCGGTCGCGGCGACGGGCCGAAGGGCGAGGCGGTCACCCCCCCATGATCCCTCACCCGGTCGACGGACGACCGCGGCCGGTCCCCCAGAGGGAACCGGCCGCGGTCGGGTGAGACCTCTCGGGTCACCGGCTGCGCAGACGCTCCATCGCGAGCTGCACGAGGGAGATCAGCGCCTGCTTGGTGGCCGCGCGCGACCGGGCGTCCGTGTAGAGCACCGGCACGTGCGCCGGGATCGCGAGCGCCTCACGGACGTCGTCCAGCTGGTGCTTGGCGACGCCGTCGAAGCAGTTGACCCCGACGACGAACGGGATGCCCCGGCTCTCGAAGTAGTCCACGGCCGGGAAGCACTGGTCGAGCCGGTCGGTGTCGACCAGGACGACGGCGCCGATGGCACCGCGGACCAGGTCGTCCCACATGAACAGGAACCGGTCCTGGCCAGGGGTACCGAACAGGTAGAGCCAGAGCGACCCCGGCAGGGCGATACGACCGAAGTCCATCGCCACCGTGGTGGTGGTCTTGCGGTCCGACACACCGCCGGCGTCGTCGACGCCGACCGAGTGCTCGGTCATCGCGGCCTCGGTGTTGAGAGGCTCGATGTCCGAGATGGAGCCGATGAAGGTCGTCTTGCCGACGGCGAAGCCGCCGGCGACGACGATCTTGACGACTGTGGGTGCGACGCTTCCTGCCGTGCCCGCCGGAGCGGCCACAGCGGCGTCAGAGGGCGGAAATGCCATTGAGAACACTCTCCAGCACGCTGAGGGACAGGGCAGGCGATTCACCGGTGTTGACCTCGACCGGCTGTGAGGTGTGCACACGCACGAATTGCTGGTCGGCGAGGTCGGACACGAGGATCCGGATCACGCCGAGCGGCAGATGAAGCAGAGCAGAGAGCTCGGCTATCGAGATGTAGTTGGAGGCGGCATGTTGCAGGATCGCCCGCTTCTCGGGCGGGAGACCCTGGCTCGTGACGGCGCCGGGCATCGCCTCGACCAGCGCCTCGAGAGGCAGGTCGGAGCGAGCCGAGCGCACGCGGCCACCGGTCACGGCGTAGGGCCGGACCGTTCTGGCCTCGTACTCGATGTGCTCGGTCATGAGTCTGTCTCTCTCCGTAGCCTCAGGCGACCGGCGTACGAGTGACGCCGTCGACGGGGAGCTGACCCCGCATCTCGGAGATCAGCTGCGGCGTGAGGGTCGCCTCGGTACGAGAGACGAGCATCGCCATCTCGTAGCCGATGAGGCCCACGTCGCAGCTGGACTCCGCGACCACGGCGAGGACGGAGCCGTTCGAGACGCTCATGAGGAAGAGGAACAGTGAGTCCATCTCGATGATCGCCTGACGCACCTCCCCCGCACGGAGCTGGCGCGCGGCGCCACGGGTCAGGCTTGACATCCCGGAGACGATCGCCGCGAGCTGGTCACCGCTGGTGCGGTCGAGAAGCTCGGACATCGCCATGAGAAGACCGTCCGCAGACACCACGAGTGTGTGGCGAGTGCCGGGCACGGTCCGGACGAAGTTGTCCAGGAGCCAGCCGAAGTTGGCTGCCTCGGTGCTGAGCGCGGTCACACTTCCTCCTTGCTGGTGCAGTCGATGACTGCGGGGTCAGACGCCACCATGCTGGTGACGACGGTAGTGGGGACTGAGGCAGTCATCAGCTCACGCCGTTCGGGCCGGACGGGTCCTCCATGGCACGACGGCCACGGGAGGTCCCGGACTGGAAGCTGGACAGTCGCGACCGGAGCTGGTCCGCATCGCGCTGCACGGGCTTCCCTTCGTCCACGGAGATAGTCGACTCCGGGACAGCTGTGGGGACTCGCTTGATCAGGCGCTCCGCGTTGCCACCCGTCGCGGCGGGCCGGTAGGCCGACAGCTGCGAGAGCTCGGAGAGTGCCTGCTCCTGGATGTCCGAACGAAGGGCGAGCATCGCCGCCACCTCGTCGTCGAGCGTGCCGACCCGCGGAGCCACCGACGGCGGCAGCGCGGGCTGCGGGACCGTCGACGCCGGGGCACGGGTGCCACCCGAGCGTGCGGCCCACTCCGGCGGCGACCACTGGCCGGCCGCGGCGGGCTCGAGAGCAGCCGGGGCCTTGGGCAGCGGTGCGGCAGGTGCCGGAGCCGACCAGGTGGTCGACGCCATCCAGGACTGGGACGAGTCGGCACCGACGGGCGACTGCGGGGCAGCTGCCTCCGAGGTCCACGCCGAGGTGCGCACGGGGGCGACCTGGCTGACGGGCTCGGGGGCGGCCGGCGCCTGCGCGACCGGGGCGTCGTGCTCGGGGGCGACCTCGTCACCCTTCTTCCGACCGAACAGGCCCCAGCGGCGGCGCCCCTTGGCGTCGTCGGACGGCGACTGCACGAGCTCGGAGAACGGTGCCTCCGGCGCCGGTGCGGCCGGAGCCGCAGCCGTCGGTGCCCACGCCGGTGCGGCGACGGGCTCGGGTGCCGCGAAGGTCACGGGGGCCTCGTAGGCGGGTGCCTGCGGGGCGTAGGCGACGGGCTCCGGAGCGACCGCGGCGGCTGCCTCGATCGGCGTGAAGAGCTGCGTCGGGGAGTCGACCGGGGCCTGGGGTGCCGGCCACGCGGGTGCCTGCTGCACAGGAGCGGCCCACTGCGGCGCCTCCTGCACAGGAGCGGCCCACTGCGGCGCCTCCTGCACGGGGGCCGCCCACTGGGGGGCCTCCCACTGGGGGGCCTCCTGCACGGCGACGGGCTCCGGCTCGGGCGCCACCTCGGGCTCCGGCTCCGCCTCGGCGGCGGGCTCGATGCCGTAGGCGGGCTCGGGGTCGGGCTCCAGGTACACGCGGCGGAACGCGACACCGTCGACGACGGCGAGCTCGGGCTCGGGCTCGGGCTCGGGCTCCGGCGCGACCTCGGCGACCGCGGCAGCCTCGGTCGGCTGCTCGGCCCACTCGGGCGCCTGCCAGGTCGGCGGCTCCCAGGCGGGTGCGGGCCAGGCGGCGTCGTCGGCGGCGGGCGCCTGCTCGTCCGCGGGAGCTGCGGGCTCCTCGACGGGCTCGGCGGCCTGGACGGGCTCGGCGGCCTGGACGGGCTCGGCGGTCTCGGGCTGGGCCGCTGCGACGAGGGCCGCAGGGACGATCGGCATGGCGCCGGTGTGCCAGGCCCGAGCCTCGTCGAGCGTGCGCTCGAACGGCTGGTACGGCGCAGCCACCTCGGAGGCGGGTGCACCCCAGCCGGCGTAGCCGCTGTACGAGGTGAAGCTCTGGACAGGGGCGACAGGTGCGACGGACTCGGCGGGTGCAGCCGACGCAGCCGGTGCGGCCACGTCCTGCTCCGGCTCGGCGGCCGGCGCGGTGGCGACACGTCCCGCCAGGGCGGCCGGCGCCTGCTCGGCGACGACGGGAGCCTGCCAGGCGGGCTCGTCGTCGACGATCGCGTGGTCCCAGGCCTGGGCGTCGGACACCGAGGGTGCGACCCACGCCGAGGTCTCGGCGCCGGTGGCGTCGTCCCAGGTCGTGGTCTCGGCAACGGCCGGTGCGTCCCAGCTGGGCGTCTCGGCGACGGCGGGCTCGTCCCAGGCGGGAGTCTCGGCGACGGCGGGCTCGTCCCACGCCGGAGTCTCCTGCGCAGCGGGCTCGTCCCAGGCAGGGGTCTCCGCGACGGCGGGGGCCTCCCACGCCGGAGTCTCCTGCGCAGCGGGCTCGTCCCAGGCAGGGGTCTCCGCGACCGCGGGGGCCTCCCACGCCGGAGTCTCCTGCGCGGCAGTCTCGTCCCAGGTCGGGGTCTCCGCGACCGCCGGGGCCTCCCAGGCGGGGGTCTCGGCGACAGCCGGCGCCTCCCAGGCGGGGGCCTCGGCGACAGCCGGGGCCTCCCAGGTCGGGGCCTCCCACGTCGTGGTCTCCGCGACAGCGGGAGCCTCCCACGCCGGGGTCTCCGCGACGGGCGCCTCGGACGTGGCCCACGCGGGAGTGGGCTCCCAGACGGGCTCCTCCACGGCGGCGGGTGCGGACTCGGTCTGCTCCGCGGCGTCGGCGGCGGCAGCGGCCAGGGCCTCACGGTTCCCGGCCTCCTGCGCCTCCCACGAGTCGTCCTCGTCCGCGAGCTGCGGCACGACGATCGGCTCGGCGGGCGCCGCGTGCGCACCGCTCGACATCCACGGGGCGCGGACGGCGTTGGACTGGGCGGGCGGCAGCGCGCGCTCCTGGTCGTCGGACACGAGGCCCGGGACCACGAGGTTCTCGCCGGTGTCGGTCGTCGCCGGGGTCTCGGTGCGACCGCGGAAGCCGGAGAACAGGCCGGCGCGGGCAGCGGGGGCGGGGGCAGGGGCGGCGGACGCGGCGGAGGCGGGAGCCTCCGGCTGGGCCCAGGCGGACGTCGCGGCACGGCTGCGGCTCGGCAGACCGCCCTTGAGGGGGGCGAGCGTCTCGGGCTTCCAGTCGGCGCCGGCTGCGGAGATCTCGGGCGCGATGTGGCCGTCCGGGGCCTCCGGCAGGACGAGGTTGTCCTCGTCGAACGTCTTCTTCGACCGCGTGGGCAGCCCGGTGGACTGGGCCAGCTCGGTGACGGGCACGGGGCCGACGGCCTCGTCGGAACCGTCGTCGCGACGGCGGCGGTGGGGCAGGCCGAGCGAGGTCTGGCCGTCCGTCAGGGCGGCGAGGTCGACGGCCTCGACGACGGGCGCCTCGATCTGAGGCAGGCCCGGGTCGTTGCGCGGCGCGGCCAGCTGGGCCGGGCCGTTGTTGCCGTACAGGTTGGTCTCGGTCATCACGAACAGCGTGGCCGGGAAGCGCACGATCGTCTCGGTGCCGGTGCCGTGCGCGGCCTTGAGCAGCTTGACCTCGGCGCCCAGGCGCTGGGCGATGCGGCCGACCACGAAGAGTCCGAGGCGCTGGTTGCCGAGCGAGTCGCTGGCGGAGGTCGAGATGATCTTCGCGTTCGCGGCCTCGAGCTCGAGGTCGCTCATGCCGAGGCCCTGGTCGAGGATGCGGACGACCACGAACTGGCCCGAGACACCGGTGGTGACGGTGACGGGGGTCTCCGGCTCGGAGAAGATCGTCGCGTTCTCGAGCAGCTCGGCGAGCAGGTGGGCGGCGCCGAGGGCGTTGAAGCCGTGCATGTGCGGGTCGACCTGGAGGTCGAGCTCGACGCGGTCGTACTGCTCGATCTCCGAGGAGGCCGTGCGGACGACGTCCGACAGGGGCATGGCGTCGCGCAGGCGACGGCCCGAGTCGATGCCGGCGAGCACCAGGAGCGACTCCGCGTTACGGCGCATGCGGGTGGCGAGGTGGTCGAGGCGGAACAGGTTGGCCAGGGTGCTCGGGTCTTCCTCGGCACGCTCCAGGGAGTCGATGAACGACAGCTGGCGGTTGAGGAGCACCTGGTCGCGGCGGGCGACGTTGACGAACATCTCCGCGATGGAGCCACGCAGGGCGGCCTGCTCCTGGGCGACCTGGACCGTGGTCGAGTTCACCGAGTTGAAGGCGGCGGCCAGCTGGCCCACCTCGTCGCGGGACGTCACAGGGATGGGCGCCAGGGTGATCTGCGGGCCCTCGCCGGGGATGGCCACCTGCTCGACCAGTCGCGGCAGCTGCTCGCGGACGTCGGCAGCGGCCTTGGTGAGGCGGCGCAGCGGGACGACGATCCCGCGGGAGACGAGGAGGGCGAAGAACAGGGACGCCACGACGGCCGCGACGACGATGCCGACGGTGATGAACGTCTGGCTCCGGGCGTCGTCGACAGCCCCGCCGGCGACGTCGCTGCCGCTGGCGAGCACGTTCGCGTTGAGCGTCGACAGGGTGCCCAGCTGGTCCTGGATCTCCTTGAGGTACCCCTGGACGTCGATCTGGGCGAAGCCCTGCGGGTTGCCCTGCTCGAGGAGGGCACGCATCCGCGTGAAGTTGGAGGTCGGGTCCTTGGTGGGGAGCACGAGGTCGTCGACGCCGAGCGCGGTGACCGCGTACTGGGCACGACCGCGGGCCAGCTCGGTGGCGGAGACCTGGGTGGCGTACTGACGGACCGAGGCCGGGGCTGCCGCGCGGGTGGTCAGCAGCGCGATGCCGTCGATCATCTCGACGACCAGGTTGTCGGCCGTGGTGCCGATCTCGCGGTAGGCCGTGACGTACTGCGCGAGGTCACGGTTCTCGAGGCTGTTGGCGACCTGCTCCATCAGCGAGAGCTGGCCCTCGATGATCCCCGCGTAGTTGCGCTCGATCTGCGCACGCTGGGACTTGATGTCGACACCGGTACGGACCGCGGGGAGCATCGTGTTGTGCGCCAGCTGGACCTCGACGAACTGGTCGACGACCGGCTTCGGGAACTGGCTCAGGTCCAGGTCGGCCGTGATCGGCCGGACAGCCGCGAGCGCCTCGTCGGTCGCTGCACGCGCTGCGGCGAGCTGCTCGGGTGTGCCTCCGTTGAGCGACAGGAGCCGCTCGGTCTGCATGGAGGTGGACACCGGCGTGTACGCCTGGAGCACCGTGATGACGCTGTCGGCCGCCTGGGCGTAGCGCAGCTCGGAGAGAGCGTTCCACGAGATGAACCCACCGGCTGCGAGCAGCACGATCATGGGGACGGCGAGGACAGCCATCACTTTGGCGCGGATGCCGAGCCGTCGCAGCATGTCGTTCCCTTCCGTCTTCCGACAACGGGTGTTGCCACCAGGTCGTACCGGTCGTTCTCTCAGGGCCAGTTGACCGAAGAGGTGTCCCGATGGCGTTCATCGGCTCTTGGACGACAGACCATTAGCCCGCGGCAGAGTTTGCCATGGACCTCACCCATGGGGATACGGCGACCGGCCACCCCGTTCGGGTGTCGTGTGGTAGCACCTCGACGCTGCTGGCCTGCCGGTGGACTGCAGCTGGCCTGCCTCGTGGCCCGCATCGTGGCCTGCGGGGATACCGTACGGGCGTGCGTGCGGTCGTGATCACGAAGCCGGGCGAACCGGACGTCCTCGCCGTCGAGGACGTGCCGGATCCCGTCCCGGCTCCCGGGGAGCTGCTCGTCGAGGTCGCGGCGGCGGGCGTCAACAGGGCTGACCTGCTCCAGCGGGCCGGTCACTACCCCCCGCCCGACGGGGCCCCAGCCTGGCCGGGGCTCGAGGTCGCCGGCACCGTCGTCGGGCGCGGCCCCGGCCTCGGGGACGCCGACCTCCAGGTGGGCGACCGCGTCGCGGCGCTGCTCGCCGGGGGCGGGTACGCCGAGCTGGTGGCCGTGCCGGCCGCGCTGGCGCTCCGGGTCCCGGAGGGGCTCGACCTCGTCGACGCCGCCGGTCTGCCCGAGGCGCTCGCGACCGTCTGGTCGAACCTGCGGGCGGCGCGGCTGTCCCCCGGGGAGAACCTGCTGGTCCGCGGCGGGTCCGGTGGGGTCGGGTCGGTGGCGGTCCAGCTGGCCCACGTGCTGGGCACCCGCGTGATCGCGACGGCCGGCGGCCCGCAGCGCACGGCACGCGTCCGCGACCTGGGTGCGGACGTGGCGCTCGACCACCGCGAGCCGGACCTCGTCGCGCGCGTGCTGGACGCGACGGGCGGGCGCGGCGTCGACGTGGTGCTCGACGTGCTGGGCGCGGGCGCCCTCGCGGACAACCTGGCGATGCTCGCTGACGACGGGCGCCTCGTCGTGATCGGGCTGCAGCAGGGGCGCCGTGGGGAGCTGGACCTGTCGGGGCTGCTGGCCAAGCGGGCCAGCATCCTCGGCACCACGCTGCGCTCGCGACCGCACGAGCAGAAGGTCGCGATCATGGACGGGGTCCGCCGGCACGCGTGGCCGTTCGTCGCCGACGGGTCGGTGCGGCCCGTCGTGCACGCCCGCCTGCCGTTCGACCGGGCCGCCGACGCCCACCGCATGCTCGAGTCCGGCGAGGCCTTCGGCAAGGTGCTGCTGATCCCCTAGTCCAGGAGCCCCGCGGCGAGGGCCGGGACGATCACCGGGGTCAGGGGCAGGCGCGCGATCAGCGTCGCCTGGACCGCGTGGTAGAGGTCCGCCTTGCCGGCCCAGACGGTGCGAGACACCTGGTTGTCGGTGCCGAGCTCGTGCCACCACGACCCGCCGACACGGTCCAGGTGGTGCGCGCCGATGTACTCCCACCACAGCGTGTAGGCGTCGTCGAACCGCTCCTCGCCGGTGGCGGCGTGCAGGGCTGCTGCCGCGGCGACGCCCTCGGCGGCCACCCAGTGCATCCGCTCGCGGACCACGGGCGTGCCGGACCAGTCGACCGTGTAGACGAACCCGGGGGCGCCGTCGACGTCCCAGCCCTCGCGCACGGCGGCGTCGAAGAGCGCGATCGCGTCCTGGAGCATCCAGGCGGGTGCGACGTCCCCCCGCGCGGTGAGCGCGGCGCGCGCGTGCAGGGTCAGCCGGGCCCACTCGAGCCAGTGGCCGATGGTGGCGCCGTACGGCCGGAACGGGTGCGCAGGGGTGTCCACGTTGTACTCGAGGTCCGGCACCCAGGCGGAGTCGAAGTGCTCGGGGATGCGCCACTGGTTGCCGGCGGCGAACCCGTGCACCACGCGCTCGACGATCCGCAGGGCACGGTCCAGCCAGATGCGCTGCCCGGTGACGTCGGCCGCCGCGAGGTAGGCCTCGACCGTGTGCATGTTCGCGTTGACGCCGCGGTACCCGTCGAGCGTGGTGAACGCGCGGTCCCACTGCTCGACCACCATGCCGGCCTCGTCGTCCCAGAACCGCTGCTCGGAGACGGCGAGCGCCTCGTCCAGCAGCGCACGAGCGCCCGGACGGCCCGCGGCGGTCGCGCTGGAGGTGGCCAGGACGACGAACGCGTGCGGGTACGCGGCCTTGTCGGCGTCCCGCGGGGTGCCGTCGCGCTCGACCTCGGCGAACCAGCCGCCGTGCTCGTCGTCGTGGAAGGCGCCGGCCAGCGCGGCCAGCCCGTGGTCCACCAGCGCGGCCGAGCCGGGACGCCCCAGCAGGTGCCCGATCGCGTAGACGTGCGTCATCCGGCACGCGATCCAGAGCTCGAGGGGGCCGTCGACCGCGGCACCGGCCTCGTCCTGGCGGGCGAACCCGCCGGGGACCACCGAGGCCCGTCCGAAGTCCAGGAGCCGGTCGGTCTCGTCCTCGAGCCAGCGGGCATGGGCGGGTGCGGTGAGCCAGGCCATGGCGGACACCCTAGCGACGAGGATGTGGGCAGTCGGTCCGCCCGATCGCTGCGCCCGGGCCCGGAGTCGGTGAGAATGCCCTCGTGACCGACAACGACCCCCAGGACGCCGCCCCCACCGACGAGAAGCCGCGCGTGGTGGTGATCGACCCCGGGACCGACGCCGACGACGAGCCCGAGGACATCGTGTCGCTGGTCGGCCAGCCCGCGAAGGTCATGCGCATCGGCACGATGATCAAGCAGCTGCTCGACGAGGTGCGCAGCGCCCCGCTCGACGACGCCGCCCGCGCCCGCCTGGCCGAGATCCACGAGCGGTCCCTGCACGAGCTCGAGGAGGGCCTCTCCCCGGAGCTCGTCGCGGAGCTGCACCGGATCACCCTGCCGTTCGTGGAGGACCAGGCACCCTCGGACGCCGAGCTCCGGATCGCGCAGGCGCAGCTGGTCGGGTGGCTGGAGGGCCTCTTCCACGGCATCCAGACGGCTCTGGTGGCGCAGCAGGTGGCCGCGCAGAACCAGCTCACCGGCATGCGGCGCCAGCTGCCGTCCGGCCCGGTGCCGGGCCTGGATGCGCCCACCACCGACCCCACCGGCCGGAACCCCTCCACGGGCCAGTACCTCTAGCCGGACGTCACGCCGGCGGGGGCGCCTCGTCCGTCGGCGGCTCGTCGCGGTCCAGCCCGGTGAGCACGATCGCGCCCGAGACCAGCAGCAGGCCGACCACCTCCAGCCCGTGCGGCACCTGCTGGAGCATCACCGCCCCGACCACCGCGGCCGTCGCCGGCAGCATCGCGAGCAGCACGGCGAACGTCGCGGCCCGGACGCGGCGCAGCACCACCTGCTCGAGCGCGTAGGGGATCACCGACGAGCACACCGCGATCGCGACGACGAGCGCGGCCAGCTGGGGGTCGCGCAGCACGGGACCCGCGCCCCAGGCCAGGAACGGCGCGAGCACCACCCCGCCGGCCGCCATCGCCACCGAGAGGCCGGTGATCCCGCCGGTCGCCGCCCGGGCCACGCGCCGGCCGAGCAGGATGTACGCAGCCCAGCACGCCGCCGCGACGCTGATCGCCACGAGCCCGATCACCGCGTCGGGCCCGGTGTCCAGGCTCACCCCGGCGAGCAGGACGACGCCGACCGCGGCGATCGCGATGCCTACCCGGTCCCGCCAGCCACGACCGGTGAGGGCGGCGACCGCCACCGGCCCGAGGAACTCGATCGAGACCGCGGTGCCGAGCGGCAGGTGGTCGATGGCGATGTAGAACGCCACGTTCATGACACCCAGGACGATCCCGAACACCACCGCGGTGCGCAGGTCCTGCCGCGTGAAGCGCGACCGCCACGGCCGTCGCCACAGCACCAGCACCACGGCGGCGACCGCAATGCGCAGCCACGCCACGGTCGCCGCGGCGACCGTGCCGAAGATGCCGACCGCGAGCGCCGCGCCGAGGTACTGCGTCAGCCCCGAGAGGACGAAGAGCAGGGGCGCGGGCACGCGCTCAGGCTAGGGCTACCCCTTGACCGACCCCGCCAGCAGGCCGCGCACGAAGTACCGCTGCAACGACAGGAACACGATCAGCGGCACCACGAGGGCGATGAACGCGCCCGCCGACAGCAGCTGCCACTGCGACCCGCGCGTCCCGCTCAGCTCGGCCAGGCGCACGGTCAGCGGCGCCACGTCGGTGGTCCCGCCGGCGAACGTCAGCGCGACCAGCAGGTCGTTCCACACCCACAGGAACTGGAAGATCGCGAACGACGCGATCGCGGGCGTGAGCAGCGGCATGAGCACCTGGAAGAAGATCTTCACGTGCCCGGCGCCGTCCATCCGCGCGGCCTCGACCAGCGAGGGCGGGATGTCCTTCATGAAGTTGTGCAGGATGTAGATGGCCAGCGGCAGCGCGAAGATCGAGTGCGACAGCCAGATCACCCAGAACGACCCGGCGATCCCCCAGTCCACGTACTGCGAGAGCAGGGGGATGAGCGTGACCTGGATGGGCACCACCTGGAGCGCGAACACCGCGACGAACAGGATGTTGCGGCCCTTGAAGTCGATCCACGCGAACGCGTAGGCCGCCAGCAGCGCCAGCGAGATGGGGATGATCACCGCCGGCAGGGTGATGACGATCGAGTTCACGAAGTAGGTGGCCAGGCTGGTCGACGAGCCGAACAGCGCCTCCTTGTAGTTCTCGAGGGTGAGCTCGAAGTTCCACGGCAGGGTCCACCAGCCGGACGTCCGGATCTCCGACCGCGGCCGGAAGGACGTGATCAGCAGACCGAACGTGGGCACCGTCCACACGATCGCGATGAGGATGGCGATCAGCGACGTCCACGGCGAGCTGAGCTTGCCCTTGACCGCGGCGGCGCGAGCGTCGGCGCGGGACATCCGCGTCGGCTTGCGGGTGGTGTCCACCTCCTCCGGCTCGACGAGCGAGGCGGGAGGCAGCGGGGCGGAGGCGGCGGTCATCGGATCTCCTCCGAGAGGCGGAGCTGCCGGACGTTGTAGACGATGATCGGGATCACGAGCACGAACAGGATGACCGCGAGCGCGGCACCCAGTCCGGCCTGCTGCGCGCGGAAGCTCTGCGTGTAGAACTCGTAGGCCACGACGGAGGTGTTGAAGTTGCCGCCGGTCATGGTCCGGACGATGTCGAAGACCTTGAGCGTGCCCATGGCGATCGTCGTGATCACGACCACCAGCGCGGGGCGGATGCTCGGCACGGTGATGAACCGGAACATGCCGATCCCGTGCAGCCCGTCGAGCCGGGCGGCCTCGGTGATGTCGTCCGGGATCGCCTTGATGGCCGCGGACAGCACCGTCATCGCGAAGCCCGCCTGGATCCAGATCATGACCGCGATGAGGAAGAGCGTGTTCCACGGTTGGTTGAGCAGGAACTGGTACGGCTCCAGCCCGAGCCACACCAGGATCTGGTTGGCCAGGCCGATCTGCTGGATGTTGCCCTGGTTCGGCTTGTACTCGTAGACGAACTTCCAGATGATGCTGGCGCCCACGAGCGAGATCGACATGGGCAGGAAGATCAAGGTCTTGGCCAGCGACTCGTAGCGCGTCCGGTCGACCAGAACCGCGTAGATCAGCCCGATCGCCGTCGCGAGGATCGGCACCAGGACGACCCACAGCATCGTGTTGCGGAGCACGGTCTGGAACTGGTCCTGCGTGAACGCGGTGACGTAGTTGTCGAGTCCGACGAAGTTCTTGCTCTTCGCGTCGTACAGAGACAGCTTGATGGTGTTGAGCCCGGGGTACACCAGGCCGAAGACCACGAAGATCAGGGTGGGGCCGAGGAAGCCGGCGACGACCACCCAGGTCGGGACCTTCTTGAGCTTGTCGATCCCGAAGAGGATCGCCCCCATGATGCCGACGAACAACAGGATCGCGATGATCATCAACGCGAACTTGTGTCCCACGGAGCCGGCTTCGATGAACCAGTCCATTCCTCACCCTTTCCCTCGTCGTCGAGGTGGCGCGTTCCGGACGATACGCCCGGGACGCCGGGATGGGGGCCGCCGAGCCGACGACCCCCACCCCGCCTGTGTCAGCCGGTCAGGACGCCGGCCAGGCCGCCTCGATGTTGTCGAGGGTCTCGGCGTCGGACTGGTCCTCCGCGATCCACGCGGTCATCTGCTTCCAGAACGCGTCGGCGCCGACGGCACCGGGCATCTGGTCGGAGCCGTCGAACCGGAAGGTGTAGCTGTCGTCGGTGAGCAGGTCGAACGACAGCTTGTCGATCGGCGACTGGAGCAGCGCCGGGTCGAGGCCGCTGTTGGCGCTCAGCCAGCCCTGGCCGGTGGCCTTGGCCTTGGCGTTGGCCCACTCCGGGCTGGACAGGTACGCCTGGAACGCCTGGACCTCGGGACGGTCCGCGAAGGCCGTCACGAACTCGCCACCGCCGAGCAGCGGCTTGTCGTCGGCCGACTCACCGGGCAGGTAGAACGCGTACACGTCGCCGTCCTCGGCGACCGTGAGGCCCTCGTCCCAGTTGGCCTGGTAGAAGTTGGCCGCGCGGTGCAGGAAGCACGTCTGGTCCGGGATGCCGTTCGCCGCCTCGTTCCACGGGGCCGTGGCGATGGACTGGACGTCGCCCAGGCCGCCGTTCACGTAGTCCGGGTTCTTCAGGATGCCGCCGACGGCCTCGAGGGCGGTCAGCACCTGCGGGTCGTTGAACGGGATCTCGTGGGTGACCCACTGGTCGTAGACCTCAGGGCCGGCCGTGCGGAGCAGCACGTCCTCCAGCCAGTCGGTGGCCGGCCAGCCGGTGGCGTCACCGGACTCGATGCCCGCGCACCACGGCTTGGCGTCGGGGAAGTCCGCCGCGATCTTGTCGGTGAGGGCGAGGAGGTCGTCCCACGTGGTGGGGATCTCGTAGCCGTTCTCCTCGAACGCGGCCGGCGAGTACCAGACGAACGACTTCACGTTGGCGCCCAGCGGCGTCGCGTAGAGCGTGCCGTCGACCGTGCCGTAGTTGACCCAGCCCTCGGTGTAGTACTCGTTCGCGTTGTCGATGACCGCCTGCGGCGCCGCGACGACCGTGTCGGGGTAGTCCGCGACGATCGACGCGAGGAAGCCGGGCTGCGGGATGTACGCGATGTCCGGCGGGTTGCCGGCCTGGAGGCGGACGGGCAGCTGCGCCTCGAACTCGCGGGAGCCCTCGTACTCGATGGTCGCGCCCGTGCACTCCTCGAACGGCTTGTACGAGTCCGTCTGCTGGACCGACTCCGGGTCGACGATCGACGTGTAGACGCTGATCGACTTGCCCGACAGGTCGCCGTACTGCTCGAACGCCGCACAGTCGGCCGAGCTCGAGGCCTCGCCCCCACCACCGCCGCCGTCGTCATCGCTCGAGCACGCTGTGAGAACCAGCGCGAGACTTGCCCCCGCCGCTGCCGCTGCCACGTAGCTGCGGCGCCTGCGTGTGCCGTTCATGAGACCTCCACGTCGTCATGCTCCGGTGTGGTGCCGGCGGTTCCCCGGCACCCTTGCAAGCGATGCAAGCCTTTACGCAAAGCGGGCGCAACCGTTGGGACCAGGCAATACGGTCACGATTGAGTCACAGGTGTACCTCGACGCAGGTGGACGACGGAAATCGTGCGGAAACACCCTCGGAACGCACCAGATCGTCAGCAGCGTGGACGGTCCACGGCGACGTCAGACGAGCAGGCTGCGCAGGACGGCGAGTGCGCCGTCGTCGTCGATGGTGCCCGTGACCTCGTCGGCCGCGGCCCGGACCGCCTCGGGCGCGTGGCCCATGGCGACCCCGCGGGCGGCCCACCGGAGCATCTGCACGTCGTTGCCGCCGTCACCGACCGCGACGGTGGCGTGCGGCTGCACCCCGAGGTGCTGCCGGACCTCCTCGAGCGCGCTCGCCTTGGACACCCCGCCGGGCGTCAGGTCCAGCCACGCGGACCAGCCGACGGCGTACTCGACCTCGTGCAGGCCCACGCGCTCGACCAGCTCGTGGAACTCCTGCGGCGTGCTCTGCGGGCTGCGGATGACCACGCGGGTGGCCGGGGTCGCGGTCAGCTCCTCGAACGAGACCACCTCGAGGTCGCCCGACAGCTCGCCCTCCGGGAAGTCGGCGGACACGCGGAAGCCCAGGCCCAGGTCCTCGACCGCGTACAGGGCGTCGGGCAGCTCCAGCACGATCGTGCGCAGCGCGGGGCCGGGGTCGAACGTCACCACCCGGACGATCTCGTAGCCGTTCTCGGCCTCGGGGTCCAGGCGCGCGGTGACGGCACCGTTCGAGCAGACGACCCAGCCCTCCGTCAGCCCGAGCTCGCGGGCCACGGGAGCCGCGGAGTGCACGCCGCGGCCGGTCGCCAGCACCACGTGCAGACCGGCGTCGCGCACCTGGAGGACCGCCTCGCGCACGGCGTCGGAGATCGTGCCGTCGTAGGACATGAGCGTCCCGTCGACGTCGAGCGCCACGAGGCGGCAGCGGGTCATCGCACCGGCTCCAGCACCTCGAGGCCGCCCAGGTACGGACGCAGCCCCTCCGGGACGCGCACCGACCCGTCGGCCTGCTGGTGGTTCTCCAGCAGCGCGACGATCCACCGAGTGGTGGCCAGGGTGCCGTTGAGCGTTGCCACCGGGCGCATCGACCCGTCCGCCGTGCGCTCGCGGATCCCGAGGCGGCGGGCCTGGAACGTGGTGCAGTTCGACGTGGACGTGAGCTCGAGGTGCCGCTGCTGGCTCGGCAGCCAGGCCTCGCAGTCGAACTTGCGGGAGGCGCTCGAGCCCAGGTCCCCGGCGGCCGTGTCGATCACGCGGTACGGCAGCTCGGCGAGGGCCAGCATCTCTTCCTCCCAGCCGAGGATGCGGCGGTGCTCGTCCGCGGCGTCCTCGATGGTCGTGTACGTGAACGCCTCGACCTTGTGGAACTGGTGGACGCGGATGATCCCGCGGGTGTCCTTGCCGTACGAGCCGGCCTCGCGCCGGTAGCACGCCGACCAGCCGGCGTACCGCTTGGGGCCCGCCGACAGGTCGAGGATCTCGCCCATGTGGTAGCCCGCGAGCGCGACCTCGCTGGTGCCCACCAGGTACAGGTCGTCGGCCGGCAGGTGGTAGATCTCGTCCGCGTGCGCGCCGAGGAAGCCCGTACCGGCCATGACCTCGGGCTTGACCAGCGTCGGCGTGATGACGGGTGTGAACCCCGCGCTCAGGGCCTTGTCCACGGCCGCGTTGAGCAGGGCGAGCTCCAGGCGCGCACCGATGCCGGTGAGGTAGTAGAAGCGCGCGCCGGACACCTTGGCGCCGCGCTCGGTGTCGATGGCCGCGAGGCCCTCGCCCAGCTCCAGGTGGTCCCTGACGGGGAAGTCGAAGTCGCGCGTCTCCCCGACGTACTTGAGCACGACGTAGTCGTCCTCGCCGCCCGCGGGCACGCCCTCCTCGACGACGTTCGAGATCCGGCGGCTCAGCTCGGTCGCGCGCGTCTCGGCCGCGTCGGCGTCGGACTGCAGCCCCTTGACCTGCTCGGCCAGGTGCTTGGCGCGGGTCAGCAGCGCCTGCTTCTGTTCGCCCTGCGCCTGCGCCACCAGCTTGCCCAGGGACTTCTGCTCGGCCCGCAGCGTCTCGAACTCGGTCAGGGCGGAGCGTCGGCGCGCGTCGGCGTCGAGCACCTCGTCGACCAGGTGGGGGTCGTCGCCGCGCGCCACCTGGCTGGCGCGGACAAGGTCGGGATCCTCCCGCAGGAGCCGCAGATCGATCACCCAAGAACCCTACAGACCCGCACGCGACGCCCCGCACCGCTGGGCGCGGGCGGGTGGGTCGTAGATTCTGCCCATGACGTGGGAGGCGTGGGTGGCCGTGTGCGCGGCCGTCGCCGCGCTCGCGGCCCTCCTGCTGGTGCTCGTCCTCGGGCTGCGCCAGCGTGAGCTGCGCCGGCGGATCGAGTCGCCGCGGTCCGGGACGAGCGAGCGGGCGCTCCGGCTGGCGCGGGACGTCGACGAGACCGGGCAGCAGGTCGCGTTCGTCGCCAACCCCTCCAAGCAGGACGTCCCGGCCCTGCGGGCGGCGGTGCTGCGGGCGTGCTCGGAGCTGGGTCTGCCCGAGCCGCTCTGGTACGAGACGACGATCGCGGACCCCGGGGTCGGCCAGACCCGCAAGGCGGTCGCGGAGGGGGCCGACGTGGTCGTCGCGATGGGCGGGGACGGCACCGTGCGCGCGGTGGCCGAGGGGCTCGTCGGCACCGGCGTCCCGATGGGGCTCATCCCGCTCGGCACCGGCAACCTGCTGGCGCGCAACCTCGACCTGCCGCTCAGCGACCCGCTCGCCGCCATGCGCACCGCGCTCGAGGGACGGGACCGCACGATCGACGTCGGCTGGCTGCGGGTGCACCGGTGGGAGTCCGAGTCCGAGGACGACGACGACCCGGCGGACGAGGTCCAGCTGCCGCGCGACCACATCTTCCTGGTGATCGCCGGGCTCGGGTTCGACGCCGCGATGGTGGCGGGCACCGACGAGCAGCTCAAGGCCCGGGTCGGGTGGATCGCCTACTTCGTCTCCGGCATGCGGCACCTGCACGGTCGCCGCACCCGCGTGCACGTCCGGCTCGACGACCAGCCGATGACCTCGACCCGGCTGCGCAGCCTGCTGATCGGCAACTGCGGCAGGCTGCCGGGCGGCATCACCCTGCTGCCCGACGCGGTCCTCGACGACGGCTGGCTGGACGTCGCCGCCATCGACACGCGCGGCGGGATCGCCGGCTGGGCGCAGCTGTTCGGCGAGGTGGTGCTCCAGGGCGCGGGCGTGCGCAACGACCTGCCCGCCAAGATCGGCCGCATCGACCACACCCGGGCGCAGGAGGTCCGCGTGGTGGTGGAGAGCGGCGAGCACGTGCAGGTGGACGGCGACATCGTGGGCCGGGTGACCGAGCTGTCCGCACGGGTGGACCACGCCTCACTCGTGGTGCGGGTCGCCGCGGTCTGACCGTCAGGTGGCCGCGCCGCCCCTCACCTGCTGCAACCACGCCCGCGCGCCGACGAAGTCCGTGTCCGCTGTGCCCACGTGCACGGTCGGCTCGACGGCGTCGGCCCGCGGGTAGGAGCCGAGGAACCGTACGTACGGACAGCGCCGGTGCAGGCCCATGACGGCCTCACCGACGCGCTCGTCGGTGATGTGACCCTCGGCGTCGAGCGAGAACGAGTAGCGGCCGAGCGCGTCCCCGATGGGCCGCGACTCGATCCGGGACAGGTTCACGCCCCGGACCGCGAACTGCTCCAGCATGGCGAGCAGCGCGCCTGCCTCGTTGTCGGGCAGGTGGACGACCAGGGTCGTCTTGTCCGCGCCGGTGGGCGGCGGCACGGAGCCGGGGTGGCCCACGACGACGAACCGGGTCTGCGCGGAGACGTTGTCCGCGACGTTCTCGGCCAGCGGGACCAGGCCGTACGACTCCACGGCGGCGGGCGGGACGAGAGCGGCGTCGAAGCCGAGCTCCACGCCGCCGCCGCTCGCGATGAGGGCGGCGGGGGCCGTGTTGGACGTCGCCGGCACGTGCACGACGGACGGCAGGTGGTGCGCCAGCCAGCGCCGGCACTGCACCCACGCGTGCGGGTGGGCGGAGATGCGTCGCACGTCCTGGAGCCGCACCCCGGGCGCGGCGGCCAGCGTGAACTGCACCGGCACGAGCATCTCGCGCAGGATCACCAGCGGGTCCCCGGCGGCCAGGCTGTCCAGCGTGGCGGTGACCCCACCCTCGACCGTGCTCTCGATGGCCACCACGGCGAAGTCGGCCTCGCCCGTGCGGACGGCGTCGATGGCGGAGGCCACGTCGGCCACGGGGAGGTCGACGCACTCCCCGACGGCAGCGACCTGGCGCAGCGCGGCCTCGGTGAACGTGCCGGCCGGACCCAGGTAGGCGTACCGCGGTAGGCCCTCGGACATGGCGTCCCTCCCGTGCAGATGATGTGCACGCTGCACGGATACCCCGCAGCGCCGCCGGGGTCGAGGGTAGTGCGCCCGTACCCTGGAACGGTGCTGACCCCTGCCCACCCGCGCGCGTCCCGGCTCCGCGGCGTGGTGCTCTCCCTGGTGCTGAGCCTGGCGGGCATCCTCCTGGCGACCCCTGCGCAGGCGGCAGAAGTCCCTCCGGTGCTCCTGGTCGGCGTCACCGGCGTGCGCTGGGACGACGTCACCACGCTCACCACCCCCGCGCTGTGGAGCCTGTCCCGCGAGGGCGCGATCGGCCTGGTCGCCGCCCGGAGCGTCGCGTCCCGGTCCTGCCCCGCCGACGGCTGGCTGGCGGTCTCCACCGGAACCCGCGCCGCAGACGTGCGGGCCGACGACGGCACGTGCCGCACCCTGCGCGACCCTGGCGAGAGCGGTGAGGTGCCCGGCTGGGACGACTACGTGGCCGCGGCCGACGCCGAGTCGTACGGGGCCACGCCCGGCCTGTTCGGCGACATGCTGGCCGACGCCGGCTCGGCGGTCACCGGGATCGGACCCGGCGCGGCGATCGCGCTGGCCGACACGGACGGGATCCCCGTCGGCACCCACCAGGGCCTCCCGACGAGCAGCCTCGGGATCACCCGGGCGGTGCGCGATGCGCTCGACGCCTCGCAGCTGGTGGTCGTCGACGCCGGCTCGCTGCGCGACCCCGGGTATGCGACGGCCGCGCGACCGAGCACGCCGCAGCCCACCGAGACCGCGCCCGGCGACGTGCTCGAGGAGCCGTCGCCCCCCGAGGTGTCGACGCCCGACGCGATCACCGAGCCCTCGCGGGCGCTCCAGGCGCAGGACATCGACGCGCGGATCGGTGCCGCGGTCGCCGGCGCCCAGCGCTCCGGCGCGACCGTGCTGGTGGTCTCGCTCGCCGACTCCGGGCGCACCGCGCTCCAGCTGGCCGCCGCCACCGGGCTCGCGCCGAACGGCGAGCAGTACGCCGACACCCTGCTGACCTCCGGCTCCACCCGGCAGGCGGGCGTGATCCAGACCGTCGACGTGACACCGACCCTGCTGGACGGGATCGGGCTGGACAACAGCGCGGCGGCCCTGAGCGGCGCCGAGATCCTGCCCGGCCCCCCGACCTCGGCCGCGACCGCCCGCGTCGCGCACCTCCTGGACGTGCAGCGCCACGCCACCATGGTCACGCGGGTGAGCGGTGCGTACTCGACGCGGCTGGTGCTCATCCAGGCGGTCCTGTTCATCGCCGCCGCCATCATCCTCACCCGCACCGGCCGATCCGACCGGCCGCCGCTGCGCCCCGCCCTGCGCGTGCTGAAGGTGAGCGCGCTGGCCCTCGCCGCCGCGCCGGTGGCCTCGTTCCTCACCAACACGGTCCCCTGGTGGCGCTCGGACATGCCGGTCACCACGTTCTGGTGGGTGCTGCTCGGCTGGATCGCCGTCATCACCGTCGTCGCCCTGGTGGGTCCGTGGCGGCGCAACCTGCTCGGTCCGGCGGGGCTGGTGGCGGGGGTGACGGTCGCGGTGCTCGTCGTGGACGCCTGCACGGGCTCGACGCTCGTGATCGACTCCCCCATGGGAGCCCACCGGATCCTGGCCGCGCGGTTCTACGGGATGAGCAACCAGGCGTTCGCGCTGCTGACGGCCGCCGGCCTGCTGCTCGCCGTCGCCCTCGCGGACCCTCTGTTGCGGCGCGGTCGGCGGGGGCTCGCGACCGCCGTCGTCGCCGGGCTCGGCCTGCTGCTCGTGGTCGTCGACGGCGCCCCGGGTCTGGGCAGCGACTTCGGCGGCCCGCCCGCCCTGATCCTCGCGTTCGCGATGCTGACCATCGTGGTGAGCGGGCGCAAGGTCAGCTGGAAGTGGATCGGGCTGATCGCCCTGGTCGGCGTCGTCGTGGTCGGCGGGTTCGCGGTGCTCGACTGGATGCGGCCGCCGGCCGACCGCACGCACCTCGGCCGGTTCTTCGCCACCGTGCTCGACGGGGGCCTCTGGGACGTGGTCGGCCGCAAGATCGCCGTGAACCTGCGGGTGCTGACGTCCTGGCGCTACCTGGTGACCGCCATCGGCGGCATCGCGCTCACCTGGCTCGTCGTGGTCGGCGGCCGGCCGCGGCGCGGCGAGCTGATGGGCACCGGCAGCCCCCTGGCCGGGCTGACCCGCGCGGTCCCCCTGCTCCGGCCCGCGTTCGCGGCGATCGCCGCAGCCCTGACGGTCGGCTTCCTCATGAACGACTCCGGCATCGTCGTCCCGGCCACGGGGATCGCGGTCGCCGTGCCGTGCCTGGTCGCCGCGGCCGCGCAGTGGCGGCTGGGAGAACCGGACGGGGAGCTGCCCGCCGTCGAGTCGGCGAAGGAACCTGCGCGCGCGGACTAGCGGTGCGTCTGCGGCGGCTTCTGCGCGGGGGTCACGGTGCGCTTCACGGCCCCGGCGGCGCGGCGCACGCGGCGCGCGTTGACCGCCAGCTGCACGTCGCGGTACTGCGCGGCACGGTGGAGCTGACCCCGCAGGTCGGTGCCGGACGGTCGGTGCCGCAGGTCGCAGGGGACCTCGACGACGCGGAACCCCCGGCGCAGCAGGTCGATGGTCATGCCGGTCTCCACCCCCCACCCGTGAGCCAGCGGGGTGGCCGCCTCGAACGCGGCGCGGGTCAGGCAGCGCATGCCGGACAGCGGCTGGGTCGGGGTCCAACCGGTCATCGAGACGATCGCGCGACGTGCCGCACCGACGACGATCCCGCGGCCGCCGGCACCCGGCTGCGGCGGGATCAGCGCGATGGAGAGGTCCGCGTGCCCCTCGAACACCGGGGGCACCAGCGGCGCGGTGTTGACCGCGCTCTCGCCCAGGTCGCCGTCGATGAACAGCAGGATGCGGGGCTGGCGGTCGGGCGCGTCCCGCATGGCGACGACGGCGGCGCCGGTCTCCATGGCCGCGGCCTTCCCACGGTTGTGCGAGTGCCGCACCACCACCGCGCCGGCCTCGCGGGCCACGTGCTGGGTGTCGTCCTCGGACCCGTCGTCGACCACGAGCACCAGGTCCACGTGCGGGATGGCACGCGCCGAGCGCACCGTCGCCGCGATGCGCCGGGACTCGTCCTTGGCGGGGATGATCACGGCCACGCGCTGGCGGGCCTTGTGGGCGGCCGCCTTGCGCTCGTCGACAGCCGCCTTGCGCGCTGCCGCAGGCGAGGCCGGAGCCGTGCTCGGCGTCGCGTCGACCACCCCGTCGACGGCTGGGGTCGCAGGAGCCGTCGTCGCCTGGTCGTCGGCGGCCTTGCCGCCCGTGCGCGTCACGTCCGCCACCCTATCTATGCGAGCGGCTCGCGCCCGTCAGCGCAGGGTGACCTGACGGGCCACCAGCCCGGCGCGCGCGCGGCGCTCGTTGGCGTCCAACGGCGTGGTGTCGGCAAGCGCTGCCTCGAACGCCGGACGGAACTCGGCGAGGGGCTTCTCGATGTCGTCGGCCTCCGAACCCTTGGCCAGCTCCCACACGGGGACGACCAGGCCGGCGGAGCGGAAGTAGCCGACGAACTTGGCACCCTCGAAGCCGGACGCGCGCTTGGCGTGCAGACGGGCCAGGGCGTCGAGCACCACCTGCTCCTCGTGCGGCTGGGCCCAGCGCAGGAACTCGCGGGCGCCCATCCGGCACCAGTACGCGGCCTCGGCCCCGGGCACCTTGACCGTGTCGATGATGCCGGCGTCGGCCTCCTCGATCGCGGCCTGGAGGTCCGGGGTCCGCTCGGTGTCGGGGGCCAGCCAGTAGGCGAACGAGTCCTGGACGGTGACCTCGAACGGCACGCTCAGGTCCAGCACGTCCTGGAGGCGCGGTCCCGGCTCGGGCAGCCCGATGGTCTCGACGGCGGTGCCGGCCTCGACCTCGATGGCCTCGAGCAGCGCGTGCGCCAGGTCGCGGCTGACGTCGTTGGAGCTGCTGGTGGTCTGGAGCGCCAGCAGGATCACGCCGTCGGAGCGGTGCAGCGCGGGCCAGCTGGTCGGGAGCACCGTGGTGACCAGCACGTCGTGGGAGCCGTGCTCCTTGGTGGTGCGCGCGGTCGCGGTCGCCGCCGGGACGAGCTCCTTGAGCGCCACCCAGTCGGGCTCACCGGGGAGCCCCTCGAACGGGCGCAGCACGAAGTCGGACGAGTTCTTGGCCATGGCGCAAAGGTTACCGGTCGGGGCAGGCCGGGGTGTGCGGGACCCGTGGGCGTAGGGGAGGATCAGGGGCATGGACCCGCGCGCCGGAACACCCGCCCAGCCGTCCGACCTCGTCGATCTGGACGCCCTCGCGGGTGCGTACTACGACCGCGAGCCCGACCTCGACGATCCCGCGCAGAGGGTGGTGTTCGGCACCAGCGGGCACCGGGGCTCCGCCCTCGACACGGCGTTCAACGAGGCGCACATCGTCGCGATCACGGCGGCGATCGTCGAGTACCGCCGCGACCAGGGCACCGACGGTCCCCTGTTCATCGGCCGCGACACGCACGCCCTGTCCGACCCCGCCTGGCGCTCCGCGCTCGAGGTCCTCGGTGCAGCCGGCGTCGAGGTCCACGTCGACGCCCGCGACTCGTGGACGCCCACCCCGGGCGTCTCGCACGCGATCCTGCGGCACAACGGCGCCGGCACCTCCGAGGGCGTCCGCACGGTCGGGCCCGGCCTGGCGGACGGCATCGTCGTGACCCCGTCGCACAACCCCCCGCGCGACGGCGGCTTCAAGTACAACCCGCCGCACGGCGGGCCCGCGGGGTCCGACGCCACCGGGTGGATCGCCGACCGTGCCAACGCGATCCTCGCGTCCGGCTGGCGCAGCGTCCCGCGGATCAGCGCCGAGGCCGCGCTGGCGGCCGACACCACCCTCAAGCACGACTACCTGTCGTCCTACGTGGCGGACCTGGCCAACGTCATCGACATCGACGCCATCCGCGCGGCGGGCGTCCGGATCGGCGCGGACCCCCTCGGCGGCGCCTCCGTCGAGTACTGGGGTGAGATCGGCGAGTACTACGGGCTCGACCTCACCGTGGTGAACCCGTCGGTCGACCCGCAGTTCGGCTTCATGACGCTCGACTGGGACGGCAAGATCCGGATGGACTGCTCGTCGCCGTACGCGATGGCGTCGCTGGTCGGCCGCATGTCGGGCGACCCGGCCCCGTTCGACATCGCCACCGGGAACGACACCGACTCCGACCGGCACGGCATCGTCACGTCCGACGGGCTGATGAACCCGAACCACTACCTCGCGGTCGCCATCTCCTACCTCTACGGCGGTGCCCGCCAGGGCTGGGGCGACGGCACGGCCATCGGCAAGACCCTCGTGTCGTCGAGCCTGATCGACCGGGTCGCGGCCAAGCTCGGTCGGCGCCTCCTCGAGGTGCCCGTCGGGTTCAAGTGGTTCGTGCCCGGGCTGGTGGACGGGTCGGTCGGGTTCGGCGGCGAGGAGTCCGCGGGGGCGTCGTTCCTGCGCAAGGACGGCACCGTGTGGACCACCGACAAGGACGGCATCCTGCCGGCGCTGCTGGCCTCGGAGATCCTGGCGACCACCGGGAAGTCACCCTCGGTGCACCACCAGGAGCTGGTCGCGGAGTTCGGCGAGTCCTGGTACGCCCGGGTCGACGCCGCCGCGTCCCGCGACCAGAAGGCGACGCTGTCGAAGCTCACCCCCGACCAGGTCACCGCGACCACGCTGGCCGGCGAGGCGATCACCGCGCGGCTGACCGAGGCGCCCGGCAACGGCGCGTCGATCGGCGGCCTCAAGGTGACGACCCAGAACGCCTGGTTCGCCGCCCGGCCGTCCGGCACCGAGGACGTCTACAAGATCTACGCCGAGTCGTTCGTGTCCGCCGAGCACCTGGCGCAGGTGCAGGCGGAGGCGAAGGACGTGGTGTCGGCGGCGCTCGGGGCGTAGCGCGTCAGCCCTGGGGCGCGCGCACCAGGTCCTGGTAGTCCGGGTGCCGGCCGAGCCACGCCTTGACGTACGGGCAGAACGCCACGACGTCGCGACCGCTGGCCCGGACCGCGTCCAGCGCGCCCTGCACCAGGACCGACGCGATGCCCTGACCCTCGAACGCCGGGTCCACCTCGGTGTGCGTGAACACCACCGTGGTGCCGATGGTGTCGTACACCGAGAACCCCAGGAGCTCACCGTCGGGGCTGCGGGCCTCGAACCGGTGCTCGTCGGGGGCGTCGCTGACCTGCACGTCCGTCATGCCATGAATGGTGGGGCACCGCGCGCTCGCGCGATAGACCTGATGACACACTGACTGCATGCTCCAGCCGTACCGCGACGTGCTGACGCGTCCCGGGGCCCTCGCGTTCTCCGGAGCGGGTGTGCTCGCCCGGCTGCCCATGTCGATGGTCGGCATCGGCATCGTGCTCATGGTGTCCACCCTCTACGGCTCGTACGGCCTGGCCGGTCGGGTGTCCGCCGTCTACGTCATCGCCCAGGCGATCTGCTCGCCGCAGCTGGCCCGGCTGGTGGACCGGCACGGGCAGTCGCGGGTGATGCGGCCCGCCGTGGCCCTCGCGGCGGTCGGGCTGGTCGGCGTCGTCGTCGCCGCGTCGCAGGAGGCGCACGAGGCGTGGCTGTACGCGGCCGCGGTGGTCACCGGCGCGGGGATCGGCTCGTTCGGGTCGCTGGTCCGGGCGCGGTGGGCCCGCGTGCTCGGGGCGGACCCGCACCGGATGCACACCGCGTACTCGCTGGAGTCGGCGCTGGACGAGCTCGTCTTCATCGTCGGACCCGTGCTGGCCACCGTGCTCGCCACCAGCGTGGCCCCGTCGGCCGGGCTGGTCGTCCCGCTGGTCGCGATGCTCGTGGGCGGCTACTGGTTCCTCTCCCTGCGCAGCACCGAGCCGCCGCCCGCCCCGGTCGGCAGCCCGCGCCCGAAGGGGTCGGTGCTGCGCCGCCCCGGCATGGTCGTGCTGGCGATCGTCTTCGTCGCGATGGGCTCGATCTTCGGTGCCACCGACGTGGCCACGGTCGCGTTCGCGGAGGAGTCCGGCTCCAAGGGGACCGCGGGGGTCATCCTGGCGGTCTTCGCGCTCGGGTCGCTCATCTCCGGGCTGCTCTACGGCACGCGCGTGTGGAAGCGGCCCCTGTACCTGCGGTTCGCCACGGGGATGGTCGCGCTGGCGATCGGCGTCTGCTTCTTCTTCCTCGTGCAGTCCCTCGTGGCGCTCGCCGCCGTCATGTTCGTCACCGGGTTCGCGATCGCGCCGACGCTCATCAACGGCAACGGGCTGGTGCAGGACCTGGTGCCGCGGGAGCGCCTGACGGAGGGGTTGACCTGGGTGGGCACGTCGCTCGGCGTCGGGGTGTCCATCGGGTCGTCCGTGGCCGGGGCGCAGATCGACGTGAACGGGTCGCACGCCGGGTTCCTCGTGGTCGTCGTCTCCGCCGGGGCGGCCGTCGTCGCGACGCTGGCCGCGCTGCGGACCCTGCGCGGCGACGCCGGCGACCACGTGCACGACTCGGTGGAGGCCGGGTCGCCGTCCGCGACCGGCGGCGCGGCCGTGGCGGCGTGCGAGGTCGCGGAGTCCGTCGAACCGTCGCGCTCGGTCGGTACCCTCGACGCGTGATCGACGCCCTGACCTCGCTCGTCGCCCCGATCGGACGGCTCGCAGACGCCGAGCTGCTCACGGGCGGGCAGTTCGCGACGACGTACCGCGTGACCCTGGCTCACGGCGAGCGCGTGGTGGTGAAGACCGCGCCCGTCGGCACGGACGGGCTGCTCACCTACGAGCACGACCTGCTGCGCGCCGAGGCGCTCGTCTACGGTCTCGCCGCGCAGCGGCCCGCGCTGCTCATGCCGCAGGTGCTGCGCACCGACTTCTCCCGGACCCTGCTGCCGAGCGACGCGCTCGTGGTCAGCCACCTGCCGGGCGTGCCGTGGGTCGACGCGGGCTTCGGGCCGGCGTCGTCGGACCCCCGGACCGTGCGCGCGGAGCGGGAGACCGGCGCGGTGCTGGCGGCGCTGCACGCGCTCGACGGGCCGGCCTACGGCTACCCCTGCGGTCGGCGGGAGTCGTCGTGGGCGTCGTCGTTCGGCGGGATGGTCGACGAGCTGCTCGACGACGCCGCACGGTGGTCGGTGCCCGTGCCCGCCGACCAGGTCCGCGCGGCCCTCGCGAGGCACCGGCACGTGCTCGACGACGTCGTCCGCCCCTCGCTCGTGCACACCGACCTCTGGGCCGGGAACGTGTTCGTCGACCCGGGCACCGGCGCGGTCGTCGGGGTGATCGACCCGGAGCGCGCGTTCTGGGGGGACCCGCTGGCCGACCTGGTCGGCATCGACCCCATGGGCCGCGAGCCCGGGACGCCCGCGATCCTCTCGGGCTACGGTCAGCTCGACGTCGACAGCCCGTCCGCCCGGACCCGTCTGGACCTGTACCGGATGCGGCTCTGCCTGGTGATGATGATCGAGATCACGCCGCGCAGGTTCGAGGGCGACTGGGTGGAGCCGCACCGCGCGGCGGTCACGGCCAACCTGCACGCGGCGCTCGCGGCCCTCGACGGACAGGGCGACGTGGGCGCACCCGCGGGTAGGTGAGGATGGGCGGATGCATCCCGCCCGCCGTGCCGCCGCAGCCCTCGCGATCGTCGTCCTCGCCGGGTGCTCCGCGGGCGGCGGCAGCGACCCGGCAGCGTCACCGTCGGCCTCGTCGACCCCGACGCGCGCACCTCTGACGTTCGAGGAGGCGACGGCCGCGCTCACCGAGACGCTCCTGCCCACCGCGAACGTGCAGCGGTGCGACGAGTACGAGCCGGGCTCCCCCGAGGCGCAGGCGTACCTCGACCGGCTCGCCGCCGAGGTCGCCGCCACGCAGGACGAGGAGGCCGCCGCCAGCCCGACCCTGCCCCAGTGCGGCAAGCCGACGCTCGGCGACCTGCGGGCCGCGTCCCTCGCAGGCCACGCCTTCGCCGTGGGTGACCCGGTCACGCTGCCTTTCGCCGGCGGCGCGAGCCGGGCGATCGAGGTCTACGAGATGCGCGACGAGGACGCGGCGCAGACCGCCGTCGCGACGGAGGCCGCCGACCTCGACGGCTGGGCCGCCGACAAGGAGACGCCCCGGGTGGACAACGCCGACGGCACCTACATGCCGCGGACCGTCGTCTCCGAGGCCGCCGTGGGCGAGGTGGACCTGCCCGGCTGGACGGCGTGGGCGCTCTCGCGCGACGAGGCGTCGTTCCAGGACGACGGCAGCGCCGCCGCCGACCCCTACGCCACCGCGCTCCTGTGGGCCGCGCGCGACAGCCTCGTCATCCGCGTGCAGGTGGTCGGCGACACCCCCGGCCAGGCGGTCGCGACCGCCCTCGACACCGCCACCAGGTACGTCACCGCCCTCGACTGACGCCACGCCCGGCCGTGCGAGGTCGGCGGCTCGGGCTGACCATGGGGGGACCGCCCAGCACCCCGGAGGTCACCCGTGGCACGTCGTCGATCGATCGCGGACCTGCTCGTCGCCCAGCTCGTCGCCGCCGGTGCGCGGCACATCTACGGGATCGTCGGCGACAGCCTGAACCCGGTGGTCGACGCCGTGCGACGGGCGCGCGAGGACGGGGTCGACATCGCGTGGGTGCACGTGCGGCACGAGGAGGCCGGGGCGTTCGCCGCTGCCGCGGAGGCCGAGCTCACGGGACGGCTGGCCGTCTGCGCCGGGTCGTGCGGGCCGGGCAACCTGCACCTGATCAACGGCCTGTACGACGCCAACCGGTCCCGCGTCCCGGTCCTCGCCATCGCGTCGCACATCCCGAGCGCGCAGATCGGCACCCAGTTCTTCCAGGAGACCCACCCGGACCGGCTGTTCCTGGAGTGCTCGGTGTACTCCGAGATGATCTCGACGGCCGCGCAGGCGCCGCGGGTCATCCGCTCGGCCATCCACCACGCGTACGGCGCCCCCGGCGTCGCGGTGCTGACCCTGCCCGGCGACATCGCGGACCTCGACGCGCCCGAGGCGGGCATCGACGTGCTCACTCCCCCGCCGGCCCCCCGGGTGGTTCCCGACGACGGCGCCGTGCGTGCGCTCGCCGAGGCGATCGACGCCGCGGGGAAGGTGACGATCTTCGCCGGGGCGGGTGTGCGCGGCTCGCGCACCGAGGTGCTGGCCCTGGCGCGGGCGCTCAACGCGCCGGTCGGTCACAGCCTGCGCGGCAAGGAGGTCATCCAGGTCGACAACCCGTTCGACGTCGGCATGTCCGGGCTGCTCGGGTACGGCGCGTGCCAGTCCGCGATGGAGGGCGCCGACCTGCTGCTCCTGCTGGGCACCGACTTCCCGTACGACCAGTTCCTGCCGTCCGGGGTGCGCACCGCGCAGGTGGACGTCGAGCCGACCCGGCTGGGCCGCCGGACCCGCAACGACCTGGTCGTCCTCGGTGACGTCGGCGAGACCGCCACGGCGCTGCTCGCCCTGGTCAAGCCCAAGCGGAGCCACCGGTTCCTCGACCAGATGCTCAAGAAGCACGAGCGCGCCATGAGCGGGGTGATCGGCGCGTACACCAAGGACGTCGAGCACACCGAGCCGATCCACCCGGAGTTCGCGGCCGTGGTGCTGGACGAGGAGGCGCCCGAGGACGCCGTGTTCACGGTCGACACCGGCATGTGCAACGTCTGGGCGGCCCGGTACATCACGCCCAACGGTCGCCGGCGCGTGATCGGGTCGTTCCTGCACGGGTCGATGGCGAACGCCGTCCCGCACGCGATCGGCGCGGCTATGTCCGGAGGCGGTCGGCACGTGGTCGCGATGGCGGGCGACGGCGGCCTGTCGATGCTCCTGGGCGAGCTGATCACGGTGAAGGCTCTGGACCTGCCGGTGAAGATCGTCCTGTTCGACAACGCCACGCTCGGCATGGTCCGGCTCGAGATGCTCGTCGACGGCCTGCCCTCGTACGCCACGGACAGCCCGCCGATCGACTACGCGGCCATCGGGTCGGCGATCGGCATCCCGTCGGTGCGCGTCGAGAAGCCGACGCAGATCCGGGCCGCCCTGCGCGAGGCGTTCTCGCACGACGGTCCGGCGCTGATCGACCTGGTCACCGACCCGCGGGCGCTGTCCCTGCCGCCGAAGATCACGCGCGCGCAGGTGTCGGGGTTCACCGCGGCCATGAGCAAGGAGGTGCTCGGCGGCGGGCTGGGCGAGGTCATGGCGATGGCCCGGTCGAACCTCCGGAACGTGCGGGGGCTGTGACGGGGGGCCGTCAGGGGACCGGGTGTCTGGCGTCGTAGTCCCAGAACGAGCGCTGCGTCCGCACCAGCACCCACAGGAGCAGCACGCAGAGCAGTCCGCCGACGACCGCAGCCCACCCCTCGCCGATCTTCGACGCCGCCCCGCCGAGCAGCGCCTCGCCCAGCCGGGGTCCGCCCGCGACGACGACGATGAACACGCCCTGGAGCCGGCCGCGCATGTCGTCGGGCGTCGCGGTCTGCAGGATGGTCTGCCGGAACACCGAGCTGATCGCGTCGGCCGCCCCCGCGACCACGAGCATGAGCACCGCGATCGCGAGCGCCAGCCAGAGCACCTGGTCCGGGTGCGCCCTGCCGGCCAGGACGAGGACCAGGCCGAACCCGGCGATCGCGAGGCCCCAGACCGTGATGGCGACCGCGATGATCCGGCCCTGCCAGCGGATCCGGGTCAGCCCGCCGGAGAACAGCCCCGCCAGCCCGACGCCGACCGCCGCCGACGCGGCCATGACCCCCGTGGTCGTCGCGCCCCCGCCGAGGTAGACCAGCCCGACCGCCGGGAAGAGCACACGGGGCGACGACGTGATCATGGCGACCAGGTCCACGGCGAACGTCATGCGCACGTTCTTCTGCGTGCCCAGGTACCGGAACCCGTCGATGACCGACGCCAGCCCGGCGTGCTCGCGACGCGTGTCCGAGGGCTCCGGCGGCTGCGCCGGCAGCCGGAACAGCGCGAACAGCGCGGCCGTGAACAGCAGCGCGTCGAGCGTGTAGGCGACGCCGTAGTCGAACACGGCCACCAGGAACGCGCCGAGCAGCGGGCCGACGGTGAACGCGACGCTGAACCCGAGGGTCTGGAGGGCGTTCGCGGCGGGCAGCAGCGTCGGGTCGAGCAGCCGCGGGATGATCGCCGACCGCGCCGGCTGGTTCACCGCGAACGCCCCCGACTGCACGGCGACCAGCGCGAACAGCACCCACACCTGCGAGTTGCCGAGCCACGCCTGAACGGCGAGCGCGATGGTCGCGCCCCAGGCCACGACCGACGCGATCAGGGCGACCTTGCGGCGGTCGTAGTGGTCCGAGATCGCGCCGCCGTACAGCCCGAAGAACACCAGCGGCACCAGCGCGCACAGCCCGAGGATGCCGACGGACGCGGTCGACCCGGTGAGCGCGTACACCTGGAGCCCCACCGCGACCACCGTCAGCTGCGCCCCGAGGTTGGAGATCGACAGCCCCCACCACAGCCGCCGGAACGCCGGGCTGACACGCAGAGGAGTCGTGTCGACGACGAGCGAGGGCATCGGGCGAGTTTAGGTGCCCGAGGAGACGAACCCGTCCGTGCGAGGCTGTCGTCCGTGAGCAGCAGCCTGCCCGAGCACCTCGTCGTCATGGGGGTGTCCGGTACCGGGAAGTCGACGACCGCGCTCCTGCTGGCCGAGCGCCTCGGCCGGCCGCTGATCGAGGGCGACGACCTGCATCCCCCGGCCAACGTCGAGGCAATGCGTGCGGGCCGGGCGCTCACCGACGACGACCGCGGTCCCTGGCTGCGGTCGATCCGGGACGCGATGTCGTCCGCCGGCGGGCCGACCGTCGTGACCTGCTCGTCGCTGCGTCGGTCCTACCGCGACATCCTGCGGACCGCCGACGGCGGCGTGCGGTTCGTGCACCTGGTGGTCCCGCCTGACGAGCTGGCCCGACGGCTGGCTGAGCGCACCGGCCACTTCATGCCGGCGACCCTGCTGGC
Source organism: Cellulomonas sp. (assembly GCF_965229465.1). GTDB lineage: Bacteria > Actinomycetota > Actinomycetes > Actinomycetales > Cellulomonadaceae > Cellulomonas. Next base: position 2,078,288 of record NZ_OZ245882.1, on the reverse strand, counting down.
CAGCCAGCTGGCGACGCTCGAGCCGCTGGCCTCCGACGAGGACGGGGTGGACGTCCCGGTCACCGGGACGCCCGAGTCCGTCGCCGGGGACGCACTCGATCGGCTCGGACGACCGCGCGACGGCGGGCCGGCCGCCTGAGCGACCGGCCCGCCGAGGACGTCCTCAGGCCTCCAGCGACGCGCCCGTCTCCAGGAGGGTCTTGAGGTCGGACAGGATCTGCGGCCAGCCGCCGCCGAACTGCGGCAGGTCGCCGGAGATGAGGGACGCGGTCCGCGGGGCGCCCGTCACGTCGTGGACCAGGGTCAGCTGCGTGACGCCCTCGCCGCGAGGCTCGAGCTCGTAGGTGAGCCGCGTGAACCCCTCGGCGCGCGCCTCGTCGTCCCACAGGGTGCGCCAGGTGAGCACCAGGCGGGAGTTCTCCACGACCTCGACCACCTCGCCGTCGAGGATCGGCTGGTCGGCGGGGGTGCCGTAGGCGACCATGTCCGCCGACGGGAGCGTGGTGAACGCGCCGCCGGGCGTGAGGTCGAACGTCGAGGGGCTCTTGTAGCCGTAGCGGGCGTTCCACTCCGGCGAGGTGATGGCCTTCCACACGGTGGCGGCGTCGGCCTTGATCCAGATGCGGTTGACGAGGACGGTCGTGGTGGCCGTGTCGGTCTGGGTGGACATGGTGGACTCCAGGGCTGATTTGAGGTCGGTCAGCGCGTGCAGGCGCTCGGCGCCGAGCACGTCGTACTTGTCGATCCACCGCTCGTGGATCAGCTGGATCGGGACGGCGTTGAGGAAGTGCAGCTTCTCCCGCCCCGATCGGCGCGTGACGACGAGGCCCGCCTCCTCGAGCACCTTGAGGTGCTTCATGACGCCGAACCGGGTCATCTCGAGGTCCTGCTCCAGCTCCGTCAGCGTGCGGCCGTCACGCGTGTAGAGCTGGTCGAGCAGGTGGCGACGGGTGGCGTCCGCAAGTGCCTTGAACACCAGGTCCTCGTCCATACCGACGACGATAGGTGACCAATTAGTCACATGTCAACGACTACCAGCCGAGCGTTCCCGGGGCTCCCTTGAACGGGCCGACAACCCGTGAGGTGATCCAGCCGCCGTAGAACCCGCCGGGCTGCGGCTCCACCGCCTCGCCGTCGACCGTGCAGGACAGGTCGGTGGCGTAGAGGGCGACGCGGTCGGCGAGCACCTCGTAGCCCGGCAGCGGCGCCGGGTAGGTCCAGCCGACGCGCGGCAGCAGCCGTCCCCCGACGCGCACGGACACGTACGACGCGACGCCCTTGAACTCGCACACCGACGAGCCCGCGGCGGGCTCCAGCACCCCCGGCTCGAAGGAGTCGAGCGGCAGGTAGTACACGGGCGGGTGGCTGGTCTCGAGCACCCGCACGGCCGCGGTGGTCGACGCGACGGGCACGCCACCGAGCGTCACGACGACCAGCTCGGCCGTCGGCTCCACCGCGGGAGGCCGCGGGTAGTCCCAGACCGACTCCTGACCGGGAGCGGCCGGCAGCGGGGTGGGTGTCACCGCTGCCCGGGGTTGGCGTCGTCCGCGTCCATCAGCGGTTCCACGACCGTCGGCGACGCGTCGTCCGTCGGGTACTTGGTGGTCGACGACGACACCGCGCCCTTGGCCGTGTCGACGGCCTTCTCCCACACCGCGGCGCCCTGCTTCTTGGCGAACGCGGTCGCCTGCGCCTCGTACTCCTGGACGTACCCCTGCACGCGCGGGTCCCGCCAGACGTCCCCGGCCCAGACCTTGATCTTCTCCAGCTGCCGACGCCCGGACGGGGTGCCCAACAGGTACCCCGCAGAGACACCGGCGACGAACACGGTTCGCTTGATCATGGGTAGTCCTCCCGAACTCGGCTGAGTGTCCGAGCGTAGGCAAGGTTCCCCGTCGACGCGCGCCGGGGAGCCCCGCGTTGAAGCCTGGCGACGGGAGGTGGCTGGTGGTCGGCCGGACGGGTGACAAGGCCCCGACAGGCACCTGACGACCCGTACGCTCTCCCCCGATCCGAGGGGGAACGTGTGCGCAGCTCGACCATCGGCCTCGTCGTCACGGGCGCGCTCGTCGTCGCCAGCGGCGCCGCGGTCATCGCAGTCCTGGCCCAGGACGACCCCGGGACGAACCCAGCCCGGTGGAAGACCGAGACGCTGACCGCCGACGGGGCCGCCCAGCTGCCGAACCCGCTGCACCTGGCGCTCGCGGACTGCCCCGGCTTCTCGCTCTCCTCCCCGGTCCCGGAGGACAGCCGGAACTCGCCCGGCGCGGGCACGTACATGGTCAGGCTCGCACCCGAGCACACGGCGTTGTGGGTGTGCACCGGCACGGTCGAGGAGACAGGCGGAGCGCGCGCGGCGGTCGCGGCCCAGCTCGCTGACCGGGAGAGCATGACGAGCATCAACCCCGCCCTGGTGACCACGCCGTTCGGCGAGGCGGTCCGCGTGGACCGCGCGTTCGGGCCGGCTGCGGTGCCGCGGCTCACGGACTGGCTGGTCGACCACGGCGGCCACACCTACGCGTTCGGCTACCTCCACCCGACCGATGACGCGCGCTACTACGGGGACATGGAAGCCATGATCGCGTCGATCGCGTGGGACGAGTAGCCGGTCAGCGGGTGCGCAGGCGCCGAGCCTCGTCCTCCAGGTCGAACGACCCGGCGATGGCGGACTCCACCCGGCCCTCGTCCCACACCACGTCCGGGTCCGGCTCGAGGTAGGACAGGACGGCGGCGACGACCGCGTACGACTCGGTGGTCCACGGCGACTCGGCGGTCGATCCGAGCGCCCGCATGAGCACCGGCGGCCGCGCCGGGAGGATGGCGGCGCGGGCGACCAGACCGCTCATCAGCGCCCCTGTCGCCTCGGACATCAGCGTGAACCCGGTGGCGGGGTCCAGCCACGGGACGAGCCGGTAGCCCACCACGGCGGGCAGCCGGGCGTAGACGCGCGCGCGCCGGTCGGTGAAGGCCCGCTCGGAGCTGGCGAGCTCCGCGGCGACGGCGTCCCGCAGGTCGCCGGGCGGCAGGCTCGAGCAGGTGGCCCGGAGCGCCAGGTGGTCGCGCCACGCGGTCGAGCCGGCCAGCCGGGCGAAGTCGCTCTCCGCGGAGACGCGCAGGCTCTCGACCACGAGAGTGCGCCGACCCGCAGGCGTCGCCAGGACGTCCCGGTGCTCCATCACCAGGTCACGGATGGCCGCGATGTCGGCGTCGGACTCCGGCTCCAGCTCCGCGTTGCGCACCACACGCAGGAGGACCTGCTGGAGGAAGTCGGCCTTCGTCGGCCAGTGCCGGTAGGCGGTCGCCCGTGACACCCCCGACGCCGCGATGGCCTCCTCGAGGCTGATGTGGTCGAGGCCGACGGTGAGCCCGCGCCCCCGGATCAGCTCGACCGCGGCGTCGATGACGCGAGAGCCCGCACTTCCGGTCCGTTGACTCTGCTGAGACATGATGTCTATTCTGCATGAGACATCATGTCTCATCGCGTGAGGAGCCTTCCGTGCCTGCTCATGCCGTCCTCGGCCTGCTCGCCCTGCTGCTGTCCGTGCTGGCCGCGCTGACCTCCCTGGTCTACATCGGGGTCCCCCGTACCCGGCGCGCGCTGCGCTGGCCGGTCGTCGTGCTCGGCGTCCTGGCCATGACGACGATCGTGTTCGCCGGTGAGGCGGGCAAGACGCTCCTGACCGCCGTCGAGTCCCTGGGCTCGAGCGAGGAGGTGCTGGCCGCACAGACGCACGGCCACGGCTCCGACGCCCTGACCACGTCGGTGTTCCTCCTGCTCGCCTCGACTCTGGCCACGGTCTGGGGACCGTTGCGCCCGACGCGGCCCGCCGGAGGCACCGCGGCACGCTGGTGGGCCGCGGTCGTCGGCGTGCTCGCCGTGACGACGCTGGTCTCGGCGGGGGTCGTGCTCGGGCACGCGCTGGAGGCCGTCACGGCCGGCAACCCGGCTTGGCAGGTGGGCTGACGTGCGCGTCCTGGTGGTCGTCGAGTCGCTGTTCGGGAACACCCATGCCATCGCCCGCGCAGTCGCCGACCAGCTGCGCGAGGACGGCGCCGACGTCGAGCTGGTCGACGCGGCGTCGGCCGGCCCGCGCCTCGACGGTGCCGACCTGGTCCTGGCGGGGGCGCCGACGCACAACCTCGGCCTGCCCACCGACAGGTCGCGCGCGTCGGCCGTCGACCGCGGCGCGCAGCCCGTGAGCTCCGGCCTGCGCGAGTGGATCGGAGCCCTGGAGGCGTCGAGCACGCCGGTGGTCACGTTCGCGACCAAGGTCGAGGGCCGGTTCTCCGGTTCCGCTAGCAAGGCGGCCGCCAAGCTGCTGCGCCGCCGCGGGCTCAGCGCCGCCCGGCAGGGCACCGACTTCGTCGTCGCCGGCACCGCCGGGCCGCTGACCGAGGGCGAGACCGACCGCGCCCGGGAGTGGGCCGGCACCCTGCACGCCTGATGCACCAGGACCTTGTGCCCTGCCCGACGGCGGAGCGCGCGCGCTTGGATAGAGCCTGAATCGCTTCACGGCGTCACCGACGACGCCACGAAGGAGGCTGCACGATGTCGCACCGCATGATCTGGAACCAGACGGCGTACTTCGGTCCGGGCTCGATCGAGGTCGTCCCCGACGAGCTGACCCGGCGCGGGTTCACCAAGGCGTTCGTCGTGTCCGACGCGGTACTCGTCGCGACGGGCGTGACCGCGCGCGTCACCGACCTGCTCGACACCGCCGGCTTCCCGTACGAGGTCTACAGCGAGGTCCAGGCCAACCCCACGATCGAGAACGTGCAGGCGGGCGTCGCGGCGTTCGCTGCGGCCGGTGCGGACGTGCTCGTCGCGATCGGTGGCGGCTCACCCCAGGACACCTGCAAGGCGGTCGGCATCATCGCGGCCAACCCCGAGTACGCCGACGTCCGCTCGCTCGAGGGCGTGGCGCCGACGAAGCACCCGTCCGTCCCGATCGTCGCGATCCCCACGACCGCCGGCACCGCGTCCGAGACGACCATCAACTACGTCATCACCGACGTCGAGCGGCAGCGCAAGTTCGTCTGCGTCGACCCCCACGACATCCCGGTGCTCGCCGTCGTCGACCCGCAGATGATGGCCACGGCCCCCCGCTCGCTCAAGGTGGCCACCGGCCTGGACGCCCTCACGCACGCGATCGAGGGCTACATCACGCAGGGCGCGTGGGAGCTGTCGGACCTGTTCCACCTGAAGGCCATCCAGGTCATCGCCACGTCGCTCGCGGCTGCCGCGGACGGCGACGAGGCCGCGGCCGAACGGATGGCGCTCGCCCAGTACGTCGCCGGGATGGGCTACTCGAACGTCGGCCTCGGCCTGGTGCACGCCATGGCGCACCCGCTCGGCGCGTTCTACTCCGCACCGCACGGCGTGGCCAACGGGATCCTGCTGGCACCGGTGATGGCGTTCAACGCGTCGGCCAGCGGGGAGAAGTACCGCGACATCGCCGCCGCGTTCGGCGTCGCCGACGCCCAGACGATGCCGCTCGACGAGGCCCGTACGGCCGCGGTCGCCGCCGTCGCCGCCCTCACCCGGCAGCTGGGCAACCCGACGGCCCTGCGCGCGGTCGGCACGACCGAGGCCGACGTCGCCGCGCTGGCCAAGGCAGCCTTCGAGGACGTCTGCGCCGGCGGCAACCCGCGCGAGGCGTCGGTCGCCGACATCGAGGACCTCTACCGCTCGCTGCTGTGACGGGAGCGGCTGGCGGCCGTCGGGGCCGTCAGCCGCAGTCGTCGCAGATGCCGGTCGCGGGGAGCACCATCGCGCACGTCGGGCAGATCGCCGCCACCCGCTCGGGGGCCGCGGTGGAGCGTCGGGCGGCGGGTGCTCGCCGCACAGGGGCAACCGGCGCGCGGCGGACGGACGGCGGCTCGGTCACGTCGAACCCGCGCTTGCGCAGGACGGCCGACCCGACCGACCCGACCTCGTCGGCGCTCGCGAGCCTGCCGGTCGCGTACCGGTGCGCGACCCCGAGGATCGCGGTCGAGTCGTAGCTGCGGCCCTCGTGCAGGAGCGGGTAGCCGCCCGGGGCGAAGCCGTAGACGCCGAGGAAGTCGTCGCCGCCGCGCGAGTCGTACTCGGCGATGGCCTGGAGGATGTGCTGCCGGGTGACGGCGGAGAACGTGGCCACGAGGACGAGCGTACGTCAGCCCTCCGCGGTCAGAGGGAGGCGTCGGACGCTGCGGAACCGTCGCGCGGTGCCGTCGACCGGGTCGGTGAACGCGATCTCTCCGGCGAGCAGCTGGAGCGGGCGGCTGAAGTCGTCGACCTCGACGTCGCGCACCTGCGGGTACAGCGGGTCGTCGACGATCGGGATGCCGAGCCCGTGCAGGTGCACGCGGAGCTGGTGGGTGCGGCCCGTGCGCGGCGTCAGGCGGTAGATCCCGCGACCGTCCACCTCCGACTCGAGCTCGACCAGCGTCTCCGCGTTCACCGGGGCGCCGGGCACCACCTCGGCCTGCCACGAGCCGCGCTCCTTGTGCAGGTGGTTGCGGACCACGACCGGGAGGACCAGGTCCTCGCGCAGCGGAGCCAGCGCCCAGTAGGTCTTGTCCACCGCCTTGTGCTCGAACAGGGACTGGTACGGCCCGCGCCATCGGGGCTCGGTCGCCAGCATCAGCAGGCCCGACGTCACGCGGTCCAGCCGGTGCAGCGGCGACAGGTCCGGCAGTCCCAGCTCGGCGCGCAGCCGGACGACGACGCTCTGCATCACGTGTCGGCCGCGCGGGATCGAGGACAGGAACGGCGGCTTGTCGACGACCACCAGGCGCTCGTCGCGGTGGATGACGTGGATCGGCGCGGTCACCTCCGGCTCGTCGCGCAGGTCGCGGTGGAACCACACGAACCGGTGCGGGGCGTAGGGGTCCTCGGCGCGCACCGGGCGGCCGTCCTCGTCGACGAAGCGCTGCGCGTCCAGCATCTCCGCGACGTCGACGTGCTCGGGCAGCCTGTGCCGGAGCCACTCGCCCATCGTCGCCCACTCGTCCGCTCGGGTCCGGTCGCGATCCGGGGTGCGCAACCAGGCGGCGCTGAGGCCGTGGCGTGCCGGCAGCGGCGATCTGGGGGGCACCTGCCGATGCTACGGGCAGCCCGTCACTCGTTCGCCGCGCCGCTGGTCCGCCTCCGCACTCATCCCCCAGCCGTCACGCACCGATCAGAGAGGCGGGGGCACGTCTCGCCGCGCGGCTACGGCGACCTCGACCGAACGGACCTGACCATGCACCACCTCGCGCACTGCTCCCTCTCGGCCGAGGGGCGCGTGCTCGACGGCTTCGTCATCTCCTGCGCGGACGGGACCCTGATGATGCGCACCGAGCCCGGGGCGGCGGGCGGGGCCTTCCGTGCCGGTGACGACGTGCAGGTCCTGGTCCTCGACGACGTGCGCGGCGAGGTCAGGTACAACGGCTGGGTCGCCAAGGTCCGCGCCACGTCGGTGCAGATCGCGGACCTCGAGCTCACGTCCACCCTGCAGAAGCGGAAGGTCGCCCGGGTCAGGATCGCGCAGACCTGCACGGGCGTCGTGACGTCGCCGGAGGGCGACGCCCGGCCCCTCACGTTCGTCGTGCTCGACATCAGCGCGCACGGCATGCGCGTCTCCACGACGGCGGAGGTCGCGGAGCGCGATCGGATCGCGTTCCGGTTCCCGGCTCGCGACCGTGTCGTGGAGCTCGACGCGGAAGTCCTGCGGTCACACCGGACCAACGGCCGGTCGACTCAGTGCGGCTGCCGCTTCGTCGGCCTCGTCGAGCGAGACCTGGACACCCTGTTCCGGTACGTGCTCCAGACGCAGGGCACGCAACGGCGTACCCGTCTGCGCGCCTGAGGTCGCCGGCGGCTCAGCTGGACTCGGAGCGCCCCGCGCGCCAGTACCCCATGAACGCCACGGCCTTGCGGTCCACACCGCACTCGGCGACCAGGTGCCGCCGGAGGGTCTTGATGACCGCGGCCTCACCGGCGAGCCAGGCGTAGAGCGCGGCGTCGGCGCGCAGAGGGGCTCCCGACGCGTCGACCGGCACCTCCCAGAGCAGGCCGGCGTCGATGTCGACGTCCTCCAGCTCGACGTCCGGCGCGGGCGCCTGGCCGGGCAGGAGTCGCGCGCACGCGGCCTGCACCGCGGGGATGAGCAGCTCGCCGTGGGCGCGACCGTCGCGGCCGTACCAGCGGACGGTCACCCCGTCCGGCGCAGCGAGGTCGAGCCGGTCGCCGGACAGCGGCATCTCGATCAGGGCCTCGCCGCGGGCGTCGGCGGGCAGGCGCTCGAGGATGCCCGCGATGGCGGGCAGCGCGGTCTCGTCGCCTGCGATGAGCAGGCGGTCGGTGTGCGGCGGCGGCACGAAGTCGACGCCGCCGTGCGGGCCCTCGGCCTCGGCGTTGGGGCCCAGGATCACCAGGTCGTCGCCGGGGGCCGCGTTCAGGGCCCAGCGCGACGCCGGTCCCAGGTCGCCGTGCAGGACGATGTCGACGTCCACCTCGCGGCGGTCCTGACGCACCCCGCGGGCCGTGTAGGTGCGGATCGGGTGGCGCTTGTCGTCGGGCATCGCGCGCCAGCGGCCGTACCAGTCGGCGCTCGACTCGAGGCTGAGCAGCTCGTCGTACGGGGCGTTCTCGAGCGGGAGGAAGAACTTGATCCGCTGGTCGAACCCGTTGTCGGCGAAGCGGTCCAGGTCCTCGCCCGTGAACGTCACGCGCAGGACGCTCGGGCACATGGTCTGCACGGCCGCGACCTGCACGGCGAACATGCGGAAGGGCAGCGCGGGAGCTTCGACCGAGACGGGCACGTCGCCCAGGGTAGAGGAAGGTGAGGCTGTCCTCACTACGGCGTTCGTCACAGTCACAGTGCGCTCCTTCGGGTCCGCCACAGCAGGGAGATGAAGTAAGGGGTGCCGATCATGGCCGTGAGCAGTCCGGCCGGGATCTGCGCCGGGGCGATGACCGTGCGGCCCAGGGTGTCGGCGACGCTCACCAGCAGAGCGCCCAGCAGCGCCGCGACGGGGAGCACCCGGGTGTGCGACGAGCCGACGAGCGAGCGGGCCAGGTGTGGCGCCAGGAGGCCGACGAACCCGACGACCCCGATCGCCGACACCGCCGCCGCCGTGAGCAGCGCGGTGACGACCAGCAGGCCGAGCCGGGTGCGTTCCAGCTGCACGCCGAGCACGCGGGCCACGTCGTCGTCGACCGCCAGCACGTCGAGGTCCCGACGCCAGCGGACCACCAGCGGGACGATGACCAGCAGCGCGACCGCGACCGGCCACACCTGCTCCGCGGTGCGCCCGTAGGTCGAGCCGGACAGCCAGGTGAGCGCCATCGTCGTGTTCCACGGGTTGGTCAGGACCACGATCAGGGTGATCAGCGACGTGGCGACGGCCGAGACCCCGATGCCGACGAGCACGAGCCGGTCGGAACTCAGCCCGCGCCGGTTGGCCAGCGTGTAGACGAGCGCGAACGTGGCGAGCGCTCCGACGCAGGCGGCGACGGACACGACCCAGAAGCCGGCCCCCGGGAACAGGACGATGGCGAGCACGGCACCCACGCCGGCGCCGCCGGTGATGCCGAGCAGCGACGGCTCCGCGAGCGGGTTGCGCGCGACCGCCTGCACCGTGGTGCCCGCCAGGCCGAGCGCCGCGCCGGCGAGCAGGGCGGCGAGCACGCGGGGGGTGCGCTGGTCGAGCACGAAGCTGACCTGCCGACCGCTGACGCCCGCGAACCAGTGGGTGACGTCGCCCATCAGCAGCAGGCGGTCGCCGAGCAGGAACCCGGCGACCAGCGCGGCGACGACGGCCAGTGCGAGCACGCCGACCACGAGCGCCACCCGGGCACGCGTCGCGGGGTGGGCGCCGACGGACGCCGTGCTGCGAGCCGGACCGGAGTCGCGCAGGCGGCGGGCCAGCCAGACCATCACCGAGGCGCCGAACAGGGTGGTCACGATGCCGGTGGGGATGGCCACGCCGGCGACCCCGGGCACCGCCAGCCGCAACAGGACGTCGGCGCCGAGCACGACGACGCAGCCGGCCAGCGCGGCCAGCGGCAGGAGGAGCCGGTGCCGGGCCAACCCCGGGACGCGTCCGGCGACCAGTCGCGCGACCACGGGCGCGGTGAGGCCGACGAACCCGATGGGCCCGGCGACGGTGACCGCGAGCGCGGCGAGCAGGACGGCCAGCAGGACGGTGACCACGCGGGTGCGCCGGACGTCGAGACCGAGCACGGCGGCGGTGTCGTCGCCGAGCGCGAGCACGTCGAGGCGGCGCGCCCACGCCACGAGGACGATGCCCGCGACGAGCACGACGGGCGCCGCTTGGGCCACCTTGGACGTGCCGGACTGCACGATCGAGCCTTCGCCCCACGCGAACATCCCGGCCGTCTCCTGCTCGAACAGGAGCATCAGCAGGATGGTCAGCGACGAGAGCGCCAGCATGGTGGCCGATCCCGCGAGCACCAGCCGGGTGGGCCCCTCGGCGCCGCCGCGCGCGATGGCCAGCACCAGGGCGGCCGCCCCGAGGCCGCCGACGAACGCGAGGGCGCCGTTCACCGCGAACGGCAGCGTGAGGCCGGTGACGGCGGCGAGCACCACGGCGAAGTAGGCGCCGGCGTTGACCGCGAGGGTGTCGGGCGAGGCCAGCGGGTTGCGCGCCACGGACTGCAGCGCGCTCCCGGACAGGCCCAGGGCGGCGCCGACGATCAGGGCCGCGAGCACGCGCGGGGCGCGCGAGGCGACGAGCACCGCGAGGGCCTCGTCGTCGCCCGAGCCCGTGAGCAGGCCCAGCAGGTCGCCCACCCCGATGCGGGAGGTGCCGAGCGTCAGGTCGACGAGCCCGAGCAGCACCACCGCGGCGACCGCGGCAGCGAAGACGCCGACGATGCGCGCCGGGTGCGTCCTTCGCGCGGGCGCGGAGGCAGGACCCGCCTCGACGGGTCCCGCCTCCACCAGGGCGGACCTCACGCGGTCAGCGCGCTCACGGCCGCGTCGATGAACGCCGACGCCGACTGCGGGCCGCCGAACATCCAGATGCCGTCGGGCAGGCGCGCGGTGTTGCCCGCGACGACGAACGGCAGCTGCTCCCAGATCGCGTTCCCGGCGAGCCCGTCCTTGAACGCGTCGCCACCGTCGGTGTCGTTGCCGACGTAGAGGAAGTGGACGTCACCGAGGCCGGTGAGGCCCTCGACGTCGGTCTGCGCGAGGCCGTAGTCGGGGTCGCCCTCGCCGGTCCAGGCGTTGGTCAGGCCCAGCTCCGTCGCGACGCCGCCGAGGAATGACCCGGGCGTGTACATGCGGATGGAGACCGCTCCGTCGGACACCCAGCCGTCGGCCATGGCGAACTCCACACCGGCCAGGCCGGCGTCGTCGAGCTGCGCCTTGGCGTCCGCGACCTTGGCGTCGAAGTCCGCGAGCGCGGTCTCGGCCTCCTCCGAGGTGCCGGTGGCCTCGCCCAGGATCTCCAGGGTGCTGCGCATCTTGCCGATCGGGTCGGACGCGTCCGAGCCGCGCAGCGCGATCACCGGGTACTCGGCCTCGATCTGCTCGATGACCTCGGCCGGCAGGTCGGTGGTGGTGACCACCAGGTCCGGCTCCAGGGCGGCGATGGCGTCCAGCGACGGCTCGCCGCGGAAGCCGACGTCCGGCGTCGACCCGTCGAGCGGCACGACGGTGGCCCACGTGTTGTAGCCCGTGACGTCCGCCGCGCCGACCGGGGTGACGCCGAGCGTGAGCAGGTTCTCCGTCAGCCCCCACTCGAGCGAGACGACCTTGGTGGCGGGGCCGTCGAGCTCGACGGTGCCGCGGTCGTCCGTGATCGTGATCGGCCCGCCGGCCGCTGCGGACTGGGAGGCGGACGCGTCCGGCGCTTCTGCTGCATTCTCAGTGGTGCCGCAGGCGGCCAGGAGCAGGGCTGCTCCGGCGAGCAGGGCGGGGAAGGCTGTCGTGCGCACAGGGGTGTCCTCAGAGGTAGGCGAAACAGGGGGACTAGACGGTGGTCAGGTGCTGGCGGTGCGTGTGCTTGCCGACCGGCCGGGTGTGCACGCGGCCGGTGTGCTCGTCGCGCACCACGTCGATGCGGATGCCGTAGGTCTCGGTGAGCGCGTCGGCGGTGAGCACCTCGTGCGGGCGGCCGGAGCCGACGACGACGCCCTGGCGCAGGAGCACCACGTGGTCGGCGACGGCGGCAGCCTGGTCGAGGTCGTGCAGGACGACGCCGACGGCGACGCCGTGGTCGTCGGCCAGGTCGCGCACCAGGTCGAGGATCTCCACCTGGTAGCGCAGGTCGAGGTAGGTGGTGGGCTCGTCGAGCAGCAGGACGCCGGTGTCCTGCGCCAGGCAGGTCGCCAGCCAGACGCGCTGGAGCTCGCCGCCGGAGAGCTCGTCGACACCGCGGTCGGCCATCGAGGCGACGCCCGTGACCTCCATGGCCCAGGCGATCGCGCGCGGGCCGTCGGCATCGTTCTGCCGCCACCGTCCGCGGTACGGGTGCCGTCCGTAGCCGACGACGTCGCGGACGCTGACCCCCGAGGGCGTCGGCCGCGACTGCGACAGCAGCGTGACCCGGCGCGCGAAGTCCTTGGCGGACAGGGCGTGGGCGTCGGGGGCGTCCGGCAGGCTGACCGTGCCCTGCTGCGGGGCATGCAGCCGGGCGAGCGCGCGCAGCAGCGTGGACTTGCCGGAGCCGTTGGGCCCGATGAGCGCGGTCACCTGACCGGGCTGCAGACACAGGTCCGCGGCGGTCACCACGACGGTGCCGTGGTAGGCCAGGGTCAGCCCGTCGCCGCGAAGGGCGTGCTCGGAGAGGGTCACGCGGTGAGGTTAGCCTGCGCTAAGTAAGGTAAGCCACACCTTGCTCACATGATGGGCGTCACACCGACGCGCCGAACGCCAGCCCGAGCAGGTACGTCGCCGCCGCGGCGCCGTAGCCGATGGCCAGCTGGCGCAGCGCCCGCTTCACCGGCGACGCCCCCGAGAGCACCCCGACGGTCGCGCCCGTGGTCAGCAGCGCGAGCCCGACGAGCACCGACGCCCACACCACCGCCGTCAGGCCCTCCGCGCCCAGCAGGTAGGGCAGGACCGGGATCGCGGCGCCCGACGCGAAGAAGCAGAAGCTGGCCGCCGACGCACCGACCGCGGTGCCGACGGCCTCGTGCTCGTCGACCTCCTCGATGCTCGTCGGGGCGGTCGACGACGGGTCGCCCAGCGTGCGCAGCCGCTCGTCGGCCCGGGCCTGCGCCTCGTCAGGCCCCATGCCGCGGGCCCGGTAGACCAGGGCGAGCTCGTTGGCGTCGACGTCCAGGTACGGCAGCGCCGCGCGGGCCGCCTGGCCGGGTCGGGAGGCCTCGAGCAGCTCCCGCTGCGAGCGCACCGACACGTACTCCCCCGCGGCCATCGACAGCGCACCGGCCAGCAGGCCCGCCAGGCCGGTGAGCAGCACGATCGACGTGGCCGCCCCGCTGGCCCCGATGCCGAGCACGAGGGCCAGGTTGCTCACCAGACCGTCGTTGGCGCCGAACACCGCCGCGCGGAACGTCCCCGAGATCCGGTTGCGCCCCCGGGTGGCCAGGCCGCGGACGACCTCCTCGTGGATCGCCTCGTCGGCCGCCATGGTCGGTGTCGCGTCGGCGTCGCCGTCGTATCCCCCGCGCGCCTCCGCCCGCTGCGCCAGGGCGAGGACGAAGACGGAGCCGAAGCGGCGGGCGAGCAGTCCCAGCACGCGGGTCCGGAAGTCCCCCCGGCGCGGCTTGCCGACGTCGTCACCGAGCAGGTCCAGCCAGTGCTGCTCGTGGCGACCCTCGGCCTCGGCCAGCGCCAGCAGGATCTCCCGCTCCTCGCCCGTGCGCCGCGACGCGATGTCCCGGTACACGGCGGCCTCCGCGCGCTCGTCGGCGAGGTACTGCCGCCACCGCCGGATCTGGGAGCTCGAGGGCGCCTGACGTGCGGGAACGTCCGCGCCGGACGGGGTGGAAGAGGTCTGCACCCGCCCATCGTCCCAGCCACGGGGGCGAGAAACCGCCTCCGGAGCGGTGTTCAGGTTGCCGAATCATCAGTTGTGCACAACCGTGGCCAGCACCGACGGGGGGCCGCTGCGGCCCTCCCCCACTCCCTGGGAGGCTCCCGATGTACGCCGAGACGGCCGTGTCGCCTTCGCTCTCCGCGATCGCGCCTGCACGGCACTGGGCGCGGGACCGCCTGGCTGAGGCCGGCGTCGACGACGGGCGGCTCGAGCTGCTCGTCCTGCTGGTCAGCGAGCTGGTCACCAACGCGGTCGCGCACGCCGACCCGCCCGTGACCCTCCGTGTGCACGTGGACGACGAGCGCACCCGCGTCGAGGTCACCGACGGCGTCCGCGAGGTGCCCGTGGTGCGCAACCCGCCGCCGACCGCGTTCGGAGGCCGAGGCGTCATGTTCGTCGACCGGCTGTCCAGCAGCTGGGGGACGGTCGAGGAGGACGGCGACGCCGCGAAGGCGGTCTGGTTCGAGCTCCGGCACGACGACGTCAGCGAGCTCGGCGGGTTCTCCACCGAGCGCTGACGCCCGCCACCTGCGCCTCTGGCGTCCGGTAGGTTGCGACCGCCCGGGCCGTGGGACGCGAAGGAGGGGCTGTGGCGACGATGGCCGACGTCGCACGGCACGCTGGTGTGTCCGTGAAGACGGTCTCGAACGTGCTCAGCGGCTACCCCCACGTCCGGGACGCGACCAGGGACCGGGTGCTCGTCGCCGTCGACGCGCTCGGCTACGAGATCAACGTGACGGCGAAGATGTTCCGCTCCGGTCGCAGCGGCGTCGTCGGCCTCGCCGTCCCCGAGCTCGGGCAGCCCTACTTCGGCGAGCTCGCCGACGAGATCCTGTCGGCAGCCCGCAGCCACGGGCTCCAGGTGCTCATCGAGCCGACGGGGTTCACGCGTGAGGGCGAGCTCGCCGCGCTGCGGGTGCCCCGTCGTGGCCTCGTCGACGGGCTGATCTTCAGCCCCGCCGCGCTCGTCCAGAGCGACGCGCACCTCCTCGACGATCTCGGCTACCCGCTCGTCCTGCTCGGCGAGCAGCTGTTCTCACCGAGCGTGGACCACGTCACCATGCGGAACATCGACGGCGCCCGCGCCGCGACCGACCTCCTCCTCGACGCCGGCCGGCGCCACATCGCGGTGATCGGCATGCTGCACGCCGCGACTGCCGGATC
Source organism: Cellulomonas sp. (assembly GCF_965229465.1). Lineage (GTDB taxonomy): Bacteria > Actinomycetota > Actinomycetes > Actinomycetales > Cellulomonadaceae > Cellulomonas. The sequence continues at coordinate 2,063,126 of NZ_OZ245882.1, read as the reverse complement.
CGCCACCCTGCGGTTCGCCGGATACCAGCAGGCGCTCGAGGCGCGAGGGATCGCGGTGGACACGCGTCTGCTCGGCTGGTCGGACGAGGCCTGGCACCGGGCCAACGGCGCGCGCGCGATGGCCGACGTGCTCGACTCGGGCGTGCCGGTCGACGGCGTGGTCGCGTTCAACGACGCGCTGGCCATCGGAGCGATGTACGAGCTTCAGTCGCGCGGCCTGGCGATCCCCCGGGACGTCGGAGTGGTCGGCTTCGACGACATCGAGGACTCGCGCTACTCGGTGCCTACGCTCACCACGGTCGACCCGGGCAGGCGGGAGATCGCGCACGTCGCCGTCGACATCCTTCGGCGCCGGGTGAACGAGCGGCTGAACCCGAGCACGTCGGAGAGCTCGCCGGTGCTGTACCTCGCCGGCATGCGCCTCGTGGAACGCGAGAGCACCCCGCGCTGAACGGGCGCTACCGATACTTGCGAACCCCGCAACCGGACGCCTCCACGTTTCCGCTGCCCTAATCCACCAGGCGATGTGCTCTGTGGACTTCTACACCGGTGGAATTCACCCAGAAGAGTTAAGAAACGTTTCGCTGGAGATATCGCAACTACCGGAGCGCTTCCATCCCTTGACCCCCTCTGAGCGAGCCCACAGGGTGAAGCGCCGGCGACCAGCCGACGAGTGCACCACCGAGGAGGATCAATGACGACCCCACGACACGGACGCCTGACCGCGGCCATCGGCGGTCTCGCCGTCGCCGGCCTGTCTGTGGCACTGGCCCTGCCCGCGGCGGCAGCGGGCAGCACCCTGCAGGCGGCGGCCAGCGAGAGCGGCCGCTACTTCGGCACCGCGATCGCCGCCAGCCGGTTGAGCGACTCGACGTACTCGACCATCGCGAACCGCGAGTTCAGCATGATCACGGCCGAGAACGAGATGAAGATGGACGCGACGGAGCCGTCGCAGAACCAGTTCAGCTACGGCAACGGCGACCGGATCGCGAGCTGGGCCCGGCAGAACGGCAAGCAGGTGCGCGGGCACGCGCTCGCCTGGCACTCGCAGCAGCCGGGGTGGATGCAGAACATGTCCGGCAGCTCCCTGCGCAACGCGATGCTCAACCACGTCACCCAGGTGGCCACCCACTACAAGGGTCAGGTCTACGCCTGGGACGTCGTGAACGAGGCGTTCGCGGACGGCTCCTCGGGCGGGCGTCGCGACTCCAACCTGCAGCGCACCGGCAACGACTGGATCGAGGCCGCCTTCCGCGCCGCCCGCGCCGCCGACCCGGGCGCCAAGCTCTGCTACAACGACTACAACACCGACAACTGGTCGCACGCCAAGACGCAGGGCGTCTACAACATGGTCCGTGACTTCAAGTCCCGCGGCGTGCCCATCGACTGCGTCGGCTTCCAGGCGCACTTCAACTCCGGCAACCCCGTGCCGTCCAACTACGACACGACCCTGCGCAACTTCGCCGCGCTGGGTGTGGACGTGCAGATCACCGAGCTCGACATCGAAGGCTCGGGGAGCTCGCAGGCGCAGCAGTACCAGGGCGTGGTCCAGGCCTGCCTCTCGGTCGCCCGCTGCACCGGCATCACGGTGTGGGGCGTGCGGGACTCGGACTCGTGGCGCGCCTCGGGCACCCCGCTGCTCTTCGACGGTTCCGGCAACAAGAAGGCCGCCTACACCAGCGTGCTGAACCAGCTCAACGCGGGCGGCACCACCACGCCCACGCCGAACCCCACGACGCCCAACCCGACGCCGACCACCACCACGCCCCCGCCCACCGGCGGCGGCAGCTGCACGGCGACGTACTCGGAGGGGCAGAAGTGGAACGACCGCTTCAACGGCACGGTGACCATCCGCGCGAACACGAACATCAGCAGCTGGCAGTCGACCGTCACGGTCAGGAGCCCGCAGCGGATCATCGCGACGTGGAACGGCTCACCGACGTGGGACTCCTCCGGCAACGTGATGACCATGCGGCCGAGCGGCAGCGGAGCAATCTCCGCAGGTCAGACGACCTCGTTCGGCTTCACGGTCCAGCACGGCGGCAACTGGACCTGGCCGAGCCTGACGTGCACGGCGTCCTGAGGGTCTGAGGCGGTACCGGCACGGGACGGGCGCGGCACCAACGGTGTCGCGCCCGTCCCGAGCGAGGCCTGACCGGTCAGGGGTGGTCGGCAGGACGCGGGAGCGTCCCATGCGCGATCAGGCTCTCGTAGACCCGCTCGAGGGACTCGGCCAGCTCCCTCGTCCGGTCGGCGGTGAGCGCGTCGAAGAACACCGACCGCACCAGCGCCACATGACCGGGGGTCGCGGCCGTCATCGTCTCGCGGCCGACGTCGGAGAGCACGACCTCGGTCGCGCGCCGGTCGTCGGCGCTCGGGCGGACCTCGACGAACCCCCGCTGCGTCATGCGTCGCACCTGGTGGGAGACCCGGCTCCGTTCAGCGCCGATCCGGATCGCCAGGTCCGACACGGTCAGCACGCCGCCCTCGTCGCTGACGAGCGCCACGAGGACGTCGTAGTCGGCCAGCGAGAGGCCGTGGTCGACGCGCAGCTGCCGGTTCATCTCGTACCGGAGCCGCAGCTGGACCTTCATGTACGCGTACCAGGCACGGACCTCCTCGTCGCTCAGGAACGCGTAGGGCGACTCGGGCGAGAAGTCCATGCCCACGGTCAGCGGAGCAGGACGGTGTACACCTTCGCGAGGCGCCCGTCCTCGCTCAGGATGCCCAGGTCCACCCCCCGAACCACGGGGGCCGCGCCCGGCGGGCCGAGCTCCCAGGCGAGGTAGCCCAGGTCCTGCACCTGGTACGCGCTGCCCGCGGGCCGGAACTCGAGGCCCGGGGCGCTGTCGAGGATCGACTGCGCCTTGGCGTTCAGTGCGTCGTGCCCTCGCACCTCTCCCTCGGCGTCGGCGAAGACGACGTCCTCGGTGTACGTGCGGCGGATCGCGTCGAGCCGACGGGAGGCGTCGCGCTCGCCGAAGACCTCCAGCAGGTTCGCGTGCATCAGGTGGTCCAGCATGAGTGCTCCTCCGAGGGTTTGCGTGATGTTTCACGCAAAGTGTCGCGACCCCGGGAGCGGTCGTCAACCGTCCCGCTCAGTCGTCCCAGGGCGGCGTCTCGTCGAGCTTCTTGTAGTACTTCCCCAGGTGGCTCTTGATGCGGTCGCGGTCCTTGGCCGGGACGTCGACCCCGCCGCGCGACCCCTGCATCACAGCCGCCGCCGCGAACACTCCCCGCGGCACGGCCTTCAGGCGCCCGTCGATCACGTCGGCGATCAACAGCTTGTACGCGGTGAAGTTCTCCTTGTTCTCGGCGTCGTACCAGACGTGCGCGTCCCGGTACCTCTCGTTCGGCTCGTCCTGCGCCTTGGCCCAGGCCCGGACGCGCGTCTCGGCGGCGTCGCCGTCCCAGGCCCGGTCGCGGTCGGCCAGGGGGAGGTCGCCGAATGCGGTCACAGCCATGCTCGGACTCCTCTCAGTCGGGTGCTGCGGTGCGGAGCTTCTCGAGCAGCGGTCCGGCGGCGGTCGACAGGAACTCGTCCTGCCCCTCGTCGCCGATCTGCACGAGCGCGATGTCGGTGAAGCCCGCCTCCCAGTACGCGGAGACCGCCTCGACGACGGCGTCCAGGTCCGGGCCGCACGGGATCTGCTCGGCGACGTCGGACGGGCGGACGAACTGGCTGGCGGCGTCGAACGCCTCGGTGGTCGGCAGGTCGGCGTTGACCTTCCAGCCGCCCGCGAACCAGCGGAACTGCTCGTGCGCGCGGGCGACGGCCTTCTCCCGGTCCGGGTCCCAGCTGATCGGGATCTGGCCGATCTTGCGCGACTCCGGCTGCGCGTGGCCGCGCGCGTCGTCCCACGCGCGGATCGCGTCGGCATCGGGCTCGACGGCGACGAGGTGGTCCACCAGCTGGGAGAACCGCTGGATCGAGTCGGGACCGGACACGGCGGCGCCGATCTGGATCGGCTCGTCGGGGAGGTCCCAGACCTTGGCCGAGTCCACCTGGAAGAAGTCGCCGGCGTAGTTCACGCGCTCGCCGGTGAGCAGCTCGCGGATGATCTCGACGGCCTCCTCGAGCATGTCGTGGCGCTCGCCCACGGCCGGCCAACGCTCGCCGACCACGTGCTCGTTGAGGTTCTCCCCCGCGCCGACGTTGAGCTGGAACCGACCGTCGGAGAGCACCCCGAGCGTCGCTGCCTTCTGCGCGACGACGGCTGGGTGGTACCGGAGGGTCGGGCAGGTCACGTAGGTCATCAGCTCCACGCGCTCGGTCGCCTGGGCGACGGCGCCCAGCAGCGTCCAGGCGTGCGGCGCATGACCCTGAGCGTCGAGCCAGGGGAAGTAGTGGTCGCTGGACACCTCGAAGTCGAACCCGAGGCGTTCAGCGGCGACGGCGTACCGGACCAGGTCCTTCGGGCCGGACTGCTCGGTCATGAGGGTGTAGCCGAATCGGGTCACCCACCGACCGTGGCACCGGGTCGGGGTCCTCGCATCCGCTACGCGTCCGCCCACGCCTCCCGAGCGGTCCGGACCGTCTCCCCCGCGCGGGCCGCCTCCTCGATGGCCAGCCCCAACAGGTGGTCCTGGCAGCCGTCGGCCAGCGGGTAGGGCGCCGGGCCGTCGCCGCGCACCCAGGCACCGGTCGCGTCGAGCAGGGTGGCGACCGCGATGTCGTCGTCCGCCAGCCGGGCGCCCTGGTACTCGTTGCGGTACACCACACGACCGTCGACGCTCAGGTGCTCCAGGTCGAAGCCGTCGAGGTTCTGCTCCAGCCCGCTGACCCGCCGGACGATCGGCGACGTGAGCACCGTCCGCTCGTCCACCACGCGCGTGATCGCGTCGTCGACGATCTCGCCGTGCGAGCCGCGGATCACGATCCGGTTGGTGCGCAGCGGGTTGTGCCACTGGTTGTCGGTGAAGTCGTAGAGCGCGCTGCGGCCGTCGCCGAAGTCGAGGGTGGCCAGGATGGTCCACGCGTCGCGGGGCTCGGTGGCACCGGTCCAGCCCTGGCGCTCGAGGGGCGACAGCAGGGGCGCCGTGAACGTCGAGGCGCGCACGGCGACCTCGCCACGGCCGGTGTCCAGGAGCCGCCGGATCAGCCCGACCGCGTGGTACAGATGCGTCGAGCTGATCTGTACGCTCGTCGGCCGGCCGATCGTCCCGGCGTCGACGACGGCGATCCGGGCCGCGTGCGACGGCATCGACGGGCTGTGCTCGGCCACCTGGACCAGTCCCGACGAGCCGACCTCGGCCCAGAGCTCGCGCAGCCCGTCGGCGTCGGGTGCGGGCGGTGTCTCGGCCAGCACCGGGATGCCCAGCGACACGAGCTCGACGGTCGCCTCCGGGGTCACGGGCCACGGGACGGAGACGACGACGAACTCGGGCCGGTCGGTGGTGGGACCCACGGCCGTGACCAGCTCCTCGATGGTCCGCACCGTCGGCACGCCCCACGCCCGCTCGACCTCGGCACCCCGCTCGGCGGTGCGCGTGACGACGCCCGTGACCTGGAAGCGATCGGGCATCAGCCGCGCCATCCGGACGAAGAACTCCGCCCGCCATCCGCTGCCGACCACGCCGAACCTGATGGGTGCCATCGAGTGAACCGTCCTCGTCGTCGGTCGCGCTGAACTCGGTGAGCGTATCCGCGTGACGACCTTGGTGCGCTCAGCGGGACGAGCTCGTCACGCGAGGGTCAGTCTGCGGTGACCTCGGTGACCTGGCCGTCCTCCACGTGCCAGCGGCGGGTCAGCCGGACCGTCTCCAGCATCCGCCGGTCGTGGGTGACCAGCAGGATCGTCCCCTCGAAGCTGTCGAGCGCCTGCTCCAGCTGTTCGATCGCCGGCAGGTCCAGGTGGTTGGTCGGCTCGTCGAGCACCAGGAGGTTCACGCCGCGGGCCTGGAGCAGCGCGAGGGCGGCGCGGGTGCGCTCCCCCGGCGACTGCGACGACGCGGGTCGGTGGATGTGGTGGCCGCCCAGACCGAACTTGGCCAGCAGCGTGCGGACGTCTGCGGTCGGCCAGTCAGGCACCTCGCGGGAGAACGCGTCGACCAGCGGCTCGTCGCGCTCGAACGCCCGACGCGCCTGGTCCACCTCGCCGACCAGCACCCCCGAGCCGAGGTCGACCGCGCCGGAGGTGGGCTCCAACCGGCCGAGCAGGAGGGCGAGGAGCGTCGACTTGCCCGCGCCGTTCGGGCCGGTCACCGCGACGCGGTCCTTCCAGTCGAGCTGGAGGTCGACCGGCCCCAGGGTGAACGCCCCGCGCGTGAGCACGGCGTGCCGCGCGACGGCGACGACCGCCCCGGAGCGCCCCGCGGTGGCGATGCTCATCTGGAGCTGCCACTCCTTGCGCGGCTCGTCGACCACGTCCAGGCGGGCGATCATCTTGTCGGTCTGCCGCGCCTTCGCCGCCTGCTTCTCCGACGTCTCCCCGCGGTGGTGCTTCACGTGCTTGTCGTTGTCGGACGCCTTGCGGCGCGCGTTGCGCACGCCCTTCTCCATCCACGCGCGCTGCATCCGGGCGCGGGCGTTCAGCGCGTCGAGCCTGGACGAGTACCCCTCGTACGCCTCGCGGGCGCGGCGGCGGGCGATCGAGCGCTCGTCGAGATAGGAGTCGTAGCTGCCGCCGTAGGTGGTGACGCGCTGGAGGCTCCGGTCGATCTCGACGACGGCCGTCACCGTGCGGCTGAGGAACTCGCGGTCGTGGCTGACGACGACGATCGCGGCCTCCGACCGGTCGACGAACTCCTCCAGCAGGTCCAGGCCGGCGGCGTCGAGGTCGTTGGTCGGCTCGTCGAGCAGGTAGAGGTCGTACCGCGAGAGCAGCAGCGCGGCGAGTCCCACCCGTGCGGCCTGCCCGCCGGACAGCGCGGTCATCGGGTGGTCGAGGTCGACGGTCAGGCCGAGGTCGTCGGCCACCGTGCCGAGGCGCGCCTCGAGGTCGGCGCCGCCGAGGGCGAGCCAGCGCTCGAGGGCCTCGGCGTAGACGTCGTCGGCACCGACCTGGCCGGCGCCGAACGCGTCCGCGGCGTCGTCGAGTGCGCGCTGCGCGTCCGCGACGCCCGTCCGCCGTTCGAGGTGGGCACGCACGGACTCCCCGTCGACGCGCTCGATCTCCTGCGCCAGGTAGCCCAGCTGCGCGTGCGACGGCGACACCGCGACGCTGCCGGAGTCGGGCTGCCGACGGCCGCCGAGGATCTGCAGCAGCGTGGACTTGCCGGCGCCGTTGGGGCCGACGAGGCCGACGACGTCCCCGGGCGCGACGACGAGGTCGACGCCGGAGAAGAGCTCACGATCGCCGAAGCCGGCCCCCACACCCTTGGCCTGCACTGTTGCGGTCATGCGCTCATTCTCCTTCGGCCGGGCACCGCCGTCGGACGGCGGTGCCCGGAGAAGGTACGCGGGCGGGCGGGGTGCGTGCGCTCTGAATTACTGCCCGAGCGCCGCACGCAGACCGTCGACGAGGGGCGTCGTCGGGCGGCCGATGAGCGTGCGCAGGTCCGACGTCGCGTCGGCCAGGTCGCCGCGGCGGATGTCGGCGTCGAGCGTCGCGACGAAGCCCGCGGTGCCCTCGTCGAGTCCCGCGTCGAGCAGGATCGCGCGGTGCTCGTCGGACGAGACCTGCTGGGCGACGACGGGGACGCCGAGCAGGGTCGACGCCGCTTCGGCCAGGTCGTCGAAGGTCCAGGCGACGTCGCCGGAGAGCTCGTAGACGCGGCCGTCGTGGTCGCCGCCCAGCAGGACCGCGGCCGCGCCTGCGGCGAAGTCGTCGCGCGTCGCGCTGGCGACGCGACCGTCGCCGGTGCTGGTCAGCAGGACGCCGGTGCTCTTCGCCTGCTCGACGGCGCCGACGTAGTTCTCCGTGTACCAGTTGTTGCGCAGGATGGTCCACGCCAGCCCCGACGCACGCAGCAGCTCCTCGGTCGCCTTGTGGTCCGGTGCGAGCACCAGCTCGGTCGTGTCGGCGTGCGGCGCGCTGGTGTAGACGACGCGGCGGACACCGGCGGCCTTGGCGGCGCTGATGACCCGACCGTGCTGCGCGACCCGCTGACCGACCTCGTTGCCCGAGACGAGCAGGACGCTCTCGGCGCCGGCGAACGCGGTCTCCAGCGACGCGGAGTCGTCGTAGTCGACGGCGGCGGTGCGGACGCCCAGGTCCGCGAGGCGCTCGGGGCGCCGCCCGCCCGCGACGATCTGGTCGGCGGCGAGCCCGCCGGCGAGGAGGTGCTGGACGACGAGCGGGCCGAGGTGGCCGGTGGCACCGGTGACGACGACGGACATGGGTGGTTCCTCTCGGTGGAGCGACTGGGTGTCGTCCGCCGCAACCCGGATGGTGCTCGGCACCTTCCCGATCGACGGTACCCACTTTGACGTAAGGTACGCACGTGACGGTGAGCAACGAGGTCAGCGCCCTGGACCGCCTGATGACCGACGGAGTTCTCGCGGCCGCGTGCCCGTCGAGGGTGGTGCTCGACCACGTGACCAGCAAGTGGGGCGTCCTGCTGCTGGTCGCCCTGTCGGAGCGCACCATGCGCTGGGGTGAGCTCCGCCGGATCGTCGAGGGGATCAGCGAGAAGATGCTGGCGCAGACCCTGCGCACCCTCGAGGCCGACGGGATCGTGCACCGCGAGGTGACCGCCAGCATCCCGCCGCGCGTCGACTACTCGCTGACCGAGCGCGGGTCCGAGCTCGTGGCCCGGCTGCTCCCGCTGATGGAGTGGATCATGGACAACGCCGAGGAGATCGTCGCCGGCTGAGCTGGTCACCGGCACGCCCGTCGGCGCCGACAGGGTCCTGCCCGCGCACGCCCTGCTCGGTTCCGTCGGACGAGTGAGGGTCCGCAACTGAACTCCGGCCCCCCGGATGCCGACTACTAGGCATGGGCTCCGTGATCCGGGCTCGCCTCGCAGGTCGACGTCGTGGAGGGCAGGCCGTGTCTACGCAGAACGACGCGTTGCACACCGCCCTGATCGCTCGCCCGCAGCAGACCGCGCGGGAGCTGGCGCTGGGCCTCGCGGTCGCCGGGCACACCGGCCTGACGGAGGCGGAGGTCGAGCAGGTGCTGGAGCGCGACCCGCGGCTCCGGTCCGACGGCAGCACGCCGCCGCGCTGGCGGGCGCTCGGAGCCGGCCACCCGGCGACCCAGCTGCACCTCCCCACCCCGCACCACCCCGCCCCGCACGTGCTCGCACCTGCCACCTCCTTCGGCCCGCGGACCGCGCCCGGCGTCGCCGAGCAGCCCGTCACGCCGAGCGGGATCCTGCCCGCGGCCGCGTTCGGGCGCCGACCGTCGGTCCGGCTCCGACAGGACACCGAGCCTGCGCAGACGGTCGCCGCGGCCCCTCCCGCGGCCGACGCACCGACGATCCCCGTCCGGGTCCCCGTGATCGCCCGCCTGGCGGCCATCGACCCGCCGACCATCGCCGTGCCGGTGCCCCGACCCGAGACGTCACCGCTGCCGCCGCTGCCGAGCCGCCCGACCGCGGTCGAGGTCCCCGCCACGATCACCGCGCCGAAGGTCCCGACCACCCGCCCGGTCCCGCAGATCCCCGCCCCGCCCGCGCCGCCCCACGTCGAGACCGTCGCACCCGCCGCACCGGTCGAGGTCGTCGCGTCGGTCGAGGTCGCCGCACCCGTCGAGACCACCGCGCCCATCGAGGCGCCCGCGCCCGTCGAAGTCCTCGTCACCCCGCCCCGTGCACCGACGGTGAGCGCCCTCTTCCGGACCCACGCCGCCCCCGCGACCGCGGACCGGAGCCCCCTGCCGCCCGGCGGCGACGTCCGGTACGTCGGGCCCCAGCTCCGTCGGTGGCAGAAGGACGTGCTGGACGCGTGGCTGGCCGCGGGCCGGCGCGGGATCGTCGAGTCGGTGAGCGCGCAGGGTCGCGATGTCGTCGGCGTCCTGGCCACCTGGGACGCGCTGACGCGCGGCGAGAAGGTGCTCGTCCTGGTGCCGACGACCGACCTCCTCGAGCAGTGGCTGACCACGTTGACGGTCCAGCTGCCCGGCCTGTCGGTCGGGCGTCGCGACCTGACGACCGCCCACACGTTCGACGACTGCGACGTGCTGGTGTCGCTGGTCAGCAGCGCGTTCGGGCACGACCTCCTGGAGGACCGGGCGGGCCTGCTCGTGGCGGACGAGGTGCACCGCTACGGCTCGGCGCGCCCGGCGGAGACTCTCCGCGACGGGTTCGGGGCACGCCTCGGGCTGACGCCGTCGATCGAGCGCCAGGACGCGGGCGTCGACGAGGTCCTGCGGCCGTACTTCGGCACGGTGCTCGACGGGTGCGACCTGCGCCGCGGCCGCGCGGAGGGCGTGCTGGCGCGGTTCCGGCTCGCGGTCGTCCCGGTGGACCTCGGCCCCGCCGGCCAGGCGGAGTACGACGCGCTGTCGGCGCAGATCACGGAGCTCCAGGAGCGCCTCGCCGCGCACGGCTGCGCTCCGGCCACGTTCCTCGACGACGCGATCCGGCTCCAGGGCGGCTGGCGCGAGAACGCACGCGCCGCGGCCGACGCCAGCGGGTGGCTGCGCGCGATGAGCTCCCGGCGCGACCTGCTGGCGACCTCCGCGGCGAAGATCGACGCGGTCGCGCTGCTCGGTCCGGTGCTCGCCCGGTCGGCCCGCGGGCTGGTGTTCACGCACGCGAAGGACGACGCGGACACCGCCGCGACGCGTCTGCGGTCCGTCGGCGTCGTGACCTCGTGGTTCCACAACGGCCAGGAGCCGGAGGCCCGGCGGAACACCCAGCGCGACCTGCGGCGCGGCCGCGTCACCGTCCTGTCCGCTCCGAAGGCACTCGACGAGGGCCTCGACCTGCCGACGATCGACGCGGTGGTGATCCTCTCGAGCAGCCGGTCGCGCCGTCAGCTGGTCCAGCGCGTGGGCCCGGTCCTGCGTCCGACGCAGACGGACCGGCTGCCCCTGGTGGTCGTCGTCCATGCCCGCGGGACCGTCGACGAGGACGACGGGTTCCTCGCGGAGCTCGTCGAGGTCGCCACGGAGGTCCGCACGTTCGACCGGGACGCAGCCGAGATCACCGACTGGTTCGTCGGCGCCTAGCGCGGCTGCCGGACGTCGGCCCGCGCCAGGCGCCTGCGCACACCCTCGCCGCCGATCCGCTCGATCTCGCCGCGAGGTCCGACCACCACCAGCAGCACCCGCGCGCGCGAGAGTCCGGTGTACAGCAGGGTGCGGGCGCGCTGCGCCTCACGGAACCCGTTCACGGCCAGGATCACGACCGTCCGCTCCAGCCCCTTGAACCCGAGCACGTGGCCGTAGAACACGTCCTCGCCCGCGAAGAACCCGTCCCAGTAGCCGGCGTGCCCCGCACCGCTGACCAGCTCGACCTGGAGCGGGTGCCGCGAGCCGGTGGCGAGCAGTGCCACCTGGCCGGGCAGCCAGCCCTCCTCGAGCAGCGCGTCCACCGTGTCGTCGGCCACCTCGATCGCCCGCTCGTACGGGACGTCCAGCAGTCGCACCGGCGCGCCGTCCATGCCGCGCGGGCGGGTCACGTCGTCCCGGAGCGACCCGCACAGCTGCGCGATCTGCTTGGTGGAGCGCAGGTTCTCGTCGAGCCGGACGGGCGGGGTCGCGATGGGCGCGACGCCGTCCCGGCCGAACACGCGCTGGGCCTCGTCGAGGAACACGAACAGCCCACCGTTGTCGGGGTCCCGCAGGCACCGGACCAGCGACGGCCACCACTGCTCGCCGAAGTCCTGCGCCTCGTCGACGACGACGGTGTCGAACAGCTCGGTCCGCGGCCGACTGTCCGCCAGCTCGCCCAGCCGGGCCGGGAGGATGCGCTCGAAGAAGTTCACGTCGTCGTCGGCCCCCTGCTGCGCGCCCCAGGCGATGGGCAGGTCGTGGAACAGCCCGACGAACGCCGGTCGCTCCTTCGCCTTCCACGTCTGCGTGATCCGCTGGAGGTACCGCCCGAGGCCGCGTGAGTAGCAGAGCAGCGCGACCCGCTCGCCGGACGCGGCCCGTCGACGGGCCTGTTCCAGCGCGAGCCAGGTCTTGCCGGTTCCCGCGCCGCCCACCACCTGGAGCCGGTTGAACCAGGTGAAGTGGTCGAGCATCCGGGCCTGGTCGCGCGTGAGGTGGTCCAGGTGGTCCTCGAACTGCGCGGCGTGGGCGAGGACCTCCACCTGGGACGGGAAGCTGCCGGCCAGGTACTCGACCAGCTCCTCCAGGGCCGGCTCGTCGAGCGGCAGGTGCCCGGCGCCGTGCCCGTCGATCGCGTGCTTCACCAGACCCGCCGCGCTCGCCACGTCGTTGCGGTCCATGAGCATGGTCCGGGGCAGCTCCGGTGCCGACCAGTCCTGGGCCACGTAGACGTGCGGGAGCGCGACGACGTGGGCGGCGCGCGCCCGGGCCGCGCCGAGGCCGTACCGCGACAGCAGCTGGTGCAGCACGTGCCGTGCGTCCTGCACCTGGTGCACGGGGTCGATCGGGTGCCGACGCTCCCCCGAGCCCTGCCACCACGTCCCGCCCTCGCGCGTGACGTGCCCGCCCTTGACCTCGATGACCGCCAGCCCGACCCCCGGCCACGCGACGAGCAGGTCGATCTCGCGCTCCGTCGCCCCGTCCTGGAGGCCGACCCCCGCGAACAGCGCGACGTCGTCGGGCAGCTGGTCGCGCAGCGCCTCCCACACGGTGCGCTCGGCACCGACGTCGTCCCGGAACACCGGGTCCTCGGGATAGAGGCGGGGCATGGGACGTGTGTAGCGCACCCACGGCCGCCCTGTCCGGGGCGCCCTCTACCCTCGGGCCATGTTCCTTCTCGACGACGGTGGCCTGGTGCTCAGCCCGAGCGACCTGGCCAACGCCGCAGCCTGCGAGTTCGCCGTGCTGAGGAACCTCGACGGCCGGCTCGGGCTGGTGGAGCCGACCCCGATCGCCGCGGACGCCATGCTCGCTCGCGTCTCCGCGCTGGGCACCGCGCACGAGAACCGGGTGCTGCAGGAGTTCCGCGCATCGGGCGAGGTCGTCACGATCGCCCGCCCCCGGTACGACGAGGCAGGCGAGCGCACCGCTCTGGAGCGGGTGCACGCGGCGACGCTGGCAGCCCTGGGTTCGGACGCCGACGTGATCTACCAAGCGGGGTTCTTCGACGGCCGGTTCACGGGGTGGGCCGACTTCGTGGTGCGCGAGGAGGGCGGCTGGGCCGTGCTCGACACCAAGCTGGCCAGGAGCGTGAAGGTCACGGCGCTGCTCCAGCTGGCGGCCTACGCGGACCAGCTGACCGCCGCGGGCATCCCCGTCACCGACGAGGTGCACCTGATCCTGGGCGACCGGTCGCGGTCGAGCCACCGGCTGGCCGACCTGCTGCCGCTGTACCGCGAGCGCCGCGCGCGCCTGGAGGACGTGCTCGCCGAGCACCGGTCCGCGCTGACCCCGGTGGCCTGGGACGACCCCCGCTACCGGGCGTGCGGCCGGTGCGACGTGTGTGCTGCGCAGATCGCCGCGCACCGCGACGTCCTCCTGGTCGCTGGGCTGCGGTCGACGCAGCGCGCGCGGCTGGCGGCGGTCGGGATCGGCACCGTCGACCAGCTGGCCGCGAGCACGGAGGCGGTCCCGGGGATCGGGGGTGCGACGCTCGCCAACCTGCGCCGGCAGGCGGCGCTCCAGGTGCGGCAGGAGACGGCGACCGAGCCGCTCGTCTTCGAGGTCATCGACCCGGGCGCGGTGCAGGACCTGCCGGCACCGGACCCCGGCGACATCTTCTTCGACTTCGAGGGCGACCCGCTGTGGACCGATGACACGGTCCCCGCCGACGCGCCCGCCGACTGGGGGCTGGAGTACCTGTTCGGCGTGGTCGAGGCCGACGGGACGTTCCGGCCGTTCTGGGCGCACGACCGCGCGCAGGAGAAGCAGGCGTTCGTCGACTTCCTCGCGTACGTCGCCGAGCGCCGCGCCGCGCACCCCGGGATGCACGTGTACCACTACGCCCCGTACGAGCGGACGGCCCTGCTCCGGCTGGCGGGCCGGCACGGCGTGCGCGAGGACGTCGTCGACCAGCTGCTGCGCGACGGCGTGCTCGTCGACCTGTACGCGACCGTGCGCCGCGGTCTGCGGGTGGGCAGCAGCTCGTACTCGCTGAAGATGCTCGAACCCCTCTACATGGGGACCGAGACCCGGGAGAGCGAGGTGAAGAACGCCGAGGCCTCGATCACCGAGTACGCCGAGGCGTGCGACCTGCGCGACGCGGGGAACGCGACCGCCTGGCAGGCGAAGCTCGACGAGATCGCCGAGTACAACCGGTACGACTGCGTCTCCACGCTGCGGCTGCGCGACTGGCTGCTGGCGCACGGACCGGCCCCGACGGGATCCACGACGGGGGAGCTGAAGGAGCCCGCCGACGAGGACCCGCTGGTGGCGGACGTCCTGGCGAGGTCAGCGGTGCTGGAGCCCGCCGACCAGCAGGCCGTCCGGATGCTCGCCGCGGCGGTCGGCTACCACTCGCGCGAGGCGAAGCCGTTCTGGTGGGCGCACTACGACCGGTTGCAGTCGGACCCCGCCGAGTGGCTGGATCCCCGCGGCACCCTGCTGGTCGACGGGACGCCAGAGGTCGTCGAGGGCTGGAGCATCGGACCCGGCAAGCGCACGTTCGCCCGGACGCTGCGGCTGACCGGGCAGCTGGAGCCGGGCAGCGACCTGCGCGCTGGTGGCACCGCGTTCGCGCTCTACGACCCCCCACCGGAGTACGCGCAGACGTCGAGCACCGGTCACCGCGGCTGGACCGCGGGGGTCGACATCCTCGAGGTGACGGTCCGCGGGGCGACCGACTCGGCCTCGGGCACGCGCGACGTCCTGCTGGTCAGCGACCGGCTGCCCACCGGCGCGACCCCGGGTCCCGACCTGCCCATGGCGCTGTCCCCCGCCGCGGGCCCGGGCGTGAAGAGCATCGTCGAGGCCATCCGCGCCCTTGTCGGGCGCGTGGCCGACGGGCTCCCGGACCTCCCGCCCCTGCCCGCGGTGGACCTCCTGCGCCGCGTCCCCCCGCGCACCCGGACCCTGCCGCTCCCCCGGCCCGACGACGTCAGCGGGACCACCGAGGCGATCATCGACGCCGTCCTCGACCTCGACGGCTCCTACCTGGCCGTGCAGGGGCCGCCCGGCACGGGCAAGACGTACACGGGGGGCCACGTCGTCGCGGCGCTCGCGGCCCAGGGCTGGAAGGTGGGGGTCGTCGCGCAGTCCCACGCCGTCGTCGAGAACATGCTGCACGCCGTCAACGCCGCCGGGCTCCCGTCCGAGCAGATCGGCAAGAAGGCGCAGGACCAGCACCCTGACGGGGCGGTCTGGCAGTCGTTGCCGAAGGGCAAGGACGCGGCCGCGTTCCACGCCCGGCAGCCGGGCGGGTTCGTCATCGGCGGCACCAAGTGGGACTTCACCAGCCGCGAGCGGGTCCCCGACGGCGGCTTCGACCTGCTGGTGATCGACGAGGCGGGCCAGTTCTCCCTGGCCGACACGATCGCGGTGTCCACCGCGGCCCGGAACCTGCTGCTGCTCGGCGACCCGCAGCAGCTTCCCCAGGTGACCCAGGGCCGGCACCCGGAGCCGGTGGACCGGTCGGCGCTCGGGTGGCTGGTCGACGGTCACGACACGCTGCCCGACCCGCTCGGCTACTTCCTGGCGCGCACGTGGCGGATGCACCCGGCGCTCTGCGCGGCCGTCTCGCGCCTCTCCTACGAGGACCGCCTGACCGCCGTCCCGCACACCGCCGAGCGCTCGCTCGAGGGCGTCGCGCCCGGGCTGCGGACGGTCGTCGTGGACCACGTCGGCAACGCGGTGTCGTCGCCCGAGGAGGCCGCGGCGGTCGTGCAGCAGGTCCGGGACCTGCTCGGTCGCACCTGGACCGACGGGACCAGCAGGCCCCTGACCGGGCAGGACATCCTCGTCGTCGCGCCCTACAACGCCCAGGTGTGGACCGTCGCGCGCGCACTGAAGGACGCCGGGATCACCGGCGTCCGCGTGGGCACGGTCGACAAGTTCCAGGGCCAGGAGGCCGCCGTCGTGCTGGTCACCACCTGCGCGTCCTCGGCCGACGACGTGCCGCGCGGGATGGAGTTCTTGCTCAACCGCAACCGGCTCAACGTCGCGGTCTCCCGCGGGCAGTGGTGCGCGATCATCGTCCGCTCGCGCCGCCTCACCGACTACCTGCCGTCCCGCCCGGAGCAGCTGGCGGAGCTGGGCGCGTTCATCGGCCTCTGCGCGACGACAACAACCTGAGTGGCGTTCTGACCGCCCGGAACGTCACCCAGGTTGTTCTCGCTCGCCGCGCGCACCCGGGACGAACCCGGTAGAACCGAACCCCATGACGATCGTCGGATTCCACAACTCGCACGAGCAGGTGCACCCCGCCGCGCTCCTGGCGGCCACCCGGCGCGCCGAGGAGGCCGGGTTCGACGCCGCCATGTGCTCGGACCACTGGGCGCCCTGGTCGGTCCGCCAGGGTCACTCCGGCTTTGCCTGGACGTGGCTCGGTGCGGCCCTGGCCACCACGCAGCTGCCCTTCGGCGTGGTGAACGCGCCGGGCCAGCGGTACCACCCGGCGATCATCGCGCAGGCGGTGGCCACCCTCGGGGCGATGTTCCCCGGCCGGTTCTGGGTGGCGCTGGGCTCGGGCGAGAACGTCAACGAGCACATCACCGGCGACCGCTGGCCGGCCAAGGCCGAGCGCGACGCGCGCCTGCGCGAGTGCGTGCAGGTGATCCGCGCGCTGCTGGACGGCGAGGAGGTGACGCACGACGGGCTGGTCACGGTGGACCGCGCGAAGCTCTGGACGCTTCCCGACGAGAAGCCGCTGCTCATCGGCCCGGCGGTCACCCCGGCGACGGCCCGCGCGCACGCGGACTGGGCCGACGGGCTGGTCACGGTGAACCAGTCGCCGGAGATCCTGAAGCAGGTGCTGCAGGAGTACCGGGACGCCGGCGGCCGGGGGCAGGTCGCCCTGCAGGTGCACGTCTCCTGGGCACCGTCCGCCGAGCTGGCGCTGCAGGTCGCCAGGGAGCAGATGGCCGGCCAGGTGTTCGGTCCGCCGGTGGCGTGGGACCTGGACACCCCGGAGGCGTTCGACTCCCTCGGCGTCCACGTCGGCGACGACTCCCTGCACCGCAGCGTGCTCGTCGACCACGATCCGGCGCGCCTCGCCGACCGCGTGAGCGAGCTGGTGGCCATCGGTTTCGACGCCGTCTACCTGCACCAGGCAGCCACGGATCCCCGGCCCGGCGACGACAAGCGTGACGACGCCGCACCGACGAGCACCCCGCGCAGCGCCACCCTCGACGCGTTCGTCGACATGGCCGCCGAGCACCTCCTCCCCCAGCTGAAGCAGGTGACCGCATGAGGATCCACGACACTGGCGACCTCTGGTGGAAGAACGCCGTCATCTACTGCCTGGACGTCGAGACGTTCATGGACTGGAACGACGACGGCGTCGGCGACCTGCCCGGCCTGGTCCAGCGCCTCGACCACCTGGCCGACCTGGGCGTCACCTGCCTGTGGCTGATGCCCTTCTATCCGACCGCCGACTACGACGACGGTTACGACATCGCCGACTTCTACGGCGTCGACCCCCGGCTCGGGCACGCCGGCGACCTGGTCGAGGTGATCCGCACCGCGAAGGACCGCGGGATCCGGGTGATCGTCGACCTCGTGGTGAACCACACGTCGGAGAAGCACCCGTGGTTCCAGAGCGCGAGGAAGAGCAAGGACAGCCCGTACCGCGACTTCTACGTGTGGCGCTCGGACAAGCCGCCGTCCACCAAGGACAAGGTCGTCTTCCCGGACAAGGAGACGGGCATCTGGACCAAGGACGAGCCCACCGGCGAGTGGTACCGGCACACGTTCTACCACCAGCAGCCGGACCTCAACACGGCGAACCCGCAGGTCAGGGACGCGATCGCCAAGGTCATCGGCTACTGGGCGGAGCTCGGGCTCAGCGGGTTCCGGGTGGACGCCGTGCCGTTCTTCCTGGCCGACGCCGCCAAGACGCCGGGCGACACGGTGGAGGACAAGCACGACTTCCTCAAGGAGCTGCGCTCGTTCCTCACGCGCCGGGTGGGCGACGCGATCCTCATGGGCGAGGTGAACCTCCCGTACGCCGAGCAGAAGCTGTACTTCGGCGGGGGTGCGGCCGACAGCGACGAGCTCACGCTCCAGTTCGACTTCATCGGCATGCAGAACCTCTACCTCGCGCTCGCCCGGGGGGACGCGGGGCCCATCGCGAAGGCTCTGGACGACCGGCCGGAGATCCCGCACGACGCCCAGTGGGCCACGTTCGTGCGCAACCACGACGAGCTCACGCTGGACAAGCTGTCCACGGACGAGAAGCAGGAGGTGTTCGACGCCTTCGGCCCGGACCCGGACATGCAGCTCTACGACCGGGGACTGCGAAGGCGGCTCCCGACGATGCTCGGCGGCGACCCGCGCCGCATCCGGATGGTCTACTCCCTGCTGTTCTCGCTGCCCGGCACCCCGGTGCTGTTCTACGGCGAGGAGATCGGCATGGGCGAGAACCTGGCCGCCGAGGGCCGGATGGCGGTCCGCACACCGATGCAGTGGACCTCGGGCGTGAACGGCGGCTTCTCGCGCGCCCCGAAGCGCAAGCTGTCCGGTCCGGTCACCGAGGGCGGGTTCTCCCCGGAGCACGTCAACGTCGCCGACCAGCGCCGCGACCCCGACTCCCTGCTGAGCTTCGTCCAGCTGCTCGTCCGGCGCTACCGCGAGTGCCCCGAGCTCGGCTGGACGACGCGGGCGGAGATCCTCGACCAGCCGCACGCGGCCGTGCTCGCGCACCGCAGCACCTGGGACGACGGCTCGCTGGTCGCCCTGCACAACCTGGGTGCCGAGCCGGTGACGGTCCCGCTGCGGTTCGCCGACTACGACGACACGGTCCGGCTGGTCGACCTGCTCCAGGACGGCTCGTGCACGATCGACGCCCGCGGGGCCACCGAGGTCGAGCTCGACGGCTACGGCTACCGCTGGCTGCGGGTGGTCCGTGAGGATGATCGTCGGCTTCTCTGAAGCGATTCGTGCCGCCCAGCCACCGGGCCGCTCAGCGGGCTCCCAGCAATCTCGCGTACCGTGCCGAGGTCCGCCGCCTCCCCGGGCGGGACCCGAACCGACGGAGGACCCTCGTGCGCCGCACGACCACCGCCCGCCGCGGCCTTGCCGCCGCAGCTCTCGCCCTGACCCTCGGCCTCTCGCTGGCCGCCTGCTCCGGCGACTCGGCCGACGACCCGTCGCCCACGGCGACGTCGACGTCCGCCGCCGACCCCGCCGACGTCGCCGCGCTGGCCAAGGTCAAGGTCGAGGGCGAGCCCGGCAGCAAGCCGACCATCACGCTCCCGAGCACGCCGTTCGAGGTCACCGCCCTGGTGGCGCGCGTGGTCGACGAGGGCACCGGCGCCGAGATCCTCGACGGCCAGACGCTGTCGATCCACACGGCCGCCGTCGCCGGCGCCGACGGCAGCGACCTCGGTGACTCGTACGCCGGCGAGCCGGAGAAGATCGCCGCCGACGACCAGATGCCCCCCGAGCTCCACGACGCCCTCGTCGGCGAGAAGGTCGGCGTCCGCATCGTCTTCGCGGCCCTGGCCCAGGACGGCACGACGAACGTCGTGGTCGGCGAGGTCGTCGACGCGCAGGACACCGTGCCCCCGCTGGAGCGCGCCGAGGGTGAGGCCGTGACGCCGCCCGCCGGTCTGCCCACCGTGACGCTCGACGCCGACGGCAAGCCGGCGATCACGCCGATCGCCGACCCGCCCCCCACGACGCTCGTCGTGCAGCCGCTGATCAAGGGCGCCGGCGACGTGGTGACCGAGGACCAGACCCTGACCGTGCACTACACGGGCTGGCTCTGGGACGGCACCCAGTTCGACTCCTCCTGGGACTCGGGCCAGCCCGCGTCGTTCGCGCTGACGGGCGTCATCGCGGGCTGGACGCAGGGCCTGGCCGGGCAGACCGTCGGCAGCCAGGTGCTGCTGGTCATCCCGCCGGAGCTGGGCTACGGCGCCGAGGGCAGCGGGGAGACGATCCCCCCGAACTCGACGCTGATCTTCGTCGTCGACATCCTCGGGGCCGTCTGACCGACCGAACGGAGGACGAGCCCGGGACGCACCTCGCGTCCCGGGCTCGTCCCGTCCTAGGGTGGCTCAGGAGCAACCTCGAACCAGGAGTGAGCCATGGACCAGGCAATGTCGCCGAGGATCCGGACGGTGGCGCTCGTGGGCGCCGCCGGGTCCGGCAAGACGACTCTCACGGAGTCGCTGCTGCACCGGGCAGGGGTGCTCACCCGAGCAGGGCGCGTCGAGGACGGCTCGACGGTGACCGACCACGAGCCGGAGGAGATCGCGCGCGGCATCTCCCTGGGCCTCGGGGTCGCCCCCTTTCCGTGGACCGCGACGGACGGCAACGCGTACGACGTGACCCTGCTGGACGCGCCCGGCTCGGCGGACTTCGCGGGTGCGGTCGACGCCGCGCTGGCCGCCGCCGACCTCGCGCTGATCGTGGTCAGCGCGGTCGACGGGGTGCAGGCGGGCACCCACGCGGCGTGGCGGCTGGCGGCCGAGGCCGGCGTGCCGCGGATGGTCGTCGTGACCAAGGAGGACAAGGCGCGGGCCGACTTCCGGCACGTGCTGGCGGACCTGCGCGCGGCGTTCGGCGACGGGCTCGTCCCGCTCGAGCTGCCCCTCGGTGAGGAGACCTCGTTCACGGGCGTCGCCGACGTGCTCAGCGAGCAGGGTCTGGCCTACGACCGGGAGGGTCACCACCGCACCGAGGCCCTGCCGGCCGGGATCGCCGACGAGGAGCACCGCCTGCACGACGAGGTGACCGAGGAGATCGTCGCGCACGACGACGACCAGCTGGAGCGCTACTTGTCCGGCGAGGTGCCGACCCCGGCCGAGCTGGAGAGCACGCTCGCGCAGGAGGTCCGGGCGGGCGAGGCGTTCCCCGTGCTGCTGGCGTCCGGCGTGACCGGCGTGGGCGTGGACCGGCTGGCGGACCTGCTGTGCGAGCTCGGGCCGTCGCCGACCGATCGGACCGCCCGCGTGCAGGCGGGCAAGACCGCCGTCGAGGTCGCCGCCGACCCCGCCGGGCCCACGCTGCTGTACGCGTTCCGCACGCTCGCGGACCCGTTCGTCGGCCAGGTGACCATGTTCAAGGTGCTGTCCGGCACCGTGCGCAACGGCGACCGTCTGCTCAACACCACCACCCGGACGGAGGAGCGCATCCCCGGGCTGTTCCGGCTGCGCGGCAAGGAGCACCTGCCGGTCGACGCCGTCCCGGCGGGGCAGATCGGCGCCGTCGCCAAGCTCACCGGGACCCCGTCGGGGAGCCTGCTGGCGGAACGGACCGGGCCGGGCGCGTCGATGACCGCCCGGCCCCCGCGCGTCCGGGACACCGTGTACGCGCTGGCGCTCGAGCCGGTGACGCAGTCCGACGACGACCGGCTCTCGGCCGCGCTGGCCCGCCTGACCGCCGAGGACCCGACCCTGAGCATCGACCGTTCCGGGGAGAGCACCGTGCTGCGGGGGCTCGGTGACACGCACCTCGCGGTCGCCCTCGAACGGCTGGCCCGCGTGTTCGGGGTGCACGTGAGCACGTCGCCGGTGCCGGTCGGGTACCGGGAGACGATCCGTCGGCCGGTCGAGGCCGAGGGCAAGGTGAAGAAGCAGTCCGGCGGGCACGGGCAGTTCGCGGTGGTGCAGCTGCGGGTGTCGCCGCTGCCGCACGGCTCCGGGTTCGAGTTCGTCGACGCCATCGTCGGCGGCGCGATCCCCCGCACCTACGTGCAGGCGGTGCACAAGGGCGTCGTCGAGGCCATGGCCTCGGGCGGCCCGCACGGGTACCCCGTGGTGGACCTGCGCGTCGAGGTCTACGACGGCAAGTCGCACTCGGTGGACTCCTCGGACATGGCGTTCCGGACCGCCGCGGGGAACGGGGTGCGCGAGGCTCTGCACTCCGCCGGGACCACCGTGCTGGAGCCCATCAGCCACGTGTCGGTGACGGTGCCGATCTCCGCGCAGGGCGACGTGATGAGCGACCTGTCCGCGCGCCGGGGGCACATCAACGCGACCACGTCCCTCGACGACGGCCTGGTGCAGATCGACGCGTCCGTGCCGGAGGCCGAGCTGGGCCGGTACGTGCTGGACCTGCGCTCGCTCACGGGCGGTCGCGCGGAGCTGACCATCGCACCCGGCACGTTCGAGGTGTGCCCCGACCACCTGGTCCCCGCGTGACGGCTGAGCGGGAGCTGGGCGAGCTGACACGCTTGGTCCGCGAGTTCAGCACCGAGCGCGACTGGCAGCAGTTCCACGACCCGAAGTCGGTGATCCTCGCGCTCGTCGGGGAGGTCGGGGAGCTGGCGGAGCTGTTCCAGTGGGTGCCCGCCGACCAGGCCGTCGCGCAGTTCTCGGACCCGGCGCGCCAGGCCCGCGCCGCCGAGGAGATGGCCGACGTCCTCGTCTACCTGGTGTGTCTGGCGGACGTGCTCGGCGTCGACCTCGGCGAGGCGGCGCGCGCCAAGCTGGCGGCGTCGCACGTGAGGTTCGCCGCCGACCAGGTCCGCGGCGTCGCCCCGCACAAGCCGTAGCCTCGACCCCATGGCCCGGTACTTCGACGTCCACCCCGAGAACCCCCAGCCGCGGTCGATCGCGCAGGTGGTGGACCTGCTGCGCCACGACGCGGTGATCGCCTACCCCACCGACTCCTGCTACGCGCTGGGTTCCCGGATCGACAACCACGACGGCGCGGACCGCATCCGCAAGATCCGCCAGCTCGACGACCGGCACCACTTCACGCTGGTCTGCGCCGACTTCGCACAGCTGGGCCAGCTGGTGCACCTGGACAACAGCGCGTTCCGCGCGATCAAGGCGGCGACCCCCGGCCCGTACACGTTCATCCTGCTGGCCACCCCCGAGGTGCCCCGGCGGCTGGCGCACGCGAAGAAGCGGTCCGTCGGCGTGCGCATCCCCAACCACCCGGTGGCCCAGGCGATCCTGCGCGAGCTCGGCGAGCCCTTGCTGTCCAGCACCCTGCTGATGCCCGGCCACGAGTGGCCGATGGTCGAGGGCTGGCAGATCAAGGAGGAGCTGGACCTGGTGCTGGACGCGGTGGTCGACGCCGGCGACTGCGGCACCGAGCCGACGACGGTGGTCGACTGGACGGAGGGCGCGCCCGAGGTCGTCCGGGTGGGCGCAGGCGACCCGGACCGGTTCTGACGCTCTGAGCTGGGCGCCGAGAACGGCAGTTCACCGCGAGAGCGGCAGTTGGAACTGACGTTCTCGCGGTGAACTGCCGTTCTCGTGGAGGTGCGCGTGTACGTGGGGGTGGTGGGACCGTCCGACGCGTCCCTTGACGAGCTCGATGCCGCCGAGGAGCTCGGGCGCGGGCTCGCTCAGCGCGGGCAGGTCGTCGTGTGCGGCGGGCTCGGCGGGGTGATGGCCGCGGTCTCGCGCGGGGCCGCGGCTGCGGGCGGAACCGTCGTCGGCCTGCTCCCCGGGTCCGACCGAGCCGACGCCAACCCCGACCTCACCGTCGCGATCCCCACCGGGCTCGGCGAGCTGCGCAACGCGCTGCTGGTCCGGTCGAGCGACGTCGTCGTGAGCGTCGGCGGGTCCTGGGGCACGCTCAGCGAGGTCGCGCTGGCGGTGCGTACCGGGGTGCCGGTGATCGCGATCGGCGGCTGGCGGATGACGACGGCCGACGGCCGCACCCCCGCCGACGAGCCCCACCGGGTGGCCACCGCCGACGCCGCGCTGGTGCTGCTGGACCGGCTGCTCGGGTGACCGGCGTGCCGACGACCCCGGACGACGTCGCGCGCGCCGCGGCGGCCGCCCCTGACCTGGCGGCGCTCGACGCGGTGGTCCCCACGTGCCGGGCGTGCCCGCGGCTGGTCGCGTGGCGGGAGCTGGTCGGCGTCGAGAAGCGGGCGGCCTTCCGCGACGAGGAGTACTGGGCGCGGCCGGTCCCGGGGTTCGGCGACCCGTCCGCCGGGGTGCTCGTCGTCGGCCTGGCTCCCGCGGCGCACGGCGCCAACAGGACCGGCCGCATGTTCACCGGCGACCGGTCGGGAGACTTCCTGTTCGCCGCGATGCACCGCACGGGGTTCGCCAACCAGGCCACCTCGACCGCGCGCGACGACGGCCTGACGCTCACGGACGTCCGCGTGACCGCCCCGGTCCGGTGCGCCCCGCCCGCCAACGACCCGACCCCGCAGGAGCGCCGGACGTGCGGCCCGTACCTCGCGCGCGAGCTGGAGCTGGTGCGGCCGCGGGTGATCGTGGTGCTCGGCGCGTTCGGCTGGCAGGCGCTGCTCAGCACGCTCGCCGAGCAGGGCTGGGTGGTCCCCCGACCGAGGCCGCGGTTCGGCCACGGCGTCGAGGTCGCGCTCAGCGGCCCGGGAGGCGCCACGGTGGTGCTCCTCGGCTGCTTCCACGTCAGCCAGCAGAACACCTTCACCGGTCGGCTGACCCCGGACATGCTCGACGCGGTGCTCCTGCGCGCCCGGGCCCTGCTCTCCGGCGATCAGCCCAGCGACGAGTCGAGGGCGAGGCAGAGGTAGAACCCGGTGCCGTCGGCCAGGTTCAGGACCGAGTCGGTCTGCGCAGGGCAGTCCGACCCCGCGCTGTCCAGCGTCACGAGAGTGCCGATGTACTCGTGCGCGGTCGTGCACCGCACCTGGAGCACCTGGAGGACGTCGCCCGTGGTCCCGCCGGTCCAGCACGACCCGGCGATCGCGGGACCGAGCGGGGGCAGCGACGACGCGCGCGCGACCTGCACGACGCCGACGACGCCCAGCAGCGCGGCCAGCCCGGCGGCACCGATCACGAACGCCTTGGCCGCGGTGCTCCACGGGGTGCCGCCCTGGTCGACCATGGAGCGGTAGGACTTCCCGGCGCGCACGAACGCGACCGTGCCGCTGATCAGCCCGCCGGTCGCGATGTAGTGGCCGCCGCTGCCCGAGACCCCGAGCTCGAGGGCGCGTGCCCGGACGATCGCGATCACCCCTCCGACCACCAGGGCGAACATCCCGCCCAGCAGCGCCCAGGTCATCGTGCGACGGGCCGAGCGGACGGCCGCCTCGTCGACCAGGCGACCGACCGGGAGGACCGTCCCGTAGGACGCGCCCGGCTGGAGCGGAGCGGCGAAGCCCGTCCCGTAGGGCGCTGCCGCCTGACGCGCGGAGGTGAAGCCCGCACCGAACGTCGACATTGCCGGGGCCATGCTCCCGAAGCCGACGGGCTGGCCGTAGGCCGCATCCTGCCCGTACGGGTTGACCGCGGCCGGCATCGCCACGACGGGCGGGGGCGCGAGCGGACGCGTGGTCTCGCTCCAGCCGACGCCGTCGAACCACCGCTGCACGCCCGGCGTCACGCCGTCGTCGTACCAACCCGCTGGATGTCCGCTTCCTCCGGTCACGTCACACCTTCGGCAGATCAGGCCGCGAACTTGATGGGACTCTTTGTTCACTCGTCGAAGAAAGTGGCTAGGCTGCCGCCGTGATCACTGGAGATGACCTCGGCTACGTGGCGGGCATGACCTGGGGCTGGACGGGGGTGCGGGGCACGTGGGGCGGCCCGGACGCCGAGCGGTCCATGGACCTGATGGTCGAGCGCCTCGGCGTGACGTGGACGGCCATCACGCTCAGCGCCCTCCAGGACACGCCGCAGTCGACGCAGATCCATTTCCGGGACCGACCGACCGTCACCGACGACGAGGTCCGGTGGGCCATCCGGGCCGCCAAGGAGCGAGGGATGAAGGTCTGCCTGAAGCCCGTGGTGAACGTCCGGAACGGCACGTGGCGCGCGCACATCAACTTCTTCGACATCGACGTGCCGCCGGAGCCGACGTGGTCGCAGTGGTTCGCCGGCTACACCGAGTTCATCGTCCACCACGCGCGGATCGCGGCCGAGGAGGGCGCCGAGATGTTCTGCGTCGGCTGCGAGATGGTGCAGTCGGACCGCCGCGAGGCGCAGTGGCGCGCCCTGGTCTCCGAGGTCCGCGCGGTCTACCCGGGCCTGGTCACCTACAACTGCGACAAGTACCAGGAGGACCACGTCGGCTGGTGGGACGCGGTCGACGTGATCTCCTCGTCGGGCTACTACCCGGTGGACGACTGGGAGAACCAGCTGGACCGCATCGAGAAGGTGGTCGCCGCGCACGGCAAGCCGTTCTTCTTCATGGAGGCCGGCTGCCCCAGCCGGGTCGGCTCCCCCGCGCTGCCCAACGACTGGGCCCTGCGCGGAGCCCCGTCCGAGCAGGCGCAGGTCGACTGGTACCAGGCGGCCTTCTCGGCGTCCGCGCGCCGCGACTGGGTGCGCGGCTTCATGCTCTGGGACTGGCCGGCACGGCTGTACGACGAGGCCGACGCCGCCACGGACGGCGACTACTGCATGTTCGGCAAGGCCGCCGAGACCCTCGTCCGCGCCGAGTACACCCGGGCGAGGTAGGTCAGCGGACGACGACCGACTTCGTCAGCTTGTCCGAGAACGTCTGCCGCCGCGTGTCCCACAGCGGCCACAGGTACCCGAGGTAGAGCACCAGGCCGTCGACGTAGTGGGCGACGTCGCGCACGAACGCCATCCAGACGCCCAGCGGCTCGCCGGTCTCATCCTTCTGCAACGTGATCCCCAGAGCCTTCTTGCCCCACGACTGTCCCGTCCGACCGCCACGGACCCACCGGTTCCACACCCACAGGCCGAGCGTCACGGCCGCGCCGACGGCGAACGTGACCAGACCGGCCGCCGTGGGCTGGTCCGCGGACGCTCCGTACGCGTCGTAGCCCGACTCGGAGGTCACCGTCATCACCATCAGACCCAGCAGGTACGGCACCCAGGCGAGCGAGTCGAGCAGGTAGGCGCCGACCCGCTGGAGCCAGGATGCATAGCTGGGCGCGAAGCCAAGGCCGAAGCCGGCCGCCGGATAGCCGTACCCGTACGCCGGGGCTGCGCCGTAGGCCGGCACGGGAGCGCCGTACGCGGGAGCGCCGTACGCGGGAGCGCCGTACGTGGGTGCGCCGTACGCCGGCGGAGGCGTGCCGTAGGCCGGTGCGCCGTACGGCTGGGCGGGCGGGCCGTAGGGCGACGGTGCCGCGTACGGGTCGGGGACGGGCTGACCGTAGGTCGGTGCGGGCGGGTTCCACCCGGTGCTCGGGGGCTGGAACGGGTCCTGGGTGCTCACGGTTCTCCTGTCAGGGCGACGACGACGCTGCTCACCCATCGACACGGGGAACGCACCGGTTGAGCACCGGGTGCGGTGATCTGCGCAGACGTCTGGTCAGTCGAGGGAGATCCGCAGGCCGACGCCCGCGGCGGACGTGGCGATCGTGACGTCGAAGACCAGGGCGGGGTCGGCCGCGACCCGGTGCAGGTGGCCGAACAGCTCGACGGAGATCGCGCCGACGAGCGACGTGAAGAGGGTCGCCGACCGCGTGGCCACCCGGGCCACCTCGACGGGCACGGTGGCCGGATCGGGGAAGCCGGCGAAGGCGTAGACCTCGGGTGTCATGCGACCGGCGGGGTCGAACGCCGGGCCTGCGGGGTCGAGCACGCCGGCCCCGTACGCCTCCAGCAGCAGCCCGACGAGTACCGCCCACACCCGGACCGCAGACCGCACGGTGTCGTCGGGAGCCCGGTAGCCGCGGACCGGCGTGCCGTAGATGAGCTCGAACGAGTACGGCTGGTCGAGCGCCCACCGGCGCACGGCGCGGGCGACTGCCAACCAGGTCTGCGCAGGGCCGCTGTGCCGGGCGTCGGCGGCAGCGTCCTCGGCGACCTGCCCGACGGCGTCGTACGCCTCGATGATCAGCAGCGTCAGCAGGGCGTCGCGGGACGGCACGTACCGGTAGACCGCCGACGACGCCATGCCGAGGTCCCGCGCGACCGCCCGCAGGCTGAGCGCCGCGGACCCCTCGCTCTCCAGGCGGGCGCGAGCGGCGGCGAGCAGCTCGGACATGAGCTCGGCCCGCGCACGGTCGCGTGCGCGCAAGGGGGCGGTCGTCGGCTCGGTCATGACGTCAGTGTGCCAGAACTGCGAGCACTGCTCTTGTTCTCGTCGTCGAGATGTGCGAGCATTGCTCACAACGCAGAGCACTGCTCTCATCTCGACCGAGGAGATTCCGTCATGAGCCGCCACGTCATCGTCGGCAAGGGTGCCGTGGGCACCACGCTGGCCCACCTGCTCGCCGCCCAGGGAGCCGACGTCCTCGTGCTCAGCCGGTCCGGCGGCACCTCCGTCGGCCGCATCGCGCACGCGACCGTCGACGCCACCGACACCGAGGCCCTCGCTGCGGCGGCGCAGGGGGCCGACGTCCTCTACAACTGCGCGTCGCCGGCCTACCACCGCTGGGCCACGGACTGGCCCCCGCTCTGGACCTCGATGCTCGACGCGGCGTCGCGCACCGGGGCGGTGCTCGTGACCGCCGGCAACCTCTACGGCTACGCCACGCACGGCGCCGTGATGACCGAGGACTCGCCGCTCGACAGCACCGACAGCAAGGGCGCCGTGCGGGCGCAGATGTGGCGCGACGCCGAGGCGCGGCACCGCGCCGGCGACGTGCGGGTCACCGAGGTGCGCGCCGCGGACTACGTCGGACCGCTCGCGGACTCCCAGGCGGTCTTCGGGCCCCGGTTCCTCGACCCGCTCCTGGCCGGCAAGGTGGTGCGGCCCGTCGTGGCCGTCGACCAGCCGCACAGCTGGACCTACCTGCCCGACTTCGCCCGCGCGCTCGTCGCCGCCGGCAGCACCCCCGACGCGTGGGGGCGCGCCTGGCACGTCCCCACCGCGGAGCCGCTCACGCCGCGCGAGCTGGGGGAACGGTTCGCCGTCGGCGGTCCGGCGCCGCGGATCCGCCCGGTCCCGGCGGCCGTCGTGCGCGCGCTCGGGCTGGTGTCGCCGCTGCTGCGTGAGGTCGCAGCGGTCTCCGACCACTTCACGCAGCCCTACGTCATGGACACCACGGCGTCCTCACGGATGCTGGGCTTCGTCGCGACGCCGTGGGACGACGCCATCGCCGAGACGCTCGGCCGGACCCCTGTCGGAGGTCGGGCGTAGCGTCGGGTGCCATGAAGTTCGGTGTCACCGCCACGTGCGGAACTGCTGCCCAGAACATCGAGATGGCGGTCGCCGCCGAGGACGCCGGCTGGGACGGCTTCTTCGCGTGGGACGGCATCGCCATCGGCCCCATGGACACGTTCGACCCGTGGACCCTGCTCGGTGCCGCGGCCGTACGGACCAGCCGGCTCACGCTCGGCGCCATGGTCTTCTCGCTGCCGCGCCGCAAGCCGTGGGAGGTGGCCCGGCAGGCGCTCACCGTCGACCACCTCTCCGGCGGCCGCCTCGTCCTCCCGGTCGGCCTGGGCGCCATCGACGACGCCGCGTACAGCCGGGTGTCCGGCGAGCACGTGGACGTCAAGGAGCGGGCGGCCCTGCTCGACGAGTCCCTGGCGATCCTGGACAAGGCGTGGACCGGTGAGAAGTTCAGCCACGAGGGCGCCTACTTCCAGCTCACCGACTTCCAGTTCCGGCCGCGGCCGGTGCGCGGGACCATCCCGGTCTGGGTGATCGGCGCGTGGTTCGCCCCGAGGTCGATGCGCCGCGCGGCCGGTCGGGACGGCGTGCTGCCGGTCCGGCGGGAGAACTCCTTCGACCCGCTGGGCCCCGACCAGCTCCGTGAGATCTCGGCGTGGGTGACCGAGCAGCGCGACGGCGAGCCGTTCGAGCTGGTGGTCGAGGGCGTGCTGCCGACCGACCCCACCGAGGCCGCGGACAAGATCGCCGCGCTGGAGGACGCCGGGGTCACCTGGTGGATCGACTCCAACTGGGACTTCGACACCGTCACCCCGGACGGCCTGCTCGAGCGGATCCGACGGGGCCCTGTGTGACGGCGACCGTCGCCGACTGCGAGCGCGTGCAGCGCAGCTGGTTCCAGCTGCGCTCCCGGGTGCTCGGCGGCGACGCGTGGGAGGACGACGGGCTGGTCTGGGCGAACGGCGACCTGATGTTCCCGCAGGTCATCGACCCGGCGGCACTGGCCCGCGGCGTCGAACGTGCCCGGGCGCAGGGTGCTCGGACCGTCGGGGCGTGGCTGAGCCCGGACGTCGATCCTCGCCCGCTGGCCGCCGCCGGGTTCGAGCGCGGCTGGGAGCCGTGGTGGATGGCCGGACCCATCGACCTGGGCGGGATCCCGGCGGACGCCCGGGTGGAGCTCCAGGAGAGCACCACCGACTACCGCGGCATCCACGCCGGCTACGCGGCCGACCTGGCGATGGCGCGCCTGCGGCCCGCGCGGGCCTGGTACGCCGCTGCGTACGACGAGGGCCGGTTCGCGGGTCGGGCATGGTCGCACCAGGTCGGTGACCTCGCGGGGGTGTTCGACGTCGACGTCTGGCAGCCGTTCCAGCGGCGCGGCCTGGGCACCGGGCTGATGCAGGCGGTGTGCTCCGCGGCGGCCGTTGTCGGGGCTCAGACGGTGGTGCTCAACTCCACGCCGACAGGGGTCCGGCTCTACGAGAAGTGCGGTCTGGAACGCATCGGGACGGGCATCACGTGGTGGTTGCACCTGCCGATCGGCGCCGGACCGTCTCCGGGTGCGTCACACTCTCTATAGAGATGAAGGAGCACCATGCTGACATGCCCGGTCTGTACGTCCGGAGAGCTCGAGCTCGTCGAACGGTTGGCGGACGATCGCCGCATCATCCGATGCACCGCGTGCGCGCACCAGTGGACCCGTGGGGAGTCGAAGGCGCAGGCCGCCTTGCCGGCCTCGTCGGCGGACCTTCAGGCGCGTTTCCCGGACCGCACGGCGGTGGACCCGGCCCGGCTGGAGCAGGTGGCGGCGCTCGCCAAGGCGGCCGCACCCACCGAGCCCGGGTTCGACTGGTCGCACTACCAGCAGGTGTTCAGCCGCGACGAGGTGGCCGACGCCGAGCCCCGCGACCTCCTGTCGTTCGTGAACGAGACCCCCGGCGCCACGAATGCGACGACCGCGTCGTTCAACCGGGCGTGGAAGACGATGGGCGAGCGTGAGGCGTCCGCCCGCACGCGCAACACCATCCGGTACCTGCTCTACGGGCCCGCGACCGTGCCGCTCCCCGACCGGCTCACGCGGCTGATCCTGGGCCAGGGCGGGCTCGGGATGACCGGCTTCAAGGAGCCGGCACTGACCCGGCTGCTCGTCGCCATGTCGCCCGACGCCTACCTGCCGATCTCCACGTACGGCGGCGCGCGCGGCGGCAAGCGGGAGATCGCGCAGCGCGTCTACGGCCTGACGCTCCCCGAGGTGGCCAAGGAGCAGTTCACGCTCGGTCGGCTGATCCTGTGGAGCAACGACCTGCTGGTGGACCTGGTCGAGGACGAGTTCGACGACCTCACGCAGGCGGCCGCGTTCCTCACCAGCGTGAAGGTACCTGTCCCCGCCTGATCACTCGTCGTGCGGCCGCGCCAGCTCCTCGCGCAGCTGTGCGACGACGTCCGGTCCCAGCTCGAACCCCTGCGAGCTGCCCGGGTTGATCACGATGCCGACGTCCGCGGGCATGCGCAGCAGCACCTCGCGGACCGGCATCGCCACCGCGTCACCGCCGAGACGGCCCTCGTCGCGGAACCGCTGCTCGGACGAGAACGCCACCAGGTGGTGCGCTCCGTCGCGGTGCACGATCGCCGGGATGAACCCTTCGAGGTGCTCCCCGACCGGTCCCCCGCTCGGCACGGCCAGCTTCTCGTAGGCGAACCGAGTCAGCAGCTTGGCGCCGTCGATCGTGCCGGGCGCCGCGGTGCGCAGAGCCTGGTCGAAGTCCTTCATCGTGGTGCTCCCTCGTCGTTGCGGGCGAGGGTCACGCTACCTGCGGATCAGTCGGTCGCGAGCCGGAACAGGGTCGGCGTAACCACCTCGAGGCGCAGCACCTCGAACCCCGTGTGGTGTCGCCGGCCGACGACGTGCCGCGCCCAGGCGTGCTCCCGGCACAGCTCCGGCGTCGACCAGACCTGCCCGTTCGGCCAGCCGGGCGTGTCCAGCCGCACCCCCATCACCTCGCCCATCACCAGCACCCAGCGGTTGTCCGGGCCGTCCGGCGCCACCCCGATCGGGTGCGCCACCGCCCACACGGTGCTGCCGGCTTCCGGCAGGTGGTCGTCGGTCGCGGAGTAGAGGCGGGGCACGTCCAGCGCGATGGCCATGGCACCCAGTGCACCCCGGCGACGTGGCCGCCAGGTGGCGTCCCGTCGACGGTTCGGCGACGACTCACTCCGCGGGCGGCGGCCCGCCGTGCGCGTCGACCTTGCGGGGAAGCACGAACACCAGCGCGAAGGCCACGACGGCCAGCGCGGCACTCACCGCCATGGCGTGCGCGGCGCTGTCGGTGAACGCCTGCGCGATCTGCGCGGGGTCGTTGCTGGTGATGACGAGCGTGCCGAACAGGACGCTGCCGATGACGGCGATGCCGATGGCCGACCCGACGCGCTGCATCACCCCGATCACCCCGCTGGCCGCACCGGCCTCCGAGCGGTCGACGGTGGCGACGATGAACTGCGCGTTCGGCGCGATGAACAGCCCGCTGCCGATGCCCCCGATGAGCAGGGGCACCAGGAGCTGCCAGTGCGTGAGGTCGGCGGCGGGCACCTGGCGGAACACCAGCCACACCCAGACCAGTCCGACCGCGACCATGGCGGTGCCGACGACGAGCACGGTGCGGCCCAGCCGCTGCGAGAGCCGGTTGCTCTGCGACGCCCCGATGATCGACCCGAGGGCGAACGGCACCGCCACCAGCCCCGACTCCAGCGCGGTGTGCCCGAGCCCGGCCTGCCAGAGCAGCGAGATGGTGAAGAAGATCGACGTGAACGCCGCGAAGTAGACCAGCGCGAGGATCGTCCCGCCGGTGAACGCCGGGTGCGAGAACAGGTGCGGCGGCACCATCGGGTTGTCGTCCTCGATGTGCTTCTCCCAGAGCGCGAACGCCACGATCAGCAGCACGCCGACCGCCAGCGTCACGAACGTCCAG
Source organism: Cellulomonas sp. (assembly GCF_965229465.1). Classification (GTDB taxonomy): domain Bacteria; phylum Actinomycetota; class Actinomycetes; order Actinomycetales; family Cellulomonadaceae; genus Cellulomonas. The sequence continues at coordinate 2,030,122 of NZ_OZ245882.1, read as the reverse complement.
GCCGGCCAGCCCTTGTCCTGCCCCTCGATCAGCGGCACCAGCAGGGCGATCAGTCCCGCGGTGACCAGCGCCAGACCGACGAAGTCGTACCCGGCCTTCTGCTTGCCCTCCGCGCCCGCCGGCAGGATCTTCGCGGCGGCGATCAGGGCGATGACACCGATCGGCAGGTTGACCCAGAACACGAGCCGCCAGCCGTTCTCGTCGCCGAACGCCTCGATGATCAACCCACCGAGGATCGGCCCCAAGGCCGTCGACACCCCGATGACCGACCCCATGATCGCGAACGCCTTGCCGCGCACCTGCGGGGGGAACAGCAGCTGGATCATCGCCGTGACACCGGGTACGAAGATGCCCCCGGCGAGCCCCTGCACCGCCCGCGCGAAGATCAGCTGGAGGCTGCTCTGCGCCAACCCGCAGAACGCGCTCGCCACCGTGAACAGCAGCAGCCCCGTGAAGAACACCCACTTGTGACCCACCCGGTCACCGATCCGCCCCGCCGGGATCAGCGCGATGCCGAACGCCAGTGCGTAGCCGCTGATGATCCAGCTGAGCGTGGCCTCGGACGCGTCCAGGCTGAGCCGGATGGTGGGGAGCGCGACGTTGACGATCGTGGTGTCCAGCAGGGCCATGAACATGCCGGCCATGAGGACGATGAGCGCGTTCCACGCGGCGCGGGGGACGGCGGGGGGCTGACGGACAGCCGTGGTCTCGGTCATGAAGGGACCCTTCGGGCTGTCTGGGGTGCGGAACTCGTGCGCTGCCGATCATCGCAGTGACTTCCGACAACCGCTCTCCACGATGCCAGGCGGCGGGCAACCACCAGAGATCCGCTCCGCTCGCCGGGCGGTGGGAACACTTCGCGGGCACCCCGACGCGCTCCTCAGCGGGAGCTGCGACGCACGAGGATCGCGGAGGCCGTCGCGAGCACCAGGGCGACTACCACGTACGGCCACGGACTCGACTGCTCCGTGCACGAGGTCACCGGCCCGACCGCGGTGCACGCTCGACCAGGTCCCGCCCGGTTGAGCCAGGCCAGGTACAGAGGCGCCACCGCAAGCCCTCCGACGACTCCGAGGGCGGAGCGGTTCCGGAGTGCCGGCGCGACGGTCCCGATGACCAGCAGGATCAGCCCGAGCGCGAGGAGCACGATCCCCAGGGTGAGAAGCCCCGTCACCCCGATCCCGATCAGCGCCCCGACGAGCGCCCACCAGCCGTAGGTCCATGGCGCGACGACGGCGGCGATCGGCTGATCACCCGATGTCGTCATGTCGGAATCGTCGCAGAAGCGGCCGACCGCTCTCCCGAAACCCCCCGGCAACACTCCCCACGTACCGTCCCCAGAACCAGGCATGGACGCAGGCGTCTCCCGCACGCGACCCTGTCCCCACCCGGACGAGCGCAAGGAGCGGCGGATGTTCGAACGCGTCGACCCCTTCATCGGCACCGAGGCCACGGCCCTGCCGCCGCAGCAGGGCATCGCAGCGAGCTGGTGGTGGCCCAAGCCGCAGGTCGGCAACACGCACCCGGGCGCCACCTACCCGCTCGGCATGGTCAGCGCGTGCGCGTACAGCGGCGCGTACCCGACGGGCTACGGCCGCTACGACCTCGGCACCGAGGGCCTCCCCACGGAGATGCACGAGCGCCAAGTGGCCAGCGGGTTCACGCACTTCCAGCAGTCCGGCACGGGCGCCATCCGCAAGTACTACAACTACTTCCGCGTCACGCCGATGCTCCAGCCGCTGGACGACCTCGGTGACGTCTGGGAGATCGTCGACGAGGCCGCGGAGCCGGGGTACTACGCAGCCACGCTCGAGTCGGGCATCCGCGCGGAGATCACCGTCGGCCCCAAGTCGGCGGTGCACCGGTACACGTTCCCCGCGCACCGCGACGCGCGGCTGGTCATCGACTTCTCGCTCGGCGGGCTGACCATCCCCTACGGGCGGACCGTGCCGCTGCGGGCGCACCTGCACTCGATCAGCCCGGGCATCGCGCAGGGCGAGATCGTCGTCGAGGGCGCGCCGCTGGCCATCCACGTGGAGTGCGACGACCCGCGCTGGCGGCAGATGCTCTGGTACGACCGCCGGCTGATGCCGGGTGGCACGCGGCTGGACTTCGACCGCATCAGGCCCACCACCCTGCGGCCGTTCGGGCTCATGTGGGCGGGGCCGTCGGAGCCCGGTCAGGTGGTGGAGCTGCGGTTCGGGTTCTCGCTGCGGGGCGTCGACCAGGCCCGCGAGAACCTCGAGCGGGAGTGCGGCCCGGGTCCATCCAGCTTTGCGACGAGGCGTGCGGCGACCGCGGCGGTGTGGCAGGAGAGCCTGAACAAGATCCGCGTGGACACCTCGTCGAAAGACAAGCAGACCGTCTTCTCGACCGCGCTCTACCACTCGCTGATCAAGCCGTGCCTGGCGCCCGACGAGTCCCCGTTCTGGCCGGCCGACGGCCCGTTCGCGTTCGACCTCGCGACCATGTGGGACATCTACCGGACGCAGCTGCCTCTGCTGACGACTCTGATGCCGGAGCGTGCGGTCGAGCTGGCGAACGCTCTGCTGTACATCTCCGAGGAGGAGGGGAACCTCCCGATCGGGTACCGGATGGCGCGTGGTGCCGACCAGTTCAGCCGCCAGGCGTCCGCGCTCGCGCACACGTTCCTGTCCGACCTGTGCCAGCTGGGCCTGCCGGGCATGGACTGGGACTGGGCGCTGGTGCACATGCACAACGACCTGCGCCGGACGTACGGCGAGGACTTCCTGCTGCGCGGCAAGGTGCACCCGATCAGCCACACGCTGGACCTGGCGTTCGGGTACTGGTGCACGTCGCAGATCGCGGCGCACGTGGGCGACCCGATGCTCGTCGAGCAGTTCGCCCCGCTGGCGGCGCGCTGGATCAACGCGTTCGACGAGGAGACCGGCCTGCTCCAGGACTCCACGTACTACGAGGGCGGCCGGTGGAACTACTCGTTCCGGCTGCTGCACGACATGGCGGCGCGCATCAAGCTCTCGGGCGGCGACGATGCCTTCGTCGCGCAGCTCGACCAGTTCTTCGGGTTCGACGCCCCACCCGTGGTTCAGCCCGGGCTGCGGCCCGATCTGGCGGAGATGGCCGCGGGGTACGCGCTCAACCGGTTCGAGGGCCTGAACAACGAGCCGGACATGGAGGCTCCCTGGTCGTACCACTACGCCGGCCGGCCCGACCGGACCGCGGAGGTGGTGCAGGCGATCGTGCAGAACCAGTTCGGCACCGGCCGCGGCGGACTGCCCGGCAACGACGACTCCGGCGGTCTGAGCTCGTGGTTCGTCTGGGCGTCCCTGGGGCTCTTCCCGGTGGCCGGCCAGAACCTGTTCCTGATCAGCGCGCCCGCGTGGCGGGAGTCGAGCATCGAGGTCGGCGACCGCAACTTCACCATCGAGACCTCAGGATTCACCGAACCGACACCCGGCGGCCCTGTCCAGTATGTACAGTCCGTGCACCTCGACGGTGAGCGGCTCGACCGCACGTGGCTGACCGGCACCGAGCTCCACCGCGGCGGACACCTGCACCTGGAGCTCGGTCCGACGCCCAGCGCCTGGGGCACCACAGTCCGGCCCCCGTCAGTCAGCACCACCCCACCGACCACCGCGCTGCGGCGCTGACCTTAGGAGCCGACGTGAACCCGAACCGCCGTCTCGTCATCGTCGTCCGCGCCGACCCGGTCATCTGCGGGCACTCCGGCGAGGCCCGCAACCTCGCGGAGGCCGCCCTCCAGCGGGGTTTTGACGACGTCCGCATCGTCACGTGGCCCATCGACCGGCTCCAGGCGACGGGCCTGCCGCTCAAGCCGCTCGACGGGGTGCTGCCCTACTCGCCGGGCATCACCGTCGAGCGCCCGGAGCCCGTCGGCGACTACAAGGTGCCCGACGGCCGCTGGCTCGCGGGGATCGTCGGCCGCCTGGTGGAGCTGTTCACCGACGGCGTCCCGACGGTCGCCATGTCCCTGTACCTGAGCCCGCACTCGCTCGCCGTGGCCGACGCCGTGCACGTGGCCCGCCGCACCGGCCTGCCCGTGAACGTGACCACCGTCGCCGAGGCGGTCGGCTCCGACGTCACCAACGTGGTGCGCGCGTGCGTCGAGAAGGACGAGTTCGGTGCGGCCGCGCACGTGCTGTCCAGCTACCTGGAGCACGACGTCTGCCTGGCGGTCAGCGACTACACGCGCGAGCTGATCATCGCGGAGGCCGCCGCCATCGACGCCAAGCACGGCACCACGTTCGCCGCCCAGTGCCGCGAGCGCGTGACGGTCTCCTACCCGGCCATCGACGTGGGCTCGTACCTGGACCTGGACCCTGCGGAGACCTCGCGCGTGCTCGACGCCCGTGGCCTGACCGCCGACGGCTACGTCCTGTTCCTGTCACGGCTCGCGCACGCCAAGGGGGTCGACGACCTCATCGCCGGCTTCGCCGCCAGCAGCGCCGCGTCGTCCCTGCGGCTCGTCGTCGCCGGCAACGGGCCCGACGCGCCGCGGCTCCAGGAGCTCGCCGCCGCGTCGGGTGCCGCCGACCGGATCGTGTTCTTCGACGACGTCGACGACGACGAGAAGGCCCACCTCATGGCCGCGTCCGCGTCGTACGTGCTGCCGAGCAAGCCGCGTCCGGAGTTCGTCGAGACGTTCGGCATCGCGCTGGCCGAGAAGATGCTCGCCGGGGGTGGTCCCGTCATCACCACGGATACCGGAGGCATCGGCGAGGCCGTCGGTGACACGGCGATCATCGTGCCGGTGGAGTCCCCGTCGTCCATCGCAGCTGCCCTGGACCGCGTCCTGACCATGTCCCCCGACGAGCGCGCCGGCTGGGAGACCCGAGCCCGCCTGCACGCGATGCAGTTCGACCGCGGTGCCGTGCTGGACGCGATCCTCGACCGAGTCGCCCGGGTGGAGCGGGTGGCGGCGGCGGTCGGCTAGTCCGCCGCGCGGTGGTCGGCGAGCGCACGTACCGTCGAGGCTCCGCCCGTCTCCGTCGTGAGGACCCCGCCTGATGGCGCCCACCGAGCCCTTGATCTTCGTCCTGCACGGTGCCCGCGGGGACCTCGCGAAGCGCATGGTGCTGCCCGCGCTGGCTACCCTCCAGCGCCGCGGCCTGCTGCCCGAGAAGTGGGCGCTGCTCGGCACCGGCCGGACGGCGATCACCGCGAAGGAGTTCGACGGGCTGCTGAAGGACGCCGTCGCGGAGTTCGGCGACGACGAGGCGGCCGAGGGCGTGCCGGAGCTCACCAAGCACACCGCGTACTGCGGCGACGTGAGCGAGGACGGGAACGCCGGGGAGCTGCCGGGTGAGCTGGACCGGCTGCGCGGGGTGCTCGGCGGCGACCCCACGGTCATCCACTACCTCGCGGTCCCGCCCTCGTCGTTCGCGCCGATCACCCGGGCACTGGCCAAGGCCGGCCTCACCGACGGGGTCCGTGTGGTCTACGAGAAGCCGTACGGCACCTCGCTGGACACCTTCCGGGACCTTGACGCGACCGTGCACGCCGCGTTCGACGAGGAGCAGGTGTTCCGGATCGACCACTTCCTGGGCAAGGAGGCGACGCAGAACCTGCACGTGCTGCGGTTCGCCAACGAGCTCTTCGGCGGGGTGTGGAACCGGCGGCACGTGGAGCAGGTGCAGATCGACGTGCCCGAGACGCTCGACGTGGCGCAGCGTGCCGAGTTCTACGACGCCACCGGCGCCGCGCTCGACATGCTGGTGACCCACCTGTTCCAGGTGGCGGCCGAGGTCGCGATGGAGCCGCCGGGCCGGCTCGACGCCGCCAACCTGGCGAAGGCGCGCGAGGACGTCATCGCGCACTTCCGCCCGCTGGACCCCGTGCACGACGTGGTGCTCGGGCAGTTCGAGGGCTACCGCGACATCGAGGGCGTGCCCGACGACTCGACCACCGACACGTTCGTCGCCGCGAGGCTCTGGGTGGACACCGAGCGGTGGAAGGGCGTGCCGTTCCTGCTGCGGACCGGCAAGCGGATGGGCGGCTCGGCGCAGCAGGTGACCCTCGTGCTGCGGACGCCGGACGAGCTGTTCGGCTCTCCCGTCGGGCCCAACCGCGTGGTGATCTCGCTGGCCGGCTCGGGTGAGCTGAAGGTGACGACGACCGTCAAGAAGCCCGGCGCGTTCCTCGAGCTCGGGACCGGGACGGCCAACCTGGAGCTGGCCGACGTCGAGCCCGGTTCGTCGCTGCCGCCGTACGCGGGGCTGCTGGAGGACGTGCTGGTCGGCGACCGCACCCTCTTCACGACTCCCGGCGGCCTGGAGTCGGCGTGGGTCGCGTTCGCTCCCCTGCTGGGCGCCGACCGTCCGACGCCCGAGCCGTACGCGGTCGGCTCGTGGGGACCAGAGTCTGCCGAGAAGCTGGCCGAGCCGCACGGCTGGGTGCTCGGCGACTGAGACGCGGGAGACCGCAGGCGTCCGCTCGCACACCGGCCTCGTACGATGCGCGCGTGACCGCCCCCCGCCTGGAGCTCAGCTTCCTCACGTTCGTCCCGTACGACGATCCGGCCGACGCCGGGCAGTCCCTGCGCGACGCGATCGACCTGTTCCGGTACGCCGAGGAGCTCGGCTACGACATCGGCTGGGTCCGGGTCCGCCACCTGGAGAAGTTCCTCTCCTCGCCCTTCCCCCTGTTCGCGGCCATCGGCCAGGCGACGACGCGCATCCGGTTCGGCACCGCGGTCCTGCCGATGCGGTACGCCGACCCGATCGCCGTCGCGGAGGACGCCGCCACCGTCGACCTACTGTCCGGCGGGCGGCTCGAGCTGGGGGTCGCCGGCGGGATCAAGCCGTCGGCCGCGCTGCTCGACGGGGTCTACGGAACCAGCGAGCTCTCGTTCGACGACGAGTCCCAGCTCCGGATCGCCCGGCTGCGCGCGGCCCTGGCCGGGGAACCCGTCGCGGTCGCACCCGAGGGCGGCTTCCCGATCGCGCCCCCCGGCACCCCGCTGACCGTCACGCCCCACAGCCCGGGCCTCGCCGACCGCCTCTGGTACGGCCCCGGGTCGCGGGCAACCGCGGTGCGGACCGCCGAGCAGGGGATGGACCTGCTGGTCTCCACGCTCAACGGGGAGGACGACGGCCGGTCCTTCGAGGAGACGCAGCGCGACCAGATCCGCGCGTACAAGGAGACGTTCGACGTCCCCGGTCGCACCCCGCGCGCGGTCGCCGGTCGGATCGTCCTGCCGAGCGTCACCCCGGAGGACGACGAGCTCTTCGCCGAGTACATCGCCTGGTACGCCGGCCGCTTCGACGCCACCGGACGCCCGCCCGCCGGTACCGGGTTCGGGGTGTTCAGCCCCACGCACCACGGCACGCCCGACCAGGTCGTCGCCAGCCTCCAGGCCGACGTCGCGCTCCAGGAGGCCACCGGGCTCGACATCGTCCTCCCGGCCAACGCCACGCACGCCATGAGCCGCCGCATCCTGGAGAACGTGGCAACGAGCATCGCGCCCCGACTGGGGTGGACGCCGGCCTGATTCGTCGGTTGCGAACTCAGAACGGTGGGTCGCCCCAGTCGCGTGGCGGTGGTGGCAGTGCGGCGTGGTCAGCGGCGGTCGGCGTGCTGTGGACCCGGACGGGGTGGCGGGCGTAGGTCAGACCGTGGCGGTCGGTCCAGGTGGAGATCCCGGTGGCGGGGTCGTGGGTGACTCGCCACCAGCTCTTGGTCTTGGCCTGATGGTGGTGCTTGCACAGGGCGTGCAGGTTGGCCTCGCAGGTCTGTGGGTTCAGAACAGAGCCTGGTGAGGGGGCGTGGTCGTACGGGACGCGGTGGTCGATCTCGCACCGGTCGGCGGGCTTTCGACAGCCGGGGAACGTGCAGGTCACGTCCCGTGCGACGACGGTGCGCGTGACGTCGGCGCCGGGCCGGTAGGTGTCGGTCCCGACGGCGCGGACCTGCCCGGTCGGGTCGGTCAGGATGCGCCGCCAGGTCGCGTCCTGGGCGAGCTCGCGGGCGACCTGCGCCGGGATGGGCCCGTACGACTCGAGCACCGCGGGATGCTCGTCCAGGCCGGCCAGGGTGCTGGCCGCCACGGTGACCTGCAGGGCGACCCGGCGCCCGTGCCGGGTCGGTAGCGGGGTCCCGTCGGGGGTGGTCTGCCGGTCCAGGATGCCCGTGAACACATCGGCGAACGCGTCGGCGCGGCGTTGGTCGATGTTGCGGTCGTCGCCGTCGATCGCCGCGTGCCCGGCCAGGGCGTCGATCGCGGTGAACGCCGCCGTCGCGTCGGCCGCGGGCACGTAGGCGATCAGCCGGGCCATCGCGTCCGGTGCCAGCTCCAGGAACACCCCGCGCCGCTCCCGCTCCACCACCCGACGCTGCTCGGCGACCGCGGGGTTGGCAGCGAGCAGGGCGGCCCGCACGTGCCGGGTCAGCTGCGGTCCCGTCATCTCCGCGGCATGGTCCACCGCGTCGCTCACCACGGCGTCGACCTCACGCGCGGACAGGGCCGTCCCGGCCCGGTGGACCTCGGCCAAGATCACGTCGACCTTGCGTGCGTCCATCGCCCCGGCCGCCCACGCATCGCCCAGCGCCGGGTGCTGGGCCGTGCCCCACGCCCGCAGAAGCAGGTCCTGCGCGGAGCGCCCGGTGCACACCAGCGCGCACGCAAGCTCATCGGGCACACGCGCGAGGGCATCGACGGTGCGGGCCTCGATCTCTCGGATCACCACGGCCTGCGCCGCCTGAGCCATGTTGAGCACCTGCTGCCACGCCGAGACCGCGTTCACCAGCTCCACGCCCGAGGCGTCCGCGACCGACACGGACCCGAGCCGCCCGGCGAGCTCAGCAAGCGTCAGGCCGGTGATCGGGAACGCGTCGACGTGCCGCAGGTCCAGCTCGGGCGACGGGTCCCAGACCGGAGAGTCGGTGCGCGGGTCGTCGAGGAGCGCCGTCACGTCACCACCTCCGTCGACACCGGTTCCACTAGAACAAGTGTACGACTGGGCACTGACATCGGCCCTGACCAGGGCCGATACCGGAGCGGTCAGCTGATCACATCGCCGGTGCGGCCGTCACCTGGTCGGCCGGCGGGGCCTCGATCGTCACGGGGCCGCCCCAGTTGCTGAGCGTCATCTCGATGTGCGAGCCCATCATGTCCATCACGAGCTTGCGGGGCAGCTTGTCGTCTCCGACCCAGTACGTGTAGGTGAGCTCCTTCGGCACCTCGACGCCCGCGGCGGCTGCGGACGCGAACTGCTCGGCCGACGCACCGGCCATCTTGCTCGTGTCGACCACCACGTCGTACGGCTGCGCGCTGACGCCGTCGATCTGCTCGGGTGCGCCGGACTTCGTGACGCTGACCAGGGCCGGGAGAAGCTCCTCGAAGCTGTCGGTCGCGGTGGCGCCGGTGGTCTGCGAGAGCGACGCCGTCAGAGGGTTGCTGGTGTCCGTCGGGTCCAGCTGCCAGAACAGCCCGCCGGTCAGCTCGCCCATGTTGATGTACATCTGACCGCCGACGATCCGCATCTCCATGGGTGCGGCCATCTGCGCGCTGCTCATGGTCATGGTCAGCTCGTTGCCGGCGTCGGTGACGCGCGCCTGGCCCTGGGCGGTCATGGAGGCGCCGCCGACGTCGGTGACCATCGTGGTGTCGTACGTCTTCGCGGCCAGCATCGCGGTGGCGATGTCGCCCAGGTTGTCCGCGGTGAGCTCGAACCCGGCGGGCTCGGCGACGGTCTCCTCCTGCTCGACCGACGCGCTCTCGGACGTGGTGGGTGCGGCCGCCGGGGCGGAACCTCCGCACGCGGTCAGCGACCAGGCGAGGACGGCGGCCGCCGGGACGGCGAGCAGACGACGGGACACGCGCACGGGGGAACTCCCAGGGTGGGGGGCGAGGGGAACGAGGGGAACGAGGGGAACGAGGGGAAACCCTTCCATATCGGTCGCCGTCGCACGGACGGTCGCCGGGTGATCTGTGCACGATGCACGCCTGCGCCTCAGCCCCCGCACAGCAACAGCACAGGCCCGCTCGGCTGAATGGAGCCCGTCCCACTAGGAGGGTTCCCATGACTCAGTACGCGCTCCTCGCGCTCGATCTCGTCGCCATCAGCGTCCTCGCCTTCGGCGTCTACTTCCCCCGGCACCGTCGGCGTGACCTCGTCGTCGCGTACCTCGGCGTCAACGTCGGCGTGCTCGCGGTGGCGGCCGCCCTGGCGAGCAGCGCGGTCGGTGCGGGCCTGGGGCTCGGGCTGTTCGGCGTGCTGTCGATCATCCGGCTGCGGTCCACGGAGCTGACCCAGCACGAGGTCGCCTACTACTTCTCGGCGCTGGCGCTCGGCCTGCTCGGCGGGCTCGCGGTCACGCCGTCGGCGCTCAACGCCGCCCTCATGGTCCTGGTCGTCGTCGTGATGGCCGTCGTGGACCACCCGCGGATGCTCCGGCAGTACCGGCAGCAGACGATAGTCCTGGACTCGGCGATCACCGACGAGACCGCGCTGGTCGCGCACCTGGAGCGCCTGCTCGGCGCCACGGTGCACACGGCGATCGTGCAGCGCGTCGACCTGGTCAACGACACCACCTGCGTCGACGTCCGGTACGAGCTCACCACCGCACGAGCGCTGGTCGCGGCATGATCCTCGACACCCTGGACCCCATCGACCTCGTCGAGCTCACCGAGCGGGCGAGCCTCCAGACCCGGATGGACCGCAAGTACGTCGTCCCGGCCGACGCGGTCCCGGTGCTCCTGCGCGGCATCGAGCCCGGTGCACGCATCCTCCAGATCGGCGACGAGCGTGACTTCGCCTACGAGTCGGTGTACTTCGACACCCCCGACCTCACCAGCTACCTCGGGGCGGCGCACCGACGCCGGCGGCGGTTCAAGATCCGCACGCGCACCTACGTGGACTCCGAGCTCTGCTGGGTCGAGGTCAAGACCCGCGGCCCGCGCGGCAGCACGGTCAAGACGCGGCTGCCGTACGACCCCGACGACCGCGACACCCTGACCGACGAGGGCCGCCGGTTCGCCGACGACGTCCTGGACTACACCGGCCTGTACAGCCCGACCCTGGTCAGCACCTATCGGCGCACCACCCTCTTCCTCCCCCGGACCGACAGCCGCACGACGATCGACACCGGTCTGGTGTGGACGTCGGCCCTCACCGGAGGAAGCCGCGCTCTTGAAGGCCGCGTGGTCATCGAGACCAAGACGGGCTCGACGCCGTCCTCCACCGACCGCCTCCTGTGGCGGCACGGCCACCGACCGGTGCGCATCTCCAAGTACGGCACCGGCATGGCCGCCCTGCACACCGACCTCCCCCACCACCCGTGGCGCCGCGTCCTCGACCGGCACGTCACCCGTTAGGAGCACACCCTCATGCGACGTCTCACCCCGAAGTTCCTCGTCCCCGCCGCCCTCGTCGCGGCCCTCCTGGCCGGCTGCACGGCGACCGCCGACGCCGCGTCCACCACGGACGACACCGCGACCGTCACGACGACGACGGACGCGAACGTCACCGTCGAGCAGGCGATGGCCGCCAACACCGCGCCCGACGACGTCGACCTGGAGGCCTCGTCGGACGAGGTCGCCATCGACCTGGACAACCCGACCGCGACCGACGGCGTGTCCGTCGACGGCAGCACCCTCACGATCACCGCGGCCGGCACCTACCGGCTGAGCGGCACGCTGGCGGACGGCTCGGTGGTCGTGAACACCACCGACGACGGCGTCGTCCACCTGATCCTCGACGACGCCTCCCTGGCCAGCTCGACCACCTCCCCGCTCCAGGTGCTCGACGCCGATCAGGTGGTGGTCCACCTGGAGGGCGACAGCACCCTGTCCGACACCACCGCGTACGCGGACACCGACGAGGCCAGCGCGGCCCTGTACAGCAGCGCGGACGTCACGATCACCGGCGACGGCTCCCTGACCGTTGCCGGCAACGCGAACGACGGGATCGCCGCCAAGGACGGACTCGTCATCGCGGGCGGCACGATCACGGTCGACGCGGTCGACGACGGCATCCGTGGCAAGGACTACCTCGTGGTCTCCGGTGGCACGCTGGACGTGACGGCCGGCGGCGACGGCCTGAAGTCGGACAACGACGAGGACGAGACGCTCGGCTACGTCGAGATCACCGGCGGCGACGTCACCATCGCGGCGGGCGACGACGGCATCGCGGCGCAGACCGACGTGATCGTCGCGGACGGCGCGCTGGCGATCGTCTCCGGCGGCGGCAGCGGGACCGCGGTCGCGGAGGACGCCTCCCCCAAGGGGATCTCCGGCACGGTGTCCGTGGTGGTCGGCGGCGGGCAGCTGCTCATCGACGCGGCCGACGACGGCATCGGCTCCGACGGGGTCGTCAGCATCGCGGGCGGTTCCGTGACCATCGACGCGGGCGACGACGGCGTGCACGGCGACCAGGCGCTCCAGATCAGCGACGGCACCGTCGACGTCACGGGGTCGAACGAGGGTCTCGAGGCCGGGCTCATCACGATCGCCGGCGGCGACATCAGCGTCGTGGCCAGCGACGACGGCGTGAACGCCTCCGATCCGAGCGGCACGGGCGAGCAGGCTCCAGGCGGGACCGCGAGCACCGACGTCGGCCTGACCATCACGGGCGGCACGATCGTCGTCGACTCCGACGGCGACGGCCTCGACGCCAACGGGTTCTTCACCATGACCGGCGGGACCGCCGTGGTCAGCGGCCCGACGAACGACGGCAACGGCGCGCTCGACGTGGACGGCACGTTCGACGTCTCGGGCGGCACGATCCTCGCAGCCGGCGCCTCGGGCATGGCCATGACCCCGGCCGCCACGAGCGCCCAGTCGTTCGTCGCGTTCACGTTCTCCTCGACCCAGGCCGCCGGCACGGTGGTCCACCTCCTCGACGCCGACGGGACCGAGATCGCCGCGTTCGAGTCGTCGAAGGACTTCACGTCCGTGGTCTACGCGTCCGCGGACGTCGTCTCCGGGGACACCTACTCGGCGGCCACCGGCGGCTCGGTCAGCGGCGAGACCGTCGGCGGGCTGGCGGCGGCCGGCGACAGCAGCGGCTCGACCGTCGTCGCCACCGGCACCGCCGGCGAGGCGATCGCGGGGATGGGCGGCGGCATGGGCGGTGGCGGTGGCCAGGGCGGCCCGCCGGCCGACGGCCAGGGTCGACCCACCCGCCCCTGACCTGGCCCTCCGAATCGGCCACCGGACGTCGCGCCCGCCCGTACCCTGGGCGGGCGCGACGACCCGCGCCGACGAGAGGGCCCACGTGCACCCCAGGGTTGACGACCATCGCCACCCACCCCGGCCGACCACCACACCGCTTCGCACCCGGTCCGCACTCGGACCCGACGGCGGAGCCGGCACTCTCGAGTACATCGGCATCGTGGCGGCGGCCGCGCTCCTGGTGGTGGCCCTCGTCCTCGGGCTCACCCGCTTCTCCCTCGGCGACAAGGTCGCGGCGGCTTTGTGCGAGCTCACCTCCGGCCTCGGCCAGGGCGGCGAGTGCACGAGCGGGCCGGCGCGCGCCGCTGAGGACTACGTTCCTCCGCCGCCCTGCGTGGTCTCTGGTAATGGCGGGGCGTGGCAGGGATCGGCGGCGTTCGGCGTCCAGCTCGAGGGCGGCAACACGTGGTTCGTCGAGTCGCTGGGCGACGGCCGGTACCGCCTGACGCGCACCGGGTCCCTCGGCGCGGGCATCGAGGGCGGCCTCGGCTTCGACGCCTCGGCGGTGGTCAACGACAACCGGTACGGCGTCGCGATCGGGATCGGCGGTTCGGTGACCGACCAGCTCAAGTTCGGCGACGTCTACTACGCGTCGAGCGACGACGAGGCGTGGGACATCCTGCACGCAGCCACCAGCGACGACGTGAAGGACGGCATGGTCGGCGACGACTGGTTCGGCCGCGACTTCGCGGACTGGGTGACGGGCGCGTCCGACCTGGAGCAGCTCGACGCCGAGTCCACGTTCGTGAAGGTCGGCGTCAGCGCGTCCGGCGAGGCGTTCGCCACGCTGATCGACTGGGACGCCAGCGGCGTCGTCGAGGCCGGGACCTACGAGGGCCAGACGCAGTACAGCGACGGTCGCACCACCGACGTGTTCACGGCCAGCTCGAGCGGCGTCACGCGCGCGTCGGGCACCGTGGGCGAGGAGTGGACCGAGTTCGCGTCCGCGGTCGCGTCCTACGGGGGCGCGGTCACCATCGAGGTCGACCGTGACGCGGACGGCGTCGCGACGGCCATGCGGCTCGTCACCCTCGGATCGGCCTACGCCGACACGTCGTCGACGAACAACGGGGCCAACGACCCGCTGGACTACGTGGACTACAGCCAGACCACCTGGCAGGTCCCGCTCGGCACGACGGACCAGCGCGTCACCGCCGCGAAGCTCGCACTCGGCCTCGGGATCGAGGTGCCGGGCGTCACGCAGGAGGTCGGCCCCCTCGACTTCAGCACCCTGGACTATGGCCAGACGTGGTCCGACTTCCAGGAGACCGCGAAGTCCGACGGCTACACGTGGGTGCAGGACTACGCGATCGACGCCTCGACCAACGGGGGGAACCTCGACGTCGAGGCGCTGATCAAGGTCGGCCTCTCCGGCGACTACACGTCGACCACCCGGCACGCCACGGGATACTCCTACTGGGATGGCGCCGGCTTCGTCGAGCGCGCCGGCTGCCTGGAGCAGTGACACCGCACGAGAGAGGCAACACATGACCTACCCCCGATGGGGTGCCCTCGTGGCGGCCGCCACGCTCGGCCTGAGCGCCTGCTCGGCCGACGCACCGGCCGCCGGACCGAGCATCGACCCCTCGTGGCAGTCGGTCGCGGTCGGCCCGACGACCCTGCACGTCCCGGCGGAGTGGGAGCAGGCGCCGGGCGCCGACCTGTACCCGGGGTCGGACACGGACGAGACCGTGGCGCTCACGGCGCCGGAGAACGACGAGCGCGTGCGCGCCGGGGTGCTGGTGACCGTGCAGACCGCTCCGACCCGCGACGCGACGGCGGAGGCCGGGGCGCTGGTGCTCGGCGAGAAGGCGACCACCGGCGCCGACGAGGTGGAGACCGGCGAGGGAGAGCTCGCCGGTGCGTCCTCCGTCGCCACCGTCAGCTTCGTCAGCGACGTCCGGCGCACCGACGGCACCACGGCCGAGCTGCGGTCGCGGTGGCTCGTGGCGGACCTCGAGTCCGGTGCGCAGGTCATCGTCAAGGCCATCGGCCCGCGCGACACGTTCGACGACACCCCGCTGGACGCGATCCTGGCGTCCGTCGAGCTCACGTCGTGAGCGAGGTCGGCACCCTGATCCGCAGGGTGGCCCGCGCGTCCGGGTTCCTGGCCCTGTTCGGCGTCGTGCTCTTCGCCGTGGTCGGACTGGTCATGCTCCGCAGCGCGGGCGCTCCCCCGCACCCCACCCTGACCGCGCCGGTCGCCGCCGGCGCGGCCGGACAGGCGGGCGTCCGGACCCTCGCGGTCTGGGGTGCGGGCGTCACGGACCCCGACGCCGTCACGTGCACCTGGCTCACTCCCGAGCAGGTCCCCGCGACGCTGGACCTGGCGGACGAGCACCTCACGGCCGACGACCCCACGCTCGGCGTCGTGACCCTGGTCGGCACGATCTACGCGCCGACGGCCCGGGACGTCACGTGCACCGGCGGCGGGATGACGTCGTTCGCGTTCGCCAACCACCAGAGCGGTCCCCCGTCGAGCGCGGTCGGCATCGGGTTCCTGGTGGGTGCGGGCGTCGCCGCCCTGTGGGCCGCGCTCATGCTCACGACGACCCGACCCCGCCACCCCGCCCGCCGCTGAGCAGGTCGCCCACCCGGACGGGCGCGCGCAGGGCGTCGTCCGGGACCTGTCCGGGCTGGCCGACGCCGGTGGTGATCCGGCGCTTCAGGCTCACGTTGATGTACCAGCTCCACGCGTCGTGGCAGATCTCGTAGCACTCGTGCGCCGGCACCAGCCCGAGGTGCGTGAACGTGAGCCGGGTGCCGGAGTCGGTCGGGGTGATGTCGAACCGGATCCGCGTGCCCACCCACTCGGCCGTGTCCTCGACGAAGTTCAGCTCGGCCTCGAGCACCAGCCACTCGACGCGCTCCCCCGGCACGACGTCGGTGAGCCGCTGGACGGACCGGTGGATGGGCTCGTTGTGGAAGATGAACTCGTCGCCCAGCTCGGTCGTCCCGCCCTCGATCGCGTCCACCCACCAGCCGCGCACGTCGGTGACGGCCGCGAACACCTCGGCGGGCGTCTGGTCGACCGTGTAGGTCGTCGTGAAGTCCTCGCTCATGGTCTGCTCCTCGCATCTGCAATTGATAGGTTGCAGGTTGACGATAGGCGCGGTCGCGCCGGATAGCAACCATGTGATTGCACTTCGATCTGACGAGCGCGATCGGGGCCGCGCGGCCACGATCGACACATGACCGACGAGCGCGACGACGCCCACCGCCCACCGCCAGGCACCTCGGAGGAGGTCGTCGACGCGGTCGGCGCCCTGACCGCCGCGTTCGAGGTGGTCGAGCACGCCCGCGGGATGCTCTACGCGTTCCACCGGCTCACGGGCCGCGCCGACAACGAGCTCGCCGACGCCCTGGACCAGCTGGCGGAGGCGGGGCACCAGGAGCTGGCCGACGAGCTCCGCGCCGAGCTCGTCGGCCGCAACGTGCTGCCGGGCCGGTGGACGTTCCAGGTGGTCGAGGCCTACGACGAGCAGTACTACCGGGTGTTCGAGGCGGCGGAGAAGCGCGTCCGCGACGAGCTGCTGGCGGGCCGTCGGCACGTGTACGAGGCGCGGCTCAAGGAGGAGAACCGCACCCACGGTCGCCCGGGCCACGAGGCACGTCCGGACGCCTAGCGCCCCGTCACGCGCGCCTTGCCCGCGGCGACGTCGAACAGCCGCGGCAGGATCGTGTCGCCCGCGGCGCGCAGCCCGTCGTGCAGGTGCTCGTTGGTGATCCAGACGTCCAGGTGGCCGACGTCGGTCGCCAGCGCGAGGTCCAGGTCCACGTAGGGGTCGTCGTAGTACTGCACGGCCGCCACCGGCACCTCGTTCGACGCCAGCCGGTCCAGGTCGTAGAGCGCCGGCCACGACGTGCGCGCGGCGAGCTCCTCGGCAGCACCGCGGAACGGGCGCAGCGCGGCGTGCTGCTCGTACATCCACGGGAAGATCACCTCGCCGGTGAGCAGCAGCGGGCGGGCGTCGGCCGCGAACGACGGCCACCGGTCGTGCTCGGCCTGCGCGGCCCAGCCCGGCTCGCGGTCGCCCTGGTGGTAGATGACCTCCTGGAGCACCGCGTACAGCGGGTTCGCGTCGAACCCGGTGTAGTCGGCGACCGCCGCGAGGAACCCGCCGGAGGGCGTCCCGTCGGAGCCCAGCGCGGTGTCCAGCAGCCAGTGCACCTCGTCGATCCCCGTGCTCATGCCGAGCGGCATGCCCAGCTGCTGGAGGCGTTCGGGCGTGAACGGGTCGCCGTTGGGCAGGGTCACCCCGTCCAGACCGTCCGAGATCCGTCCCAGCAGCGGCACGTCCGCCGGGTGCAGCCGGGCGAGCTCGCGGTTGCGCGCCGCCTGGCGCCGGTAGGTGCGCGCGTACACCTCCTCGGCGGTGGCCGTCGCGGGGGGCAGCCCGCCGGTGACGAAGCACCGGGTGAGCGCGTCGGGGTGCCGTGACAGGTAGGTGAGCGTGAGGAACCCGCCGTACGACTGCCCCAGGGTCGCCCACGGCCGGCCCCCGTACACGGTCCGCCGCAGGTGCTCGGCGTCCTCGACGATCGCGTCCCCGCGGAAGCACGCGAGGTAGTCGGCGGCCTGCGCGGCGTCGTCGAACCCGCTGATCACGCGCCCGTCCACCGGCGACGACCGCCCGGTCCCCCGCTGGTCCAGCAGGACCACGCGGTACATCTCCAGGGCCTTCGCGATCCAGCCGCCGCCCAACGGTCGCGGACCCTGACCGCCCGGTCCACCCTGGAGGAAGAGCAGCAGGGGCAGGTCGTCCGACGCCTGTTCCGGGTCCACCAGCTCGCGCGCGAACACCTCGAGGGACCCGAAGCGCTCCGGCGCGGACCAGTCGACGGGCACCTGCACCCGGTGCTCGCGCACGGTGAACCCGGTCATCGCATACTCGTGCGTCACACCGCCAGCCTAGGGTCGAGCACGATCCACCACCGGAGGAGAACCCCCTGAGCAGCACCGGCGTCGGCTTCCGTTCCGACCGCGGCCCGATCCTGGTCGCGATCATGGTCACCACCGGCCTGGTCGCCATCGACGCGACGATCCTGGCCACCGCGGTGCCCACGATCGTCGCGGACCTCGGCGGCTTCACCAGCTTCCCGTGGCTCTTCTCCGTCTACCTGCTCACCCAGGCCGTGAGCGTCCCGATCTACTCCAAGCTGGCGGACACCATCGGCCGCAAGCCCGTCGTGCTCCTCGGCATCGGCCTGTTCCTGCTCGGCTCGATCCTCTGCGGCTTCGCGTGGAGCATGCCCGCCCTGATCGCGTTCCGGGCGATCCAAGGCCTCGGTGCCGGCGCCGTGCAGCCGATGGCCATCACCATCGCGGGCGACATCTACACGGTCGCCGAGCGGGCCAAGGCGCAGGGGTACATCGCCAGCGTGTGGGGTATCTCGTCGGTGGTCGGGCCCACCCTCGGCGGGGTGTTCTCCGAGTTCCTGTCCTGGAACTGGATCTTCTTCGTCAACATCCCGCTGTGCCTGGCCGCGGCCTTGCTGCTGGTCCGGTACTTCCACGAGACCGTCGAGCACACCCGGCACCGCATCGACTGGGCCGGTGGCGTGCTGCTCACCACCGGGATGAGCCTGCTGATCCTGGCGCTGCTCGAGGGCGGGAACGCGTGGGAGTGGCTCTCCGTGCCGAGCGTCGGCGCGGTCGCCGTCGGCAGCGTGCTGCTGGTCGCGTTCGTCCGCGTGGAGCAGCGTGCCGAGGAACCGGTGCTGCCGCTCTGGGTGTTCTCGCGGCGGCTGCTGCGGGCGTCGGCGCTGGTGGGGGTGGGGGTCGGGATCATCCTCATCGGGCTCACGTCGTACGTGCCGACGTTCCTGGAGGCACTCCTCGACGTCTCGCCGCTGACGTCCGGCCTCACGCTCGCGGCGCTCACCATCGGCTGGCCGATCGCCGCGTCGCAGTCGGGGCGCCTGTTCCTGCGGCTCGGGTTCCGCACCACCATGCTGATCGGCTCGGGTGTCGTGGTGCTGGGCACCGCCGGGCTCGCGCTCGCCTCGACGCACCCGTCGGTCTGGGCCGTCGGCCTCGCGTGCTTCGTCTCCGGCATCGGGCTCGGGCTCGTCGCGTCACCGAGCCTCATCGCCGCGCAGTCGAGCGTCGGCTGGGGCGACCGCGGGGTGGTCACGGGGGCCAACCTGTTCGCCCGGTCCATGGGCAGCGCGGTCGGCGTCGCGGCGCTCGGCGCCCTGGTCAACGCGCTCATGGGCGGCCAGACGCCCACGCAGAACCCGGAGCAGTTCGGCGACGCCGTCACCCTCGCGTTCGGCGCCGTGACGCTGGTCGCGCTGGCCACCGTCGCCGCCGCGGCCTCCATGCCCCGCACCACGGTCGAGCACGGCTCCGTGGGCGCGCCCGCGACGGCGGGGCCAGACTGAGAGGCGTCTCCGAGAGAAGGGCACGTCCCATGGGTATCGAGGATCTGGTCGGCAAGGCGCAGGACGCCCTGGTCGGGCACGAGGAGCAGGCGAAGGACGCGCTCGACAAGGCCGGTGAGGCCGTCAAGTCGCGGACCAACGACAGCCAGGACAGCCAGGTCGACAGCATCGTCGAGAAGGCCAAGGACTACCTGGACGAGCAGAAGAAGTAGCGGCGACGGCCCGGCGGGGAATGCTCGCCGGGCCTCACCCGTTCCGACCGACATGCCTCTGACTGGTGAGTACCTCCCGAGCACGTCCGCGTGGGCCCGCACGCAGGCCGAGACCTTCGAACGCACCGACGGTCATCAGGCGAACACCCTGCAGGGCAAGCCCGTCATCGTGCTCACCTCGGTCGGCGCGACCAGCGGCAAGCTGCGCAAGACCGCCCTCATGCGCGTGGAGCACGAGGGCCGGTACGCGGTGGTCGCCTCGAAGGGCGGGGCCCCCGAGAACCCGGCCTGGTACCGCAACCTGGTCGAGCACCCGCACGTCGAGCTCCAGGACGGCGCGGTGAAGAAGGACTACCTCGCGCGCCAGACCAGCGGCGCCGAGCGCGACGAGTGGTGGGCGCGCGCCACCGCGGTCTGGCCCGCGTACGACAGCTACCAGACGAAGACGGACCGGCTCATCCCGCTGTTCGTGCTGGAGCCGACCGAGTCCTAGAGCCGCGCACCCGTGCGCGAGTCGAAGTGCGGGTTCGCGGCGATCGAGTGCCGGTACGAGTACGCGAAGTAGACGACCACGCCCACCGCCAACCACGCGAGGAACCGCAGCCAGGTCAGGGTGGTCAGGTTCGCCATCAGCCACAGGCACGCCACCCCGGCGATGATCGGCAGCGCCGGCGACCAGGGCACCCGGAACCCCCGCTGGAGGTCCGGCCGGCGCTTGCGCAGGACGGGGATGCCGAAGCTGACCAGCACGAACGCCGACAGCGTCCCGATGTTGATCATCTCCTCGAGCAGCTCCACCTCGGACAGCCCCGCGATGATCGCCACCACGATGCCGACCCCGATCTGGAGCCGGACCGGCGTGCCGTACTTGGGAGACGTCCGGGACGCCGCGCGGGGCAGCAGCCCGTCGCGGCTCATGGCGAACACGATCCGCGTGAGACCGAGCAGCAGGACCATCAGCACGGACGTGAGACCCACCAGGATCCCGACCGAGATCACGCGCCCGGCCCAGTCCGCGCCGACGAGCACGAACGCCGTGGTCAGCGACGGGGTGTCGGCCGCCGCCAGCTCGGTGTAGGACACCATGCCGGTGACCACCACCGTGACCAGGATGTAGAGCACCGTCACGATCGCCAGACCGCCGAGGATGCCGCGCGGGACGGTCCGCTGCGGGTTCTTGGTCTCCTCCGCGGTCGTCGCGACGACGTCGAAGCCGATGAACGCGAAGAACACCAGCGCGGCGCCGGACAGGATGCCGATCACGCCGTACGCGGTGGGCTCCAGGCCGAACAGGAACGCGAACACCGGCTGCTCGAGCGAGCCGCGCCCGGGGGCCGGCTCCGACGGCGGCACGAACGGCGAGTAGTTGGCCTTGTCCACGTAGAAGAAGCCCACGACGATGACGAAGATCGTGATCGCGACCTTGATGATCGTGAACACGCTGTTCACCCGCGTGCTCAGCTTGGTGCCGAGGGCCAGCAGCGTCGTGAAGATCGCGACGATGACGACCGGTCCCCAGTCCACGTCGACCGGCCCGAGCCTCACCGTGGTCGGGATGTCGACACCGAACAGGGCGAACGCGTCCGCCAGGTAGACGCCCCAGAACTTCGCGATCACCGCCGACCCCAGCAGCATCTCGAGGATGAGGTCCCACCCGATGATCCAGGCGACGAACTCCCCCATCGACGCGTAGGAGAACGTGTAGGCGGAGCCGGCGACCGGCAGCGTCGAGGCGAACTCGGCGTAGCACATGATGGCCAGGCCGCACACGACCGAGGCGATGATGAACGAGACGATGACCGCAGGTCCGGCGTAGTTGGCCGCAGCCGTCGCGCCCACGGAGAAGATGCCCGCGCCGACGGCGACCGCGACGCCCAGGACGATGAGGTCCCAGGTGGTCAGCGTCCGGCGCAGGGCCCGCTCGGGATCGAGCGACTCCTCCATGGAGTCCTCGGCCGACTTGCGTCGGAAGATGCTGGTGTCCACGGCCATGTCCGATCACCCCCGGGGACGAGCATGCCGGTTGCAGCCTGTTTCGTCTTGCGTTCGCGTCAGCCGAGCAGCAGGTACCAACCGCCGACGCCGATGATGCCGCCCAGCATCGGCGCCGCCACGGGCACCCAGGAGTACCCCCAGTCGGACGGGCCCTTGTGCTTCAGCGGCAGGAACGCGTGCACGAGGCGCGGCCCGAGGTCACGCGCGGGGTTGAGCGCCGGACCGGTCGGACCGCCGAGGCCGGCGACGAGTCCCCACACCAGGAACCCGAGCGCGAGGTGCGCGACGGCGGGCTCGTTCTCGGTCAGCGGCGAGTTGATGATCGCCAGCGCGCAGGAGAAGAGCACCACCGAGCCCAGCAGCTCGCTGAGGAACCCGTTGAGCCGGGACCGGGCCGCGTTGACGGTCGAGAAGGTGGCGAGGATGTCGTCCGGGTTGGTCGTCAGGTCGTAGTACGGCTTGTGCGTGGCGACGATGGCGATCTGGCCGGCCATCGCCCCCAGCATCTGCGCCACGATGTACGGCGCCACCTCGCTCCACGGGAACAGCCCCCACACGGCGAGGCCCAGCGTGAAGGCGGGGTTGATCTGGTTCCCGCTGATCCCGCCGAACATGAGCGCGGGGATCATCACGCCGAACCCGTAGCCCATCGCGATCAGCGACCACCCGCCGCGGTACCCCTTGGAGCCCTTGAGGTGCACGTTCGCGACCGTGCCGTTGCCCAGGATGATGAGGATCGCGGTGCCGATGAACTCGCAGGCCAGCCGGACGGCCAGGCTGTACGACGGATCCATCGGCGCTCCACTGTTCGATCCGGCTCAGGCTGGGTCAGCCTGGCACAACCGAGCGCCGACGCACGAACGCCGCGAGCGCCGCGCCGACCGCGTACGCGACGAGGTCGAGCGCGACGAAGGTGGTCCCGAGCGCGTACCGGGCGGCGGGCACCGCGTCGACGACCGCGGCCGGGATCCCGGTGAGCTGCGCGAGCTCCACCAGGGCACACACGCCGAACGCGACGGCGGCCACGGTCCACCGGCGGGCGTGTGGGGCGACGACGACGAGGAGCGCGTAGACGAACGCGGCGTAGAGGGCGTCGCCTGCCTTGTCGGCGAGCGGCCCGTCCAAGCGGGAGATCGCGAGCCCGACGACGACGAGCCCGACGGCCGCGAGCGCGGCGAGCGTGCGCTGCCGCGGCCGCTCCTCGCGTGAAGGGTTCGTTCCCCTGAACGGTACGAAGTCTTCACGCGAGCGGTTGTCGGTCACGTGAGCGACCGTACGTGCCGCACTGCGGAGGCGATGTCAGGCGTTCGTGCAGGTCCTGCGCTCGTACAGGCCGATCTTGAGCTCGATCGCGTGCAGGTGCGTGGCCACCTCGGCCAGCTGCTGCCGGACGCGGTCGCGGTGCGCCACCAGCAGCTGGAGCCGCTCGGCCTCGTTGCCGTCGCCCGCCCGGACCAGGTCGGCGTACTGGCGGACCTCCCGGATGGGCATGCCGGTGGAGCGCAGGCGCGTGACCATCCGGATCCAGCCGAGGTCGTCGTCCGTGTAGCGGCGGTGGCCCGACGACGCCCGGTCGACCGCGTCGAGCAGCAGCCCGTCGCGCTCGTAGTAGCGCAGGGTGTGGGTGGTCAGGCCGGTGGCCTCGGCCGCCTCCGCGATGCTCAGGGTCACCCGGTCCGTCACGACGCTCATGGCGTCGATGGTGCGCCTTCGAGTGCACTCGAAGTCAAGCGGACCGCCCACAGCCCCGCGCGATCCCCAGGGAACGCCCACGTCCGGCGCGCGACGGCGACCCTGAGCGGGTGACCTCCTGGCAGCGCCCCGGCCCGTGGCTGGTCGGCCTCGTCGTGTGCGTCGCGATCGGCGCGGGCGCGCCCGCCTGGTCCCAGGCCCGCGTCGCCGCCCGGTACGCGGTCACGGCCGATGACCTCGCCGCCGGCCGCGCTGCCCTCGACGCGCTGCCGGTCCGCGGCCGGGCGCCGAGCACCGGGTACGCGCGCGAGCGGTTCGGGCAGGCGTGGGCCGACGTCGACCGCAACGGCTGCGACACCCGCAACGACATCCTCCGGCGGGATCTCACCGACACCGTCGTCGAGCACTGCGCCGTGCTCAGCGGCACGCTCGACGACCCCTACACGGGCGTGCCGATCCCCTTCGCCCGCGGACCCGACTCGGCGGCCGTCCAGATCGACCACGTCGTCGCGCTCTCGCACGCCTGGCAGACCGGCGCGCAGCAGTGGTCGCCGACGGAGCGGGAGGCGTTCGCCAACGACCCCGCCAACCTGCTGGCGGTCGACGGCCCCGCCAACCAGGACAAGGGTGCCGGTGACGCGGCCACCTGGCTGCCGCCCAACCGCGGGTACCGCTGCGTCTACGCGCTCCGGCAGGTGCGCGTGAAGGCCGCCTACGGGTTGTGGGTCACCGCGCCGGAACGCGACGCGCTCGACCGAGAGCTGGGCCGGTGCGTCGTCGGCACCGCGATCCATCGGGATTGACGATGGATCGCCTCCGGAGCAGCCTGGCTGTCATGACCGCATCGAGCCCCGCCGACGACCCCGAGGCCTTCGCGCGCGCGTTCGAGGCGGCGTTCCAGCAGGCCTACCTGCGGTTCCACCGCAGGGACGGCAAGCGCGCGCAGATGTCGGGAGCCTCGCGGGCGGTCCTGCTCCACCTCGCCCATGCGGGACCCCTGACCGTCGGTGAGGCCGCGAAGCACCTGGACCGCGCGCAGTCCGTGGTCAGCGACATCGTCACCCAGCTCGAGGCCAAGGACCTGCTGGCACGCGAGCCCGATCCCGACGACAGGCGCCGCACGCTCGTCTGGCTGACGCCGGCCGGGTTCGACGCCCTCGACCGCGAGCGACAGGTCCTGTCCACCGAGCTGATCGCGCGCGCGGCAGCAACCCTCTCCGCCGAGGACCGTGCGGCCCTCGTCGGCACCCTGGAAGCACTCAACCAAGGAGCACGACCATGACGACCCACGACCTGCACTGCGACAGCTGCGGCATGCCGATCGAGTCCGGGCAGTACTGCGCGTACTGCACCGACGCGGACGGGAACCTCCAGGCGTTCGACGAGCGCTTCGAGCGGATGGTCGGCTGGCAGTCACGCCAGCACCCGTCCGCCCCGCGCGCGCAGCTGGAGAGCGAGACGCTGGCCTACATGGCGACGATGCCCGCGTGGAGGGACCACCCCCGGGTCGCCAGCCGCACTGCGTGACCGTCAGCCGGTGCCGGCGGCCGGCGTCGTCGGGCGGTCAGCGGACGCCCTCCGCCGCGACGCGCGTGAACGACGTCTCGAAGTGGGCGGCCGATGGTGATGCTCATCAGGAGACCTCCGGAAGGCCGAGGCTGCCGCGCAGCGTGGCTGCCTCGTAGTCGGTGCGGAACAGCCCGCGCCGCTGCAGCTCCGGGATCAGGTGCTCGGTCAGCGCGGCCGAGCCGGGCTGCCATGGGTGGGGACAGTAGGGACGAGCCGACGGAAAGCCGACTGAGCCAGTCGTGTTTCTCAGAGAATGAGATCCGATGATCGAGGCACGGACAGCGCAGGGCTTGACGACCGTTCGCGGCGAGGCGCAGCGTCATGGCCGTGACCGTCGTCGCGCCCCTCTCCCCCGACCTGTGGCCGGCGCTCGAGGAGCTGCTGGACCACGGAGGTCCCGCCGCCCGGTGCTGGTGCATGGCGTGGCGCATCGGACCGGAGTACCGGCGCCGGCCCGCCGAGCAGAACCGCGCCGACCTGCACGGGGTCGTGGCCGCAGGTCCCCCGCCGGGCGTGCTGGCGATCCGGGACGACGTGGCGGTCGGCTGGTGCCAGATCACCCCGCGCGAGGCTGTCCCCGCGATCGACCGGCAGTGGCGGCTGCGCCGGGTCGACCGGGTGCCCGTCTGGGCGATCACGTGCTTCTACGTCCGCAAGGGTCACCGCCGCGACGGGGTGATGGCTGAGCTGGTCGCCGGGGCGGTCGACCTCGCGCGTGCGGCCGGCGCACACGCGGTCGAGGCCTACCCGCTCGACGGCGCTCTCTCCCCCAGCGCGACGAGCACCGGCTACGCGACGACGTTCGCCGCCGCGGGGTTCGTCGAGGTGGCGCGCCGCTCTCCGGAGCGCCCGATCATGCGGCTCCTGCTCTAGAGCTGCAGCCCGATCAGCCAGACGGCACCGAGCGCGAGGGCGGCGAGGCACACGAGCAGCAGGATGCCCACCCAGAGCGCGCCCGGCGTGTGCGTCAGCCGCCCCAGCAGGCCCGCGTCGGAGGTGTCGGGCACCCCGCGCCGGCGCCCCCGTCGGCGCTCCGACTGCATCTCCAGGACCGCGCGCGGTGCACCGAGCAGCAGGAACCAGGTCATCGCGTAGGCGGCGACGCTCTGCACGGTCGCCGAGCCCCACACCGTCACCCCGACCAGCAGCGCACCGGTCACCAGCACCGCCCACAGGCCGTACCAGTTGCGGATCTGCACCAGCACGAGGACCAGCACCACCAGCAGGATCCAGAGCAGCGCGACCGCGTACCCCCGGGACAGCAGCCACGCCGCGCCGACGCCGAGCACCGCCGGACCGAGGTACCCCGCGGCCACCGTCGCGACCATGCCCGGACCCCGCGGCTTGCCCACCGACACGGTCAGGCCCGAGGTGTCGGAGTGCACGCGGATGCCGGACAGCCGCCGGCCGACGAGCACCGCGACACCGGCGTGAGCGGCCTCGTGCACGATCGTCAGTCCGTGCCGGGCCACGTGCCACGCCACCGGCACCAGCAGGACCAGCAGCACGCCCGCCGCGGTCAGCAGCACCACGGTGCTCGACGGCACCGGTTGGGGCGTCGTGATGTCCTGCCAGGCGTCGCCGATCCAGTCCACGAGCAGGTCCTTCGTCCGTCGTCGTCACCCAGGCGGGCGGGCAGGACGGACCCTACCCAGCGGAGGGCGCCTCGGTGGGCAGGACCACGTCGGTGCCGTCGGCGGTGATGCGGACACCGTCGGCGACCACGGTCGCGTCGGAGAGCACCAGGCCGTCGGGCAGCCCGCTCACGGGGATCTCGATGTCGGTCAGGCGGGCGCCGATCGCGCGCGGCAGGTCGGCGACCGAGACCGTCAGCCCGGCGAACTGCACGTTCTCGACCGTCACCAGCAAGCGGCCCTCGTCGACCCGGGGCACCAGGTCCGCCGCCAGCTCCACGCCGAGCACCGTGCCCGTGGCGGTCAGGGTGTCGCCGTCGACGGCGACCGCGATGTCGAGCTGCGACCGGTCGGCGACGATCTGCTCGATCGACGCCGTCGGCAGGGTCGCGGCGATCGTCGCCGTACCCAGCGTGTACGGCTCGGACGTGGACACGTCCTGCGCCTCGATCGTCACGTCGGTGGCGTCGATGCCCTCCAGGGTGACCCCGTCGACCGCACCCGTGACGTCGTCGACCGAGCCGGCGAAGAGCTGCGTGAGGAACGGGAAGCCGCCGATGTCGACGGTGGGCGTGCCGACGACGTCGAGGTTCTGCTCGATCGCCTCGGCCACCCGCCGCTCTGCGGTCGAGTGCGTCACCCGGTCGGCCACCAGCACACCGGCGGCCAGCACCACCACGACGACGATCCCCCCGGCCACACCGCGTCCGCTCACGGGCCTCACGCTAGGGGCACCGGCGGCCGCGCGCCGATCAGGACGGGAGCGGCTCCGTCGGGCACGTCGAGAGCACCCGGACCATCGCGTCCTGCTCCGCCTGCGTCACCCACAGCCCGTACGCCCGCTTCACGCCGACCTGCCGCGCCACGTACGCGCACCGGAACGCCGTGTTCGGCGGCAACCACGTCGCCGTGTCCCCGTCGCCCTTCTGCTGGTTCAGCGGACCGTCCACCGCCAGCAGGTTCAGCGGGTCGTTGGCGAACGCCTCGCGCGTGGCGGTGTCCCACTGCTGGGCGCCCTTCTGCCACGAGTCCGACAGTGCGACGACGTGGTCGATCTGCACCGCGGTGGACGTCCCCTGCCCGCGCACGAACAGGATCGTCCCGCCCGAGTACGGGTCGTGGAGCGTGCCCGACGCCACGACGCACCCGTAGGTCCCCTCCTTCAGCACCTGGGCGTCGAGGTCACGGCGCAGGATGTCGTTCCGGGTGTCGCAGCCGTTGCGGTCGACGTCCTTCCACCTCTGGCCGTACAGGTCCCGGTCGTAGCCGGTCCTGGGGGCGCGCCCCTTGACCGGCAGCAGGGCCGCGGCCGCGAGGGCCGACCGTGCCTGCGGCGTGGGCGTGGCCGTGGGCGTCGGAGCGACCGCGGACTGCGAGGCGTCCGTCGCGGTCGGGGCACGATCCGGGCCGCGACCTGCGAACAGCACGGCGAGCACCAGCGCCACCAGCAGGGTCGCGCTCGCACGGGTTCTCACCGCCGAAGTATCGGTGTCGCGCGGTCCGACCTCGACGCGCCTCTCCGGGACTGATCCCACAGGGTGGACACAGCGGGAAGATGATTGCGCCCCGCAACCTTGGGGCTGTCATGGCCCGGAACCCCGCGACGCACATCAGCGTCGGCTTCGTCCTCCTGCTGTCGGCGCTCACCGCCATCGGCCCGCTCACCTTCGACACGTACCTCGCCGCGTTCCCGCAGATCGCCGACGACCTCGACGCGCCCGCCGCGGCCGTCCAGCTGACCATCGCGGCCTCGCTGGCCGGCCTCGCCCTCGGGCAGCTGCTGTTCGGGTCGATCTCCGACGCGTTCGGTCGTCGGCGGCCCCTGCTCGGCGCGCTCGCGGTCTACGTGCTGGCGTCGGTCGGGCTCGCCCTCGTGGAGAACATCACCGCGTTCACCGCGCTCCGGTTCGTGCAGGGCTTCACCGCCGCGGCCGGCATGGTCCTGTCGCTGGCCACCGTCCGCGACCGGTACGAAGGCCTCGCGGTGTCGAAGGTGATGGCGCGACTGATGCTCGTCGTCGGCGTCGCCCCGATCCTGGCCCCCACCATCGGTGCCCAGCTGCTGCTGTTCGGGTCGTGGCGGCTGATCTTCGTGTTCCTCGCCGCGGCGGGCGCGATCCTGCTGGTCACCGCGTGGTTCACACTTCGCGAGTCGCTGCCGGCGGACCTGCGTCGCACCGGGGGGACCGGGGCCGCGCTGCGCACGTACCGCGACCTGCTCACCGACCTGCCGTTCCTCGGGCTCGCGCTCATGTCCGCGTTCTACCTGTCGGCCATGTTCACCTACGTCGCGTCGTCGACCTTCGTGTTCCAGCAGGGCTACGGCCTCTCGCCGCAGGAGTTCGGCTGGGTCTTCGCGGCCGGTGCCGTCGCGATCACCGCCGGGTCGCAGGTCAACGGCGCGCTCGTCGGGCGGTTCCGTCCGGAGCAGATCCTGTCCGGCGCCGTGGCCGCCGGCCTGGTGCTCAGCCTTGCGCTCTTCGCGACGACGCTCCTCGGCGCACCGTTCTGGCCGGTGACCGTCCTGCTCGTGCTCACCCTCGGCACCGCCGGCTTCGTCCTGCCGTCCGCGCCGGCCATCGCGCTCGCCTCGAACCCGCACCGCGCCGGGTCCGCCGCGGCCCTGCTCGGCGCGCTGCAGTTCGGGCTCGGGGCGGTCATCGCCCCGGTCACGAGCCTCGGCGGAGAGCCGACCGCGGTGACGATGAGCGCCGTGATGGCGGGCGTCATCCTCGTCGCGGCCGTCCTGCTGGTGGCCGTGCGCCGCTCCTGGTCCCGCGGGCCGGTCGCGGAGGCCGAGGACGTCGTGGCGGCCGCGCAGTCCGTGGACAGCGAGCTCGTCTCCGTGTCGAGCGCCGTCAGCGTCGAACGCGACCACGTGCCCGCAGCGAAGGCCCGCGCGTTCGCCGCCGCGCAGCCCCGCACGCCCGCGGACGAGCCGGAGGCGGTGCCCTGCCCGGGCTGATCCGTGGGCGTCATCGGATCGCAACCTCGCTCGTGCGCAAAGGTGTGGCGTAGGTCACAGTGACGACCTAGCCTGGCTGTACACGCTCGATGAAGGACGCGCGATGAGCTGGGTTCTGCTGGCCGCTGTCTTCTTCCTCCCGGCGCTCGTCTTCGGTGCGATCTGGCAGCTGTTCCCGTCGCCCGACGAGCCGCCGCGATGGCGCATGTTCCTGGCCACCCGGCTGGAGCGGCTCGCCGCCCGGCTGCGTCCGACACGGCCGCCGGTGTACGACCCGTTCATGACGCTGCGCGTGCAGGAGCGGCTCGGCGTCGTCGCCGACCACGTGCGCTCGCTCGAGCTGGATCCCCACACCTTCGCCCGCGCCGAGCGCATCATCGCGTCCCAGCTGGCCTACGACCAGCTGCTGCTCGAGGCGTGCCAGCTGGCGGGCGTCGAGGTCCAGCCCGCAGCCAAGGGCGATCCCGCCGAGCGGTTCCGCGAGGAGGTCGAGCTCGCCTCCCGCGGCTGGGCCTGGTGATCGGCGGGTATCAGCCTGCGCGCACGACGAGCGTGCTAGGACCCGCCGCGGTGGGGCGGATCTCGATGCGGTCGGCGATCGACTGCTTCAGCGCCTCGACGTGCGACACGACCCCGACCACCCGGCCCCCGGCGCGCAGGCGTCCGAGCTCGGCGAGCACCGCGTCGAGCGTGTGCGGGTCGAGTGAGCCGAACCCCTCGTCGACGAACAGGGTGCCCAGATCGATCCCGCCGGCCTCCGCGGTGACGACGTCCGCCATCCCGAGCGCGAGGCACAGCGACACGTAGAACGTCTCGCCGCCCGACAGGGTGCGTGGGTCGCGGGGCTGCCCGGTGACGTGGTCCACCACGCGCATGGCCAGCCCGGTGTTGCGCGCGCGGACGTCCTCCTTCTCATCGCTGCGGACCAGCTCGTAGCGACCGTCGGACATGAGCAGGAGCCGCTCGTTCGCGGCGGCGACCACGTCCTCGAACCGGCGCACGAGCACGAACGTCGCCAACGAGAGGCTGCGGGCGTTGTCGCCTCCGCCACCGCCCGTCAGGTCGGCCAGCCGGGCCACCGGGCCGGCGGCCTCGACCGCCGCTGCCAGCGCCACGGCGGCGGCGAGCACCTCGTCCGCGGCGGCGGACGCGGCCGCGGCGCGCTCGGTGGCGACCCGGGCCTCTCCCGCGGCCTCCTCGGCGCGCGTCCGGGCCAGCGCCTCGGCGGACCGCGTGCCGTCGACGTCCACCTCCAGGTCCTCCGCCAGCTCCGCGATCGGCGGCTCGGCCAGTCCCACAGCCACCCGGTCCAGCGCGGACGCGTACGCCGTGACGATCCGGTCCAGCTCCGCGAGCACCCCGGCGTCGACTGCCGCGGAACGCGCGGCTCCGGCGGAGTCGAACGCGTGCTCGGCCAGCCCCTGCGCCAGCTCGTCGCGACGACGCTGCCACTCGTCCTGCGCCGCCTCTTCCTCCGCCAGGGCCTCCAGGACCTCGCCGGCCGCGGCCGATCGCCCCCGCAGCTCCGCGTGCCGCGCCGCGACGGTCGGGTGCTCCCCGCGACCGGCGACGACGGCTGCCTCGGACGCGTCGAGGTCCAGCACGGTCACCTCGAGCACCGACCGGTCCCCCGTCAGGCGGGCGACGGTCTCGGCGCGTTCGGTCTCCCGCTCGTGCGTCCGCGCGTCGAACCCGTCGAGCGCCGGCGCGAGTCGGGCCACGGCAGCCTCGGCCGTCCGGGCCTCGTCGAGTGCGGCGCGGGCGACCGTCGTCCGCTGCTCGGCCGCGTCCGCCGTGACCTGCCCGACCCGGGCGCGCAGCCCATCCACGCGCTCGCCCAGTCCGCTGCACCGCTCGGCTGCCTCGCGCAAGCCGGCCTCGGCCCTCGCGCGGTCCGCCTCCGCGCGCTCGACGCGCTCGGGGGACACGTGGTCAGCGTCGAGCAGGGCCTTGGCGGGGTGCACCGCGGACCCGCACACGGGGCACGGGTCTCCGTCGTCGAGCCCCGCGGCGATCTCGCCCGCCAGGCCGGCGATGCGCGCAGCCCGCAGGTCACGCTCACGGTCCAGCGCCGCCGTCGCGACCGTCGCGGCCGACGCTCGCGCGTCGACCGCTGCCGCCAGGGAGCTCTCCGTCGAGGCCAGCTCGCGGTGTGCGGCGACCAGCTCGGTGGCCGCCGCGAGCGCCGACTCGTGGCCAGCCCGCCGAGCCGCCCGCGTGCGGGCCGCCTCGAGCTCCGTCAGCAGCGTGGTGCGCGCACCGGGCCGCGCCGCGAGCCACTCGTCGTCCGCGGCGATCGCCGCGACCAGGTCGTCGATCGCGTGGCGCGCGTCCCGGACCGCCCGCCGCCGAACCTCCAGCCCTGCCTCGACGTCCACGAGCCGCGCGAGGGCGGCGGCCTCCTCGCCCGCCACCCGGCCCCTCGCCTGCACGTGCGCTCGCAGCGCGGTGCCCGCAGGCGGGACCGCGATGTCCTCCGGTGCGGCGTCGAGCGCGGCCCGGAGCGCCTTGCGTGCTCCGTCCAGCGCAGTCTCCGCACGCTCGAGGCCGACCAGCAGCGGGCGCACCGCGTGGGCAGCGCGGGCGGCGGTCAGCCGCAGGACGGCCTCGGCGTTCGTGTCCGCGGCGGCGTCGAGAGCCTCGCGCTCGGTACGCAGCGCGGCACGACGCCGCAGCAGCGAGTCCGTCGCGGTCACCTGGTCGAGCAGCTCGCGGGCCTGCCGGCGCGCGTCGTCCGCGGCGGTCGCCGCCGCGCCGGCAGTCTGCGCGACCCGCACGAGTCCGTCGGTCCGCGCGGTCACCACCGCCTGCACCCCGGCGACCAGGCCCTCGGAGCCCAGCACCGCCGCGTCGATCGCGGCGCGGACCTCGGCGGCCTCCTCGCCGGTCAGCCGGGCGGCGCCGACCAGCTGGGACGACGCGGACGCGAGCGCGGCCCGGGCGGTCACGCACGCGCGATCGCCCTCGCGACGCATCTCCGCGAGTCGCTGGGCCAGGCGGTCGTACACCTCGGTGCCGAAGATCTTCTGCAGCAGACCGCGCCGCTCCTCAGGCTTGGCCCGCAGGAAGTGCGCGAACTCCCCCTGCGGCAGCACGATCGTCTGCACGAACTGGGTGCGGTCCAGACCGACGGCCTTCTGGATCTCGGCGCCGATCTCGTCGAGCCGGTTGCCCAGCGGGACCCCGAGGGTGTCGAGGGTGGACGGGTCGAGGTCGACCCCGGACGGCAGCCGCCACGCCTTGACCGTCGCGTTCGCCGTGGTGGTGCCCGAGCCCCGCCGCTTGGCCCGCTGGTACGCCGGGGTGCGCCGCACGCGGTAGACGCCCGCGGGCACCTCGAACACCAGGTCGACCACGCTCTCGACGTCGTCGGGCGCATAGGCGGAGCGCAGCCGCTCCTCCGACGCCTCGCTGGACGCGACCTTCCCGTACAGGGCGAACACGATCGCGTCGATGAGCGTCGACTTGCCCGAGCCGGTCGGCCCCTCGAGCAGGAACAGGCCCGACTCACCGAGCGCGTCGAAGTCGACGGTGTGCCGGCCGGCGAACGGCCCGATCGCCTGGACCGTGAGGGAGCGCAGGTGCATCAGGCGCTCCGCTCCATGGCGGCGACGTCCTCGTAGGCGCGGCGCAGCACCGCGGCCTCGGCCGGCGTCGGGCCGCGACCGGTCACGTGGGTGAGGAAGTCGGCGGCCACGTCGAGCGGGTCGTGCGCCGCGGTGATGACGGCCGCACGCTCGGTTCCGACGGCCTCCGCCGCGCGGTGCTGCACGACCAGGGCGTGCGGGAACCGCTGCTTGACGCGTCGGTAGAGGTCGTCCGGCCGGTGCGCGTCCGTGACGGTCACCCGCGTCCAGGCGTCCGTGTGCGGCTCGCCCGCGGCGCCGAGCAGGTCCTCGAGCGTGCCGGTCACGTCCGCCAGCCGGCGAGGCACGGGCGCGTCGACCAGCGACGTCCGGACCGAGCCGCCGGACAGGTCCACCAGCACGGACGACTTGGCGTGGTGCTGCTCCGAGAACGAGTAGGCCAGGGGTGAGCCGCTGTAGCGCAGGACGGTCCCGTCCACCCCCGACACGACCTGCGGCCCGTGGAGGTGGCCCAGGGCGACGTAGTCCGCACCCGCGAACACCCCGGCCGGCACCTGGTCCACGCCGCCGACGCGGATGTCCCGCTCGGACTCCGTCGGCACTCCGCCGATGACGAAGGCGTGCGCGGCCACCACGGACCGCGGCCGGGTCGACCCGGAGCGCGTCGACAGATCGGCCCGGATCCTCCTCATGGCCGCCGACGCCACCGCCTCGTGCGACCGGGACAGCGGCTCGGGCCTGTCGGCCAGCTCGACGCGGGCGAAGTCGGGGTCCAGGTACGGGATGCCGTAGACCAGCACGTCGCCGTCGTCGTCGGGAAGCACCACCGGCTCCGCCAGCCCGGCGACCCGGGTGCGCAGCCGGACACGGTCCCGCATCAGCGCGGACCCGAAGCCCAGCCGCGTGGCCGAGTCGTGGTTGCCGGACGTGACCACGACCGTCGTGAGCTCGGCCAGCCGGGCGAGCGTCTCCGACAGCAGCGTCACGGCCTCCACGGGCGGGATGGCCCGGTCGTACACGTCCCCGGCGACGACCACCGCGTCGACCTGCTCGGCGCGCACGACGTCGACCAGGTGCGCCAGGTACGCCGCCTGGTGGTCGAGCAGATCGACCCCGTGCAGCGTCCGGCCCAGGTGCCAGTCCGACGTGTGCAGCAACCGCATGCCGCGAACGTAGACCAGCCCACCGACACACCCGCCGACCCGGCAGGAGTGTTGCGTCAGACGCTGGTCACAGGCTCCGCGGGCAGCTCGCCGGACAGCCCGACCATGTCCAGCACGTCCCGCAGCACGCGGTTCGGGTCCAGGAGCGTGACGGGGATCCCCGCCTCGGACGCGGCCAGGTGCAGCTGGAGCACGAACGCGATGCCCGACGAGTCGATGAACGTCGCCTGGGTGGAGTCGATGACGACCGGGTCGCCGGTCACGAGCGCGAGGCCCATGCAGGCGCTGGCCTCGTCGCGCAGCGCCGCGTCGATCTCTCCGACCAGGACGATGACGGTCCGAGCATCCTGCGCCTGGACCCGGATGGTGCCGGCCGCGGCCGCGTGCTCGATCAGGTCCATAGCTCCTCGGTTCATGCCCGACGCGGCACCGGAGCTCCTTTCCGGCGGGACGACGCTACCCGTCCTGCGGGATCGCGCCATCCGAGGGGAGAAACGGACACCGGCCGCGGGCGGTTCCCGGTTAGCCTCGAGCGATGGCCTCCCACGAGCTCCCGCCCAGCCATGCCGACCTGCTCGAACGCCCCCTGTTCGCGCACCTGGCCACCGTCGCGCCCGACGGCTCCCCGCACAGCAGCGTCATGTGGTTCGTCTGGGACGGCGAGGTGCTCCGGTTCACGCACACGTCCACGCGGCAGAAGTTCAAGAACCTCCAGCACGAGCCCCGCGTCGCCATCTCGATCCACGACCCGGAGGACCCCTACCGCTCGCTCGAGGTGCGCGGCACGGTCGAGTCCACGGTCCAGGACGACGAGGTCGCGAGCTTCTACAAGTCGCTCCAGACGCGGTACGGCCAGGACTACGAGATCACCGACGCCGCCCGGCGCGTGATCTTGACGGTCCGGCCGACGACCTTCGTCACGAAGTAGCGGGCGGCTCGGGGTCGGTCACGTCCGCGACCGTCGCGTCGAGCGCGCGCACGAGGTCGGCCCCGTCGATGTTCGCGGCCACGCCGTGCGCCCCGCCCCCGATCGACACGCTGCGGGTGGGCACCCGGGAGTCCGCGACGACGGGCCACGCGACGAGCGACCCGAACGGCGTGATCGTGCCGCGCTCGTAGCCGGTGACGTCCTTGGCGGTGGCCGCGTCCGGCATCGAGAGCCGAGAGACGCCCAGCAGCGCACGCAGCTTGGGCCACGAGATGGTCCGGTCGCCCGGGACGAGCACGAACAGGAAGTCGTCGTCGCCGCGGCGCACCACGATCGTCTTGACGATGCCGGCCGGGTCGACTCCGCGCGCCTCGGCCGCCTCCGCCAGCGACCGGACCGGTCCGTGGCGGGTGACCTCGAACGGGACCCCGGAGGACTCCAGGCCGGCGAGCGCCCGGCGCTCCCCCTCGGTCGGTGCAGCGGCTGCGTCGCTCATGCCGTCACTGTAGGACGGGGTGCGTCAGCGGGCAGGCGCAGCGCCCGCCATGGCCTGGGCGAAGGCCGCGGTGTCGAACACCAGGGTCTCCGCGGCGAGCAGGCCGTCACGGACGACGAAGTGGTCGACGGTCAACGGCAGCGGCTGCCCCGCCCGACCGCGCAGCTCGTACATCACCAGCGCCTCGTCGTCGTCGGCGAGGGCGGCGACCCGGCGCCAGCCCGGCCCGATCCGCGAGCCGAACCGCGCGAGGAACGGGAGGAAGTCGGCCGCCGAGGTGAACGTCGCCCCTGCACCCTGGAACGCGAAGTCGGGTGCGAGGTAGGTGGCGGCGGTGTCCAGGTCGCCGGAGGTCCAGGCGTCCTGGTAGGCGGTGACGAGGTCGAGCACGTCCTGCGGCATGGCTCCTCCAGAGCGGGTTCATCGGGTCCAGGTATCAGGGCCGGCGTCGTCGCCTGCGGCCGTCGACGTCAGGCGGGACAGGAAGTGCACCCAGCCGTCGGCGTGGCCCGCGAGCCGCGTCTCCGGCAGGCCGGTGTGGGACAGGTCGACCCGCGTCCCACCGGGCACGGGCGTGAGGACGAACTCGACGCGGCTCGCGGACGGCGGCAGGTCCTCGCTGCCCGCCATCCCCCACGACACGACGACCCGCCGGTCCTGCTCGACCTCGAGGTACTCCCCGCGCACCAGCGATCCGCCGATGTCGACGGAGAACTCGCCGCCGGGCACCGGGTCGAGGGACGCCCGGTGGCCCATCCAGGCGACCATGCGCTCGGGGACCACCAGGTGGGCGAAGACCACGGCGGGCGGGGCGTCGATGTGGATGGACGTGGCGTAGTCAGCCATCCGACGCCTCCGCGGCGGCCTTGAGCGCGCGCAGGTGCGTCGGCCAGAAGTCGTCCAGGTAGTCGCGCACCGCGGCGAGCCCGTCGGTCCGGACCGCGTACAGGTGCCGCGTCCGGTCGCGCTGCTCGCTGACGAGGCCGGAGTCCCGGAGCACCCGCAGGTGGTGCGAGACAGCCTGCTGCGACATCGCCACGCGCTCGGCGATCTCCCCCACCGCGTGCGGCTGGTCCCGGACCACCGCGAGGATCCGCCGGCGGTTCGGGTCGGCCAGCGCACGCAGCGCCGCGGCGGCGTCGGTCATGGAACCTCCACAAGTCTTTGTTTGTACAAGCGACGATAGGGCCTACCCGCCGACCCGGCAAGAGTGCGGGATGCTGAGCGCCGACCACGACGGGAGGCCCCATGCATCCGGTGACGAGCGAGCTCCTGCACCTTGCCTCGGTTGCCCTCGCGCTGCCGGTGACCGACCCACAGCCACTGGGCGGCTCGGACCGGTCGGAGGTGCTGCGGTGCCGGACCCCGACCGGCTCGGTCGTCGTCAAGCGCTACCCGGCAGGCGACGCGGCCCGGCGGGCGTGGGCGCGCGAGGTCGCGGGGCTGCGCACGCTGGCCCACACCCCCGACCTCCTCGCAGCCGACGACGAGCACCGCGTCGTCGTGATGAGCGACCTCGGCGACGGCCCGACGCTGGCCGCTCTCCTGCTCGGTGAAGATCCGCGTCGTGCCTGGGACGGCGCGCTCGACTGGGTCGGCGCGCTGGCCGACGCGCTCGGCCGCTCGCACGGTACGACGGAGACGTTCGCGGCCGCGCTCGGTGACGTCCCCGACGACCCCACGTCGGCGGCCGCGCGCGCCGGCGCCCGGCGGTTGCAGGACGACGTCCTCGGCCTCGACGCCGATCCCGTCCTCGATGCCGAGCTGGACCTGCTGGAGACCCTGGACCACCGCAACCCCGCCTCGGACGTCGTCTCCCCCACAGACACCTGCCCCGACAACGCGATCCGCACGCCCGACGGCTGGCGCTTCCTCGACCTCGAGGGCGCGACCGTGCACCACGTCGCCTACGACGCCGCCTACGCCGCGATGCCCTTCTCCACCTGCTGGTGCGTCTTCGACCCGCCGCCCGGCTTCACCGACCGCCTGCTCGACCGGTTCACCACCGCCCTCGCGCCCCACCTCCCCGACGCGGTCCGTGAGCCGGGGTGGACGCTGGCCGTCGACCGCGCCTGCGCGGCGTGGATCCTCGCCATGACCGGCTGGCTGATCGACGGGGCCGACGAGGACCGCCCGCGCGTCGGTCCGCCCGGTGTCCCGTCGCCGTCCTACCGGCAGCTGCTCACCACGCGCTGGCGCTGGGGCGCGGTCCGGCTGCGCGCGACCCTGCCGGGTGTGGCCGGCCTGCTGGGTGCCGCGGCAGCGTGGGCCGACGAGGAGTGGGGGGAGTCCGCCGCGCCCGTCGGGCCCTACCGCGCGTTCGCCCGCGACGAATGAACGAGCGGTCCGCGCCCTGCACCTGGGAGACTGGGCCGTCGTGAGCGCGCCGTCCCCCTCCCCCGCCGACCCGTCCGGGTCCGGTGGCGGGCGACCCCCGAGGCGCCGGGGCCGCGGGCGCCGCAAGCCGGCAGCCGTCGAACAGAAGGCCCAGTCCGCCGGCGCGGGTCGACGCTCGTCGGGTCGCGACGACCCGGCTCGCACCACCGCCCGCCGCGCGCGCGCCGCCGCTGTCCGGCAGGCCGTCGAGCTCCCCCCGATCGTCTACCCGGAGCAGCTGCCCGTCAGCGCCCGTCGCGCCGAGATCAGCGACGCGCTCCGCGACCACCAGGTCGTCGTCGTCGCCGGCGAGACGGGCTCCGGCAAGACGACCCAGATCCCCAAGATCGCCCTCGAGCTCGGTCGCGGGCGCGCGGGCCAGATCGGCCACACGCAGCCCCGCCGGATCGCGGCCCGCAGCGTCGCGGAGCGGATCAACGAGGAGCTGGTCGGCGACGCGCCCCTGGGCGGGGTCGTCGGGTACCAGGTGCGGTTCACCGACGAGTCGAGCGAGTCGACCCTGGTCAAGGTGATGACCGACGGCATCCTGCTGGCCCAGATCCAGCGCGACCCCATGCTCTGGGCCTACGACACGCTCATCATCGACGAGGCCCACGAGCGGTCGCTCAACATCGACTTCATCCTCGGCTACCTCACGCGGCTGCTCCCGCAGCGGCCGGACCTCAAGGTCGTCATCACGTCGGCGACCATCGACTCCGACCGGTTCGCGCGCCACTTCGCATCTGGGGACGGGACGCCCGCTCCGGTCGTCGAGGTCACCGGACGCACCTACCCGGTGGAGATCCGCTACCGACCGCTGTCACCGGACGTCGAGGAGGGCGCACCGGTCAAGAAGCGGGGCGCCGAGGACCGCGACCCGATGACGGCCATCTGCGAGGCGGTCGACGAGCTCTCCCTCGAAGGGCCCGGCGACATCCTGGTGTTCCTGTCGGGCGAGCGGGAGATCCGCGACGCCGAGGACGCCCTGCGCTCCTCGCTCGGCGCCCGGGTGTCCGACCCGCGCACGCCCGGCGCCGTCGAGCTGCTCCCCCTGTACAGCCGGCTGTCCGCCGCCGAGCAGCACCGGGTGTTCGAACGGCACCAGAACCGCCGCGTGGTCCTGTCCACCAACGTGGCCGAGACGTCGCTGACCGTCCCCGGCATCCGGTACGTGATCGACCCCGGCACCGCACGCATCTCGCGGTACTCCAAGGCCACCAAGGTCCAGCGGCTGCCCATCGAGCCCATCTCGCAGGCCTCGGCCAACCAGCGCTCGGGGCGGTGCGGCCGCGTCGCGGACGGCATCGCGATCCGCCTCTACTCGCAGGACGACTTCGACGCACGGCCGTTGTACACCGAGCCGGAGATCCTTCGTACATCACTGGCGTCGGTCATCCTCCAGATGATCGCCGTCGGCGTGGCCGCGACACCCGAGGACATCGGCGACTTCCCGTTCGTCGACCCGCCGGACACCCGCGCCGTGCGCGACGGCGTGCAGCTGCTGACCGAGCTCGGCGCGCTGGGGGACGGGCGCCTGACCGACGTCGGACGCGCGCTCGCCCAGCTGCCGATGGACCCGCGGCTGGCCCGGATGATCGTCGAGGGCGGCCGCCGCGGGGTCGCGCGCGAGGTCATGATCATCGCCGCGGCGCTCTCGATCCAGGACCCGCGCGAGCGACCCGTCGAGGAGCGCGAGAAGGCCGACCTCTCGCACTCCCGGTTCGCGGATCCGACGTCCGACCTGCTCACCTACCTGAACCTCTGGCAGTACCTCAAGGACCAGCAGCGGGACCTGTCGGGGTCGGCGTTCCGGCGGATGTGCCGGTCCGAGCACCTCAACTACCTGCGCATCCGCGAGTGGCAGGACGTGGTCACGCAGCTGCGCGAGCTGGCCAAGCCGCTCGGGATCCTGGTGAACGCGCCGAAGCAGACGGTCGAGGCCGACGGCCTCCGGCTCGAGTGGGACGGCGACCGCATCCACGTGGCCATCCTGTCCGGCCTGCTCTCCCAGATCGGGATGCAGGAGGCGACGGAGGTCTCGACGCGGGGCAAGGCGCCGGGCCGGGTGGACCGACGTGCACGCAACGAGTACCTGGGCGCCCGGGGAGCGCGGTTCGCGATCTTCCCCGGCTCGGGGCTCGCCCGGAAGCCGCCGGCCTGGGTCATGGCCGCGGAGCTGGTGGAGACCAGCCGCCTGTGGGGGCGCGACGTGGCGCGCATCCAGCCGGAGTGGGCCGAGGAGGTGGGCGCGCACCTGGTGAAGCGCACGTACTCCGAGCCCGCGTGGTCGACCCGGCAGGGGGCGGCGACCGCGTTCGAGAAGGTCCTGCTCTACGGCGTCCCGATCGTCAACCAGCGCCGGGTCCTGTTCGCGAGGGTGGACCCCGAGCACGCGCGAGAGCTCTTCGTCCGGCACGCCCTGGTACAGGGCGAGTGGACCACCCACCACGAGTTCTTCCACGAGAACCGGCGACTGCTGGCCGAGGCCGAGGGCCTGGAGGCGCGGGCGCGCCGCCGTGACCTGGTGGTCGACGACGACACCCTCTTCGCGTTCTACGACGAGCGCGTCCCCGACGACGTGGTCTCCAGCCGCCACTTCGACCAGTGGTGGAAGACCGCCCGCCGCGAGCACCCCGACCTCCTGACGTTCACGCGCGAGCTCCTGGTGGGGGAGGCCGGCGCCATCGACGAGGCGGCGTTCCCGTCGCGCTGGCCGCAGGGCGACCTCCGCCTCCCGCTCACGTACCAATTCGAGCCTGGTACAGAAGCTGATGGCGTGACTGTACATATCCCGCTGTCGACGCTCGCCCGCCTGACGCCCGACGGCTTCGGCTGGATGGTCCCCGGCCTGCGCGAGGAGCTGGTCACCGCCACGATCCGCTCGCTGCCCAAGCCCGTCCGCGTCCAGCTGGTCCCCGCGCCCGACGTGGCGCGAGGTGTCGACGCCTGGATCACCGAGCACGCCGCCGACTGGGAGGACACTGTGCGCGCGGGCGACGCCGCTCCGTCGTTCCGCGACGTGATCCGGCGCGCGGTCCGCGAGCTGCGGGACGTCGACGTGCCCGACGACGCCTTCGACGACGACCGCCTGCCGGCGCACCTGCGGATGACGTTCCGCGTGGTCGGCGACCGCGGGGGAGTGGTGGACGAGGGCAAGGATCTGCTGGTGCTCCAGCGCCGCCTGGCCGACCGGACGCAGAAGGCGGTCGACGACGCCGTCCGCACCGCCGTGCGCGCGGCGATGGAGGAGGCCCGCAAGGCGGCTCCCCCGGCGACCCCGGTCGAGACGCCCGCACCTGCCCCGGCGATCGACGTCGAACGCACCGGCCTGACCACCTGGCCCGACGACCTGGCCGAGCTCCCCGAGGTCGTCGAGGTCGGCCGCGTCCGCGCGTTCCCGTCGCTGGTCGAGGAGGGCCAAGCCGTCGCCGTCCGCGCGCTGGCCGACGAGTCCGCCCGCCCCGAGGCCTCGCGTCGCGGGCTGCGCCGGCTGCTCCTGCTCGACGTCGGCCTGACGCAGGGCCGGATCACCACGCGCTGGACGGGAACGCAGGCCCTGACGCTCGCCGCGAGCCCGTACCCGAGCACGGACGCCCTGGTCAGGGACGTGCAGCTGGCCGCGATCGAGAGCCTGCTGACCGAACCGGCGGCGAGCGTCCGCACCGCGGAGGCTTACCGGGCACTGCGCACGACGACGCGGGACCGCCTCGAGGACACGGTGTTCGGCGTGGTCACCGACCTGGTCGCGGTGCTCACCGCGTGGCGCGAGCTCGACGCGGAGATCCGCGCGCGCTCCAGCCTCGCCCTGCTGGCCACGGCCCAGGACGTGCGCGCTCAGGCCGCACGCCTGGTGCACGACGGGTTCGTCAGCGAGGCCGGCGCCGCGCAGCTCGGGCACCTGACCCGGTACCTGCGGGCCGCCCGGCACCGACTGGTGAAGGCGGCCGACAACCCGCAGCGCGACGCCGACCTGGCTTGGCAGGTGCGGGACGTCGAGGACCTCTACGAGGCCGTCGTCGCCAAGCACCCGCAGGACGCCGGGCTGCGGGACGTCCGCTGGATGCTCGAGGAGCTCCGGGTCAGCCTGTTCGCCCAGCAGCTGGGCACCCCGGGCCCGGTGTCGACCACCCGCATCAAGAAGGCGCTCGCCGCCTTCTGAGCCGCCTCACTGCTTGCGCCGGAAGAGCACCGACGCCGCCAGCCGCGCCACGACGAAGATCCCCACGCACCACACGACTGCCGCGAGCGCCGAGTCCCCCGCGCCGGTGCCGAGCAGCAGCCCGCGCAGGGTGTCGGTGATCGGGGTGATCGGGTTGTAGGTGGCGATGGTCTCCAGCACCGACGGCATCGACTCCGGCGGCACGAACGCGCTGGACACGTACGGCAGGAACAGGATCGCGAACGAGAACCCGCTGGCCGCCTCCGGCCCCGAGGCGACGACCCCGATGGCGACGGCCACCCACGTGAGGGCCAGCACGAAGAGCCCGATGAGCCCGATCGCGGCCAGCCACTCGAGCGGCGTCGCGTCCGCGTCGAACCCGATGAGGAACGCGATGCCGATCACCAGGGCGGTCGAGACGGCGTTGCGCACCATGCTGGACACGACGTGCCCGGTGAGGACCCCGGTGGGCCGGATGGGCAGGGACCGGAACCGGTCGATGATCCCGCCGGTCAGGTCGCTGGCGACGTCGACCGCGGTGGTCGACGAGCCGTAGCCCGCGGTGAGCAGGACGATCCCGGGGACCACCCAGTCGACGTACTCCCCGCCGGTCTGGATGGCGCCGCCGAACACGTAGACGAACATCAGCAGCAGGATCACGGGAAGCATCACCGCCATCAGGACGGTGTCCAGCTGGCGCAGCGACCGGCGCAGGCAGCGGCCGATCATCGCGGACGTGTCGTGCACGGACCAGCCGAGGGCCGGTGCCTGCGTGGTGAGCGTGGTCATCAGGACTCCCGGGAGGCGACGAGGACGGGGGACTCGGCTGTGCCGGTCTCGGTCGGCCGGCCCGTCAGGGTGAGGAAGACGTCGTCGAGCGTGGGGGAGCGGACCTCCCAGTGCTCGACGTCGGCACCGGCGAGCTCGACGTCGCCGAGGATCCGACGCACGTCGGCCACGGACCCGTCCGTGACGATCCGCTCCTGAGTGCCGTCCTTGCGCCGCAGCTCCACGTGCGCCGAGCCGACCGCCCGCTTGAGCTCGCGCGCCGTGCCGTCCGCGATGACGCGCCCGTGGTCGATGACGGCCACGCGATCCGCCAGCTGGTCGGCCTCCTCCAGGTACTGCGTGGTCAGCAGCACCGTCGTGCCCTCCGCGACCACCGACCGGATGACGTCCCACAGGTCGTTGCGGCTGCGCGGGTCCAGCCCGGTGGTCGGCTCGTCGAGGAACACGACCTGCGGTCGGGACAGCAGGCCCACCGCCAGGTCGAGCCGACGCCGCATGCCCCCGGAGTAGGTCTTGACCACGCGCTTGCCCGCGTCGGTCAGGTCGAACAGCTCGAGCAGCTCGGCGCTGCGGGTGCGCACCTCGGCGCGCCCCAGGTGCGCCAGCCTCGCCATGAGGTGCAGGTTCTCGGTGCCCGTCAGCAGGTCGTCGACCGCCGCGAACTGCCCGGTGAGGCTGATGGCCGCCCGCACCTGCGCCGGTTGGTGCACCACGTCCTTGCCGGCGACGTACGCCGTGCCGCCGTCCGGCCTCAGCAGCGTGGACAGGATGCGGACGACGGTCGTCTTGCCGGCGCCGTTGGGGCCGAGCAGGGCGAGCACCTCTCCCTTGCCGACGTCGAGGTCGACGCCGTCGAGCACGGTCAGGTCGCCGTAGGACTTGCGCAGCCCCCGGGCGACGACGACAGGAGCAGTCATCGTGATCTCCTCTTCTGTGTATGGCGTAAACTGTGTGTGTACTTCATACACACTTGTAGGATCACGGGTCAAGGAGGTGTCGTGGACGACGACGCACGGGAGGCCGAGGAGGCTCGCCGCGAGGCCGGGCTCCTGCGACGGGACCGGGAGGAGGCCGAGCGCGCGGAGGCCAAGGAGGCCGACCGCCGCAGGCGCGACCTCGAGAAGGCCGACCAGGCCGCCCGCAAGGAGGTCGAGCGCCGCGAGCGCGACCGGCTGAGGGCCGAGCAGGACGCCGCCAAGGAGCAGGACCGGCGCCGCAAGGAGCAGGAGAAGGCCGCTCAGCAGGCCGTCCGGGAGGCGGCCCGGCAGCTGCGCGAGGCGGAGAAGGCGCAGCGTGCGGCCGCCCTGGCCCAGCAGCAGGCCGCGCGCGAGGCGGAGAAGGCCCGTCGGCACGCGGTGCGGGTGGCCGGGTCCGAGGGCGTCCCCATGGACCTGCCCCCGGGGATCGCCGTCCTGTGGCGCACCCCCCCGGCCGGCCGGCCCGGTCCGCGGCCGAGCCTCACGCTGGAGCA
Organism: Cellulomonas sp.; assembly: GCF_965229465.1. Classification (GTDB taxonomy): domain Bacteria; phylum Actinomycetota; class Actinomycetes; order Actinomycetales; family Cellulomonadaceae; genus Cellulomonas. The sequence continues at coordinate 1,985,525 of NZ_OZ245882.1, read as the reverse complement.
GATCGCCGACGCCGGGATCGCGCTGGCGGACGCCGAGGGGCTCGACGCCGTCTCGATGGCCCGGCTCGCCGAGTCTCTCGGGTTCACGACGATGTCCCTGTACCGGTACGTGTCGTCCAAGGACGAGGTGCTGAGCCTCATGTCGGACCGCGCCTCCGGGCGCCCGCCGGTGCTCGGACCGGAGGTCGGTGGCTGGCGCGAGCGGCTCGAGCTGGTCCTCGTGGTGCAGAAGCCGATCCTGCGCGCGCACCCGTGGCTCGCGCGGACGTCCACGGTCCTGCACGCGGTCGGACCGGGCCGGCTCGCCTGGATGGAGGCGATGCTCTCCGCGCTCGACGGCACGCCACTGTCGGAGCAGCAGAAGGTCGGCGCCATCGGCCTGCTCGCCTCGCACGGCCTCGACCAGCTGCGGATCGGCGAGGAGCTGAGCGGCGCCGGACGCACCGCCGCGGTCGGCACCGCCGCCGAGGGCGCTCCCGCGCCGGACCTGGGCGAGCTCATCTCGATGCTCGCCTCCGGCGACGAGCACCCCACGCTCCTGCGCGCGGCCACCTCGGGCGCCTTCTCCTTCCCGGAGGACGCACCCGAGGACGACGAGCTGGACTTCGGCACCGTCCTCATCCTCGACGGCATCGAGCGGCTGATCGCCCTGGCCTCCTGAGCCGCCCACAGCCCCGCGCCGCGCACAGCCCTCGGCGTCGGTGTCCGTGGCGCGCGGGAGACTCGGCGCATGACCTCGCTCGCCGTCCCCCGCACCGGCCGCTGCTTCGGCGACGGCACCCCCCTGTACGAGCAGTACCACGACGAGGAGTGGGGCAAGCCCGTCCACGACGAGCACGCCCTGTACGAGCGGCTCGCCCTGGAGGGCTTCCAGTCGGGCCTCGCCTGGATCACGATCCTGCGCAAGAGGCCCGCGTTCCGCACGGCGTTCGCGGACTTCGACCCGGAGGTGGTCGCGGAGTTCGGTGACGACGACGTGGCGCGCCTGATGGCCGACGCCGGCATCGTGCGCAACCGCGCCAAGATCGAGGCGACGATCGCCAACGGTCGCGCCCTGCGTGAGCTGCACGCCGCGGGGCGCACGCTCGACCAGGTGCTGTGGTCGCACGCACCCGACCGGACGGGGTACCAGCGCCCCTCCGGCTGGGCCGGTGTCCCCGCGCAGACGCCGGAGAGCCGCGCGCTGGCCAAGGAGCTGAAGCTGCTCGGGTTCCGGTTCGTCGGCCCGGTCACCGCCTACGCGGCGATGCAGGCGTGCGGCGTCGTCGACGACCACCTCGCCACCTGCCCGTCGGCGGCGGGCTCCGTCGGTGCCGGGACGCCTCCCGGGTGAGATTTGCTCCTGGCGGGTGATCGTGCGGGCCGGGCTCTCGGCACCGTGCGCCTCGCGGACTACAGTACCGCCATGACGGAGATGCCCGACCCCGACGTTCGGCGTGACGCCGAGCGCGCGGCGGCCGAGGCGCTGACGGACAACGTCGTCCCCGATGCAGAGATCCTCGAGGCCGTGCAGGTCGGGCTGCTGTCCGTCCCCGCGGGCTCGCCGAACTCGTGGTTCGATGTCCCGTCCCAGCGCAGCCGCGTGCGCTCCACGAACCTCGCACCGCGCCGACCACACTGACGCCTTCGGGCGCCTGCATGACCTGCGGACGCCCGCGTCTCACAGGTCGAGCACGGTTGCCCAGCATGTGATCTGCGGACTACCATCGCGCCTACCATCCAGAGCGGCCGAGAGACCTGGCTCGACGACGCCGCAGCAACCCCCCTCCTCGCGAGGGTGTGGGTGCTTCCGCCAGGGGCGATGGAGTGAGTCATGTTCCTACAGGTCAGGTGTCCCCACACCGCTCCGGCGACGACCCCGCCGGGCGCGCCATGAGCGCCGCCGTGGCCGAGCCGCGCACCCCCGGGCTGCATGCCGCCACCGCACGCCGGGCGCAGACCGCGAACGACCGGCCGACCATCTCGTTCGAGCTCTTCCCACCCCGGAACCCCGATGCGGCGCCGCGCCTGTGGTCCACCATCCGGGCCCTGGAGTCGGTGCACCCGGACTTCGTCTCCGTCACGTACGGCGCCTCGGGCAAGACCCGGGTCACCACGCGCGCGCTGGTCCGCCGGCTGCTGCGGGAGACGACGCTCAACCCGATCGCCCACCTCACCTGCGTGGGGACGTCGCGCGAGGAGATCACCACGATCGTGGGGGAGTTCCTCGACGAGGGCCTGCGCTCGTTCCTCGCGCTCCGGGGCGACCCACCCACGGACCAGAGCGACTGGGAAGCCCACCCGGAGGGCTTGCAGACGGCGGGCGAGCTGGTCGAGCTGCTGCGCGACATCGAGGCCCAGCGGTGCCTGGACAGCCCGTCGCAGGCCGTGCGGGCGCGGGTGCGCCCCCTGTCGGTCGCGGTCGCGGCGTTCCCGCGCGGCAACCACGCCACCGGCGGCACCCGCGCGCAGGACGTCGCGTCGCTGCTGGCCAAGCAGCAGGCGGGCGCCGACTTCGCGATCACCCAGGTGTTCTTCGACGCGGACGACTATCTCGGTATCGTCGCGGAGGCCCGTGAGGCCGGAGTGACCATCCCGATCATCCCGGGCATCATCCCGACCACGGACCCGGCCCGGCTGCTGCGCGTGCAGGAGCTGACCGGCGTCCCGGTGCCGAAGGACCTGATCGACCTGCTCGGCTCCGCCGGCGACGAGCTCGACCGTCATCGCCGGGGCATCCGGGCCAGCGTCGACCTGGTCAACGGCGTCCTGGACGGCGGAGCGCCCGGCGTCCACCTCTACACGTTCAACCAGCACCACGCCGCACTTGACCTGCTCGAGGGTGCACACCTCGACGGCGGAGCTCGGACAGCTCCCGACCTGGCCAGCTGGCCGCAGGACACGGCACCCCGCCCGACCCCCGAGGGACTGAGAAACACATGAGCGAGACCACCGCACCGAGCGTGACCTTCCCCGCCAGCTCCGTGCTCGGCTACCCCCGCATCGGCCCGCGCCGCGAGCTGAAGAAGGCCCTCGAGGCGTTCTGGGCGGGCCGCACGACGGCCGACGAGGTCGAGGCGACCGCCGCCGAGCTGCGTCGCCGCACCCGCACCCGCCTGGCCGAGCTCGGCCTGGCCACCGACGTGCCGGCCATCCCGAGCGCGTTCTCGTTCTACGACCACGTGCTCGACGCGACCGCGGTGGTCGGCGCCGTGCCGGCCCGCTTCGCGGACGTCGTCGGCGCCGACGGCGCGCTCGACCTGGCCGGGTACTCCACCGTGGCCCGCGGCCGCGGCGACGACCTGCCGCTCGAGATGACCAAGTGGTTCGACACCAACTACCACTACCTGGTCCCCGAGATCGGCCCGGAGACCACCTTCCGGTACGCCAGCACGCGCCCGGTGCGGGAGTTCACGGAGGCCCTGGCGGACGGCGTCCTCACACGTCCGGTCATCGTCGGCCCCGTCACCTACCTCGCGCTGGCCAAGGCCACCGAGGACGCGCCCGAGGGCTTCGCCCCGATCGACCGCCTGGCCGACCTGCTGCCGGTCTACGCCGAGCTGCTCACGGACCTCGCGGCCGCGGGTGCCACCTGGGTGCAGCTGGAGGAGCCCGCGCTGGTCTCCGACTCCGTCGCCGTGCCGGCCGAGCAGCTGCTCGCGTCCGTCATCGAGGCGTACCGCGCGCTGGCCACCGAGCTCACCCGCCCGCAGCGCCCGGCCATCCTGGTCGCCGCGCCGTACGGCGACCTCGGCGCGGCGTTCCCGGTGCTCGCCGCCACGGACGTCGAGGCCATCGGCATCGACCTGGTCCGCGGCCACGCGCCCGCCGAGCCGGTCCCGGGCCTGTCCACCAAGACGCTGGTCGCCGGCGTGATCGACGGCCACAACATCTGGCGCGCGGACCTGGACGCCAAGCTGGCCATCCTGGAGCAGCTGGAGGGCCTCGGCGCCGCCGCGGTGACCGTCGGCACCTCGACGTCCCTGTTCCACGTGCCGCACACGCTCACGGACGAGCCGAACCTCGACGAGACCCTGAAGACCTGGCTCGCGTTCGCCGACGAGAAGGTCGTCGAGGTCGTCACGCTGGCCGAGGGTCTGACCGAGGGCCGCGAGGCCATCCACGAGCAGCTGCTCGCCGCCACCGACGCGGTGAGCTCGCGCCGGACGGCGCCCGGCGTCGTCAACCCCGAGGTCCGCGACCGCGTGGCCGCCCTGGACGAGAACGCGTTCGGTCGCGGCTCGTTCGACGAGCGCAAGGTCGCGCAGGCCGCCCGCCTGAACCTCCCCCCGCTGCCGACGACGTCCATCGGCTCGTTCCCGCAGACCACCGAGATCCGCACCGCGCGTGCCGCGTTCGGCAAGGGCGAGCTGACGGAGGCGCAGTACGACGAGGAGATGAAGGCGGAGATCCGCCGCGTCGTCGAGCTCCAGGAGAAGATCGGCTTCGACGTGCTGGTGCACGGCGAGCCCGAGCGCAACGACATGGTGCAGTACTTCGCGGAGAACCTGGACGGGTTCGCCGTGACGCAGAACGGCTGGGTCCAGTCGTACGGCTCGCGCTGCACGCGTCCGTCGATCCTGTGGGGCGACGTCTCGCGTCCGAAGCCGATTACCGTCGAGTGGTCCTCGTACACGCAGTCGCTCACCGAGAAGCCCGTCAAGGGCATGCTCACCGGCCCGGTGACCATCCTCGCCTGGTCGTTCGTGCGCGACGACCAGCCGCTGGGCGACACCGCCAACCAGGTGGGCCTGGCCCTGCGCGACGAGATCGCCGACCTCGAGGCCGCCGGCATCGCGATCATCCAGGTGGACGAGCCCGCCTTGCGCGAGCTCCTGCCGCTGCGGGTGGAGGACCACGCCGCGTACCTCGACTGGTCGGTGCGCTCGTTCCGGCTGGCCACGGCCGGGGTCCGGCCCGACACGCAGATCCACACGCACCTGTGCTACTCGGAGTTTGGCGAGATCATCGGCGCGATCGACGGCCTGGACGCCGACGTGACGTCGATCGAGGCGGCCCGCTCGAAGATGGAGATCCTCGGCGACATCTCGGCGGCCGGCTACCCGCGGGGGATCGGCCCGGGCGTCTACGACATCCACTCGCCGCGCGTCCCCAGCGAGGCCGAGGTCGAGGAGCTGCTCACCGAGGCGGTCAAGGCCATCGCGGTCGACCAGCTCTGGGTCAACCCGGACTGCGGCCTGAAGACCCGCCGCTACGAGGAGGTCGCCCCGTCGCTGGAGCACATCCTCGCCGCGACCCGCGCGGTGCGCGCCACCCTCTGATCCACCCGACGGCCCCGGACACCAGCAGGTGTCCGGGGCCGTCGCGCGTCCTAGGGTCGGTCCGGTGACGATCTTCGACTCCGTCCCGCTGGACCAGCTGCGCCGACGGACGAGCGTGAAGTGGCAGCACTACCCGCCGGACGTCCTGCCGCTGTTCGTCGCCGAGATGGACGTGCCGCAGCCGGAGCCGGTGATCCGGGCGGTGACCGACGCGCTGCGCGCCGGGGACACCGGGTACTCCGAGGGCACCGCGTACGCCGAGGCCTTCGCCGCGTTCGCCGCCGAGCGCTACGGCTGGGACGTGGACGTGCCGGCCACGCGCACGGTGCCTGACGTGATGCTCGGGATCGTCGAGCTGCTGGGGCTGCTCACCGACCCCGGCGACGCCGTCGTCATCAACCCGCCCGTCTACCCCCCGTTCCGCGGCTTCGTCGAGCACGCCGACCGCCGGGTGGTCACGGCTCCGCTGCGCCCGGACGGACGGCTAGACCTGCCCGTGCTGGGGGAGGCGTTCGCGCACGCGCGTGCGCACGGGAAGCGCGCGGCGTACCTCCTCTGCCACCCGCACAACCCGACAGGCACCCTGCACACGGCGGCCGAGCTCCGGGCCGTCGGCGAGCTCGCCGCGCAGCACGGCGTGCAGGTGGTCTCCGACGAGATCCACGCTCCCCTGATCCCCACCGCCGCGGACGGCTCGGCACCGCGCTTCGTGCCGGCGACCACCCAGATCCCCGACGCGATCGCCCTGCACTCCGCGTCCAAGGCGTTCAACCTCGCGGGCCTGCGGGCGGCCCTGGCGGTACCCGGGCCTGCGGCGACGCAGGACCTGGCCCGCCTCCCGGAGCTGGTCGGCCACGGCGTGATGCACCTCGGCGTCGTCGCGCAGACCGCCGCGCTGCGCGACTGCGGGCCGTGGCTGGACGACGTCCTGCGCGGGCTCGGCGACAACCAGCGCCTCCTGGCGTCACTGCTGGCCGACGCGATCCCCGACGCGGTCTGGGCCGTGCCCGAGGCCACCTACTTCGCGTGGATCGACCTGCGCGCGGCGCCCGCCGTCCGGGCCGGCGCCGACCCCGCGCGGCTCGCCCTGCGCGGCGGACGGGTGGCCCTCAACCAGGGCCCCACGTTCGGCGTCGAGGGCGCCGGATTCGTCCGGCTGAACCTGGCCGCCTCGACCGCGACCCTCACGGAGGCTGTCAGGCGAACGGCCCTTGCCCTGGCGAACTGAAACCGATTCGTGACCAACCGCCACCCACCCGGGCTCATTACCCCCTAGGCACGTGCCGATCCTTCCCAGAGCAGGGCCGTACAACGACGTAATGGGAGATCGACATGGTGAAGTGCGACGAGTGCAACTCCGCCGTGCAGGTGTGCGAGCGGTGTGATGGCGCCGGTCGCAAGCGCTGGTCCGGTGAGTGCAGCTACTGCCGTGGCACCGGCCAGACGTGCATGGCGAACGCCAACCACCGCTGGTGATCTGACCAGCGCACCCACCACCGGAGGGGGCAGGGCACGACCGGTCTCAGCCGAGACGGACCGTCAGGCTCGCCAGCCTGTCGACGATGCGCACGTCCGCGTCGAGCCACGGCACGTCGTGCCACTGGTGCGCCGCAAGCCACCGCAGCTCGTCGTGCTCGACGAGCGGCTCCGGCGTGCCCTCGACCACCTCAGCGAACCAGATGCGCATCACGTACTCGTCGGAGAGACGCCACAGCCCGTCGTCGGGGCCGACGAGCTCGTCGCCGAGGCCGATCCGCACACCGAGCTCCTCGCGGATCTCCCGGTGCAGGGCGTCCTCGGGCGACTCGTCCCCGTCCACCTTGCCGCCGGGGAACTCCCAGCGGCCCGCCAGCCGCGCCGGCACAGCCCGGCGCGCGGCCAACAGCTCACGAGGGTCGTCGAGGTCGTCCACGATCGCAGCGGCGACGACGAGCACGGGTGAGGTCATGCGGTGAGTCTGCCAGTCCCGCGTGACGCGGGGTCGGCGACCGCGGGACGGCCCGGTGGCTTGAGCCGTCCGATCACGATCAGCGGATGCCGTGCGCGACGGCCCAGGCGACGGCCTCGGCGCGCGTCGAGGCACCGATCTTGCGGTACACGCTGCGGACCTGCGACTTCACGGTGTTCCGCGTCACGAAGAGGCGCGTCGCGATCTCCTCCAGGGTGACGTCCTCGGCGAGCTCCGCCAGCACGACACGCTCGCGGCGCGTGAGGGCGTCGTTCACGACACTGACGGACCTGCTCGTCTCCAACATGCTCATGATGTTCCTCCGGTGTGCTGCGTGGATCCGGGGGGTCCGGCTCACGCTCTGGGCTGCGTACCGGATGAGAGAGGGCTGGTCGTGAGCCATGACGCCACTTCCAGCAATCTCGTCATGCGCGGGTTCCCCCCCGCCATGCGCCCGATCGCGCTTGCCACCCACAATGAACGTCGACTGCTGCGTCAGATACGCCGAACGCGTGAGGATCCGCGGGTTTTCACCCAGACGGCTGACGCGCGAGCGAGCGCGTGTGACATCTGTGTAACGGTGGTGATTCGTCCTGGGTTCAGCCCGCGTTCTGAGCTGTGTACTCCGTGGCAGTCAGCAGCGGCCCGGTCGACGAGACATCGACCTTCAGCAGCCAGCCCTGTCCGTAGGGGTCGGAGTTGACGACCGACGGGTCGTCGACGGCGGCCTGGTTCACCTCGACGACCGTGCCAGAGACCGGCGAGTAGAGCTCCGAGACCGACTTGGTCGACTCGATCTCGCCGACGACCGCGCCGGCGGTGATCTCCTCACCCACAGCGGGGAGCTCGAGGTAGACGATGTCGCCGAGCGCGTCAGCCGCGATCCCGGTGATGCCGACGGTCGCCGGGGCGCCGTCATCCAGCCATTCGTGCTCGACCGTGTAGTGCAGGTGGGTGGGCAGCTCCGCTGTCATGTGCCTGGCTCCTGTCGACATCTCTAGGGCTTGGTCTACCGGGGTCGGCGGTAGAAGGGAAGAGCGACCACCCTGACGGGTTCGTGGCGCCCGCGCACGTCAACCGCGAGCTCTGTGCCTGGGGCACTCACCTCGGGGGTCACGTAGGCCATCGCCACCGGATGTCCGAGGGTCGGCGAGGGCGCTCCGGACGTGACGGTACCGACCGTCGAGGCGTCCGCAGCGGTGGAGTGCTTCACGGGATAGCCGTGTCGGGCGGCCCGGCGACCGAGCCCCTCGAGCCCCACCAGCACGCGGGCCGGCTCCGACTGTCCGCGGGCCTCGAGCGCGGCGCGGCCGACGAACGGCAGCGGGTTGCCGTCGGCGTCGACCTTGTCGAGCTTGACCACGCGGCCGAGGCCGGCGTCGTGGGGGGTGGTCGTCCGGTCGAGCTCGTTGCCGTACAGCGGCATGCCGGCCTCCAGGCGGAGGCTGTCGCGCGCGGACAGGCCGGCGGGCACCAGCCCGAACGGCTCGCCGGCCACGAGGAACGCCTGCCACAGGGCGGGGGCGAGCTCGGCGGCGAGGAAGAACTCGAAGCCGTCCTCGCCGGTGTAGCCGGTGCGCGCGACGAGGACCGGCTCGCCCCGGAAGGTCATGGGCATCGCGGCGTAGTACTTCAGCGTCTCGGCGTCGTGACCGGCCTCGGCCAGACCCTCGGTCGCCCGCAGGATCTCCAGGGCACGCGGGCCCTGGACCGCGATCAGGGCGGTCTGCGGGGAGCGGTCCTCGACGGTCACGTCGAAGCCCGCGGTGCGCTCGGCGAACGCAGCCAGCACGGTGTCGTGGTTGGACGCGTTGGCGACGACCAGGAACGTGTCCTCGGTGTCCCGGTAGACGATGAGGTCGTCGACGACGCCCCCGTCCTCCGCGCAGATCATGGTGTAGCGGGCGCCCAGCAGCTTCAGCGTGGACAGGTTGCCGACGAGGGCATAGTCGAGGAACCGCGCGGCGTCCGGTCCCGTCACCCCGATCTCGCCCATGTGCGACAGGTCGAACAGCCCCGCCGCGGTGCGGACCGCGGTGTGCTCGGCGATGTCCGACGAGTAGCGCAACGGCATCTGCCAGCCCGCGAAGCTGGTGAGGGCGGCGCCCAGGGCGACGTGCTCGGCGTGCAGGGGGCTCAGGGTGTCCATGCTCTCGTCCCTCATGCTGTTCCTTCGGAGTAAGCCTCGATGGGCGGGCACGAGCAGACCAGGTTCCGGTCGCCGTGCGCGCCGTCGATCCGGCGGACCGGCGGCCAGTACTTGCCCTCGCGCAGGGCGGCGACGGGGAACGCGGCGAGCTCGCGGTCGTACGCGTGGTCCCAGCTGTTCGCGCTGAGCGCGGCGGCCGTGTGCGGAGCGTTGCGCAGCGGGGAGTCGGCGAGGGGCCACCGACCGGCTGTGCCGACGATGACATCGTCGATCTCGCTCCTGATCGAGACCAGGGCGTCGACGAACCGGTCCAGCTCGGCCAGGTCCTCGCTCTCGGTGGGCTCCACCATGAGCGTGCCGGGCACCGGGAAGGACAGGGTCGGGGCGTGGAAGCCGTAGTCCATCAGGCGCTTGGCCACGTCCTCGGCGGTCACCCCGGTGTCCTTGGTGATGTCCCGCAGGTCGAGGATGCACTCGTGCGCCACGAGCCCGTTGGGGCCGGTGTAGAGCACGGGGAAGTGGCCCGACAAGCGCGTGGCCAGGTAGTTCGCCGCCAGGACGGCCGTCTCGGTGGCCGTCTTGAGGCCGTCGGGACCCATGAGCGCGACGTAGGCCCACGAGATCGGGAGTATGCCTGCGGAGCCCCACGGGGCGGCGCTGACCGGGGCGACCGTGTTCGTCGTGGCCGACGCGGGGGTCGGGTCGCCCGGCAGGAACGGGGCCAGGTGTGCCGCGACCGCGACCGGCCCGACGCCCGGGCCGCCGCCGCCGTGCGGGATGCAGAACGTCTTGTGCAGGTTGAGGTGGCTGACGTCGCCACCGATCTCGCCCGGCCGCGCCAGCCCGACGAGCGCGTTGAGGTTGGCTCCGTCGATGTAGACCTGCCCGCCGGCCTCGTGCACGAGGTCGCAGACGGTGCGGACACCCTCCTCGTAGACGCCGTGCGTCGAGGGGTAGGTGATCATGATCGCCGCGACCTTCGGGCCGTGCTGCTCCAGCTTGGCGCGCAGGTCGGCCAGGTCGATCGAGCCGTCGTCGGCCGTCGCGACGACCACCACGCGCATGCCCGCGAGCGCCGCCGACGCCGCGTTGGTGCCGTGCGCCGACGCGGGGATCAGGCAGACGTCGCGCTGGTCGCCGCGGGACGCGTGGTACCCGTGGATGGCCAGCAGCCCGGCGAGCTCGCCCTGGCTGCCCGCGTTCGGCTGCACCGACACCGCGGCGTACCCGGTGATCTCGGCCAGCCAGTCCTGCAGCTCGGTGACCAGCTCCGCGTAGCCCTCGGTCTGGTCCGTGGGGGCGTACGGGTGGATGGTGGCGAACTCCGGCCAGGAGATGGGCTCCATCTCCGCCGTGGCGTTGAGCTTCATGGTGCACGAGCCCAGCGGGATCATCGTGCGGTCCAGGGCCAGGTCCTTGTCCGAGAGGCGGCGCAGGTAGCGCAGCATCGCGGTCTCGGAGCGGTGCAGGTGGAAGACGGGGTGCTGGAGGTAGGCGCTCGTGCGACGGAGGTCCGCCGGGAGCGCGTTGCTGGCGCCGGCCCCGGAGAACCCGAACGCGTAGGCGCCGTCCTCGGCCTCCAGAGTCGTCGTACCGGCCGCGGCGAACGCGAGCACGATCCGGAGGACGTGGTCGTCGGTGGTGCGCTCGTCGGCGGCGATCTGCACGTGGTCGTCGTCCGGCGCCCACAGGTTCACCCCGGCCGCCGCGGCCTGCGCGACGACCTCGCGGGCCTTGCCGGCGACGACGGTGCGGACCGTGTCGAAGAACGTGTCGTGCTCGACCGTGACACCGACGCCGGTGAGGAGCTCGGCCAGACCGGCGGCGTGCGCGTGCACCCGCTCGCCGATCGCCCGCAGGCCGTCAGGCCCGTGGTAGACCGCGTACATCGACGCGACGATCGCCAGCAGCGCCTGCGCGGTGCAGATGTTGCTCGTCGCCTTCTCGCGGCGGATGTGCTGCTCGCGCGTCTGCAGGGCGAGGCGGTAGGCGCGGGCACCGTCGGCGTCGATGGAGACGCCCACGAGCCGGCCGGGCAGCATGCGCTCCAGACCGTTCCGCACGGCCATGAACGCGGCGTGCGGGCCACCGCCGAACAGCGGGACGCCGAAGCGCTGGGCGGAGCCGACCGACACGTCGGCGCCGAGCTCGCCGGGGGAGGTCAGCAGGGTGAGCGCGAGCAGGTCGGCGGCGACCGTGACCAGGCCGCCGCGCGCCTTGGTGTCCTCGATGATCGGGCGCAGGTCGCGTACGCGGCCCGACGCACCGACCTGCTGGACGACGACGCCGATGAGGTCGCCCTCGATCTCCGGCAGCCCGTCCGTGAGGTCCGCGACCACGACCGGCAGGCCGATGGCCTCCGCGCGGCCGAGCGTGACGGCGAGCGACTGGCCGAACAGGTCGGCGTCGAGCACGACGGTTCCGGCCTTGCCGCGGGCCGCGCGCCACATCAGCGCGACCGCCTCGGCGACCGCGGTGGCCTCGTCGAGGAGCGACGCGTTGGCCAGGTCGAGGCCGGTGAGGTCGGTGACCATCGTCTGGAAGTTGAGCAGCGCCTCGAGGCGGCCCTGCGAGATCTCCGGCTGGTACGGGGTGTAGGCGGTGTACCAGGCGGGCGACTCGAGCACGTTCCGGCGGATGACCGCGGGGGTGATGGTGTCGGAGTAGCCCTGACCGATCATCTGCGTCATCACGCGGTTCTTGCCGGCGATCGTGCGCAGCGCGGCGAGGACCTCCTCCTCGGAGCGTGCGGCGGGCAGGTCCAGCGGGCGGTCCGTGCGGATGCTCGCGGGGACGGCGGCGTCGACCAGCTCGTCGAGCGAGTGGTAGCCGACGACCGAGAGCATGTGGGCGGTCTCGCCGCCGCGGGGGCCGATGTGGCGGTCGGCGAAGACCTCGGCGGCAGGCGTGTGCTCGATGCTGGTGAACGCGACGACGTCGTGGGACTCGTCGAGGTGGAGGGCAGGGACACCGTTCACGACGGCGTCGTGCAACTGGCTCAGATCGGTCACGGGCTGCTCCGCAAGGTCGTCCGGACGTGCCGGGACGGTGGGTGGGCTCCCCGCTCTGTCACCTGCACCGTGCGTAGGCACGTGCAGACCTGAGAGTTTTGCCGGTCCGCCTGTCGGGGCGCGCCGGCTTGCACCGTCGGTGGGACCTCGCCCTCGCAAGGGTCGGTCCGCTTTCCAGAGTTGCCTCGCCGTGGCGGTACAGGGGCCTGAGAGATTCCCGGGGAGGGTTGCTCCTTCGGCGCCCCGCAACCTTCTGCGGGAGCTCTCCCGCCGCGGTTCGAGCAGCGTGTGAAGTTGTGTGGTCAGCGTACCGGGCGATGTCCAGGAGGCAGGCCGACCGTCCACGGATGGGGGTCGCGTGCGTAGATTGGCCCGGTGCAGACGCCCACGTCACCCCTGGCTGCGGTGATCGTCGTGTCCGACCGGTCCGCCGCCGGCGAGCGCGAGGACAGGTCCGGGCCGGTGGCCGTGGACAAGCTGTTCACCGCCGGCTTCGCGGTGGACGCCGTGGCGGTGGTGCCGGACGGTGCCGAGTCCGTCGAGCGGGCGCTGCGCGGCGCACTCCAGGGCGGCGCGCGGTTCGTCGTGACGTCGGGCGGGACTGGCGTCGGGCCGCGCGACCGGACCCCCGAGGGCACCCGGCCGGTGCTCGACCGCGAGCTGCCCGGGATCGCCGAGCTGCTCCGGCGCGAGGGTGCGACGACCGTTCCCACCGCAGTCCTCTCGCGTGGCATCGCCGGCGTGACCGAGGGCGGCGCGCTCGTCGTGAACCTGCCCGGCTCGCCGACCGGTGTGGCCGACGGGCTCGACGTGCTGCTGCCGCTGGTCGACCACCTCCTCGACCAGCTCACCGGAGGAGACCACTCGTGATCGCCCAGGTGCTCGATCAGCCGCTCGACCTGCAGTTTCACGTGGAACATGTGAGCGATCCGCGCGCGGGGGCCGTGGCGACGTTCGTCGGGCTGGTGCGGGATCACGACCCGTCGGTCGCGGGCCGCGTGGTGGGGCTCGACTACACCGCGCACCCGAGCGCGCAGGACGTCCTGGCGCGGATCGCGCAGGCGGCCCTGACCGACGACGTGCTGGGCATCGCCGTGAGCCACCGTGTCGGGCACCTGGCGGTCGGGGAGGCCGCGATCGTCGCGGCGGTCTCGACCGCGCACCGGGCCGAGGCGTTCGAGGTGTGCCGCGCGCTCGTCGAGACCGTCAAGGCCGAGCTGCCGGTGTGGAAGCGTGAGGTGCTCGAGGACGGGTCGCACGTGTGGGTGGGGATGTCATGAGCGAGCAGCTGGTGGACCGGTTCGGGCGCGTGCACCGCGACCTGAGGATCTCGCTGACCGACCGGTGCTCGCTGCGCTGCACCTACTGCATGCCCGCGGAGGGTGTCCCGTGGCTCGCGCGGAGCACCATGCTCAGCACCGAGGAGATCGTGCACGTCGCGCGCGTCGGGGTCTCCCTGGGCATCACGGAGATCCGGCTGACCGGCGGCGAGCCGCTGCTGCGCGTGGACATCGTCGACGTCGTCCGTCGGCTGACCGCCCTGACCGGCCCCGCCGGCAGCCCCGAGGTGTCGCTGACGACGAACGCGCTGCGCCTGCCCGGGCTCGCTTCCGACCTCAAGGATGCCGGGCTGTCCCGCGTGAACATCAGCCTGGACACGCTCGACCGCGCGAAGTTCCTGGAGCTGACGCGCCGCGACAAGCTGGTGGAGACGCTCGCCGGGATCGCCGCCGCGGACGCCGCAGGGCTGCACCCCGTGAAGATCAACGCGGTGGCCATGCGCGGGGTGAACGACGACGAAGTGGTCGCCCTGACGCGGTTCGCCGTGGAGCGCGGCTACCAGATGCGGTTCATCGAGCAGATGCCGCTCGACGCCGGCCACACGTGGGACCGCGCGGAGATGGTGACGCAGGCGGAGATCCTGGCGCGGCTGCGCGCGGAGTTCACGCTCGAGGAGGTGCCCGGCCGCGGCGCGGCGCCCGCGGAGCTCTGGACGGTGGACGGCGGACCCGGCACGGTCGGGGTCATCGCGTCGGTCACCGCACCCTTCTGCGGCGCCTGCGACCGGCTGCGCCTCACCGCCGACGGGCAGCTGCGGGCGTGCCTGTTCTCGCAGACGGAGACGAACGTGCGGGACCTGCTGCGCGGCGAGTCGGCCGAGCCCGACGCCGCGGCGCTCGGGATCGGACCCGGTCAGGCCGTGCGGATCGGCACGGACGCCCCTGCCCGGCCCGCCCCGGTGGCCGCCGACGTCGACACCGCGCTGGCCGACGCGTACCGGCGGTGCCTGGCGGGCAAGAAGGCCGGGCACGACATCGACGACCCGAGCTTCCTGCAGCCGGACCGCCCGATGAGCGCGATCGGCGGCTGACAGGGTCGAGCGCTCGTCGCGGCTCGCGTCCGCGCGTTCGCGTGAAGACTTCGTTGCGCCTGGGGGAACGAAGTCTTCACGCGAACGCCCGTGGCCGCCGACGTGCTCGTGTCGCGGCGCTCCGTCGCTGCCGGGCGGCACGTCGCAGCGGGTCAGCCGCCGGCGAACGGGGGCAGCACGTCCAGAGTCGCGCCGGCGGGGACCGGGTCGTCGGCCTCGACCCGCGTGCCGTCCGCGAGCAGCGCGCACCGGCCGAGCACCCGGTCCAGTGCGGTCCCGTGCAGGCCCACCATCGCGGCCCTGACCTGGGCAGCGGTGCCCGCGGGCAGCTGCTCGGTGTCCACCCCGGCGGCCTCCGCGGCAGCGGCGAAGTAGCGGACGGTGATCACTGCTCGGCGGTCCAGGCGGCGGCCTCGGCCTCGATCCGCGCGAGGATCGGCGCCGGGTCGGTCCCTGCGGCGGCCAGACCCGCGATGAACATCGTGATCGGGACGGCCGGCCGGGCCACCTGGTGGGCGACGTCGGCGGCGACGCCGAGGATCCGGTCGGTGTCCACGATCGTGGGGTCGACGCCCAGTGCGGCGGTCAGGTTCTCGATCCAGGCGGGCAGGTCGGCGCCGGGCGCGCGGCGGGGGTCGTCGGTCATGGCTCGATCCTGTCACTGAGCGCTGCGTCGAGGCGTTCCACGTCGGCCCAGGTGTCCGCGTCGGCGGTCGCACCCTGCTCGTCCGGGACGTCCACCAGGTGCAGGCCCCCGACGAGCCTGTGCACCGCGGCACCGTGCAGGTCCGGCAGCGCGTCGAGCGCCGACCTCAGGGCCGTCCGGCGGTAGACGGCCACGAGGTGCTGCGGTCGACCCTCGGCACCGACCATCCGCGCGCCGTCCGCACCCCCGACGGCGGCGAGCAGCGCGGGCAGGACGCGGCCGGCGCCGGGTACGTCGCACGCGAGAACGACCACCAGCTCGGGGCCGTCGTCGCGCAGGTGCGCGACCCCGGCGCCGATCCCCGCCACCGGGCCGCCGTCCGGCGGGTCCTCCAGCACGGTCACGACCCCCGGCCGCGCGACGTCCGGCGGCCCGACGACGACGACCTGCGCCGCGCCCGCCACGGCCGCGAGCGCATGGTCGAGCAGCGCGGTCCCGCCCACCTCGACCTCGGCCTTGCTGACGCCCCCGAGCCGGCGGGCCCGACCGCCGGCCAACACGATCGCATCGAACGTCGGCGGGTCCGTCAGCCCGTGACCGGCGGAGGTCACGCGTCGCGCCGCCAGTCGCCCGAGCGCCCGCCCGACTTCGCCTCCAGCTGCACGTCGGCGATCCGGACGGACTTGTCGAGGCCCTTGACCATGTCGACCACCGCGAGCGCTGCCACGGACACCGCGGTGAGCGCCTCCATCTCGACGCCCGTGCGGTCGGCCGTGCGGACGGTAGCGGTGATCGAGACGCCCTCGTCGGTGATCTCGAGGTCGACCACCACGCCGTGCACGCCGATGACGTGCGCCAGGGGCAGGAGCTCGGGGGTGCGCTTCGCGGCGGCGATGCCGGCGATCCGGGCGACCGCGAGCACGTCCCCCTTCGGCACGGATCCGTCGCGCAACGCCGCGATCACGGAGGGCCCGCACTGGACCCGGCCGCTGGCGGTGGCCTCCCGGACGGTCGGCTGCTTGGCGGTCACGTCGACCATCCGGGCGTGCCCGGCCGCGTCGAGGTGCGTGAACTGCTCGCTCATGGGCTCACCTTCAGGACGGCGACGCGGTCGCCGGCGACGACCGTGTCGATCTCGGCGGGGATGACGGCGAGCCCCTCGGCCAGCGCGAGGCGCGCGACCAGGTGCGAGCCCGAGCCGCGCCCGGTCGCCCGCACGATGCGATCGGGGCCCACCCAGCGCACCGGCATGAGCTGCGCGCGGCCGGGCGGAGTCGTCCAGCCCTCGTCGGCCACCGCGGACATCGACGGACGCTCCACGTCGGCGAGCCCGCGCATGCGCAGGATCGCGGGGCGCACGAACATCTCGAACGACGCGAACGAGCTCACCGGGTTGCCGGGCAGCGTGTAGATCGGGGTGCCGCCGGGGAGCCGTCCCAGGCCCTGCGGCTTGCCGGGCTGCACGGCGACCGCGAGGAACTCGACGCCGGGGTCGTCGGCCAGCGCGGCCTTGACCACGTCGTACGCGCCGACGCTCACGCCGCCGGACGTGACGATCGCGTCGACCGTGCCGTCGAGGTCCGCGAGCACCGACCGCAGGGCGTCGACGTCGTCGGGCGCCGGGCCGATCCGCACGGGCGTGCCACCGGCATCCCGGACCGCGGACGCCAGCAGCCAGGAGTTCGAGTCGGGCAGCTGGCCGCGGCGCAGCGGCGTGCCCGGGGGCACCAGCTCGTCGCCGGTGGAGACGACGGCGACGCGCGGGCGTCGGTGCACGCGCACGGTGGCGAGCCCGAGCGAGGCGACCGCGGCGACGGCGGCCGGTCCGAGCAGCGTGCCCGCCGCGACCACCACGTCGCCGGGTACGGCATCCTCGCCGGCCCGCCGGACGTGCACGCCTGCGGCCGGGGCCTCGCGCACCAGCACGGCGGCGGTCCCGGCATCGGTCAGCTCGACGGGGACGATCGTGTCGGCACCCTCGGGCACCGGGGCGCCCGTCATGATCCGCGCCGCGGTGCCGGGTCCGACCACGGGCTCGTCCGCCGAGCCGGCCGGTAGGTCCGCCACCACACGAAGCGTCGTCGGCAGGTCCACCACGTCGGCCTGCCGGACCGCGTAGCCGTCCATCGCGGAGTTGTCCCAGCGCGGCAGAGGCTCGTCGGTGCGCAGGTCGCCGGCGACGACGAGGCCGTCCGCGTCGTCCAGGAGCACCTCGACGGCGGGCAGGGGCGAGGCCAGCGCGAGGGCTGCCGCGCGGTGCTCGGTGAGGGAGCGCACGGTCAGCTGGCGTCCATCCAGGCGAGGATCCCGCCGTCGACGTTCGAGGCGTCGAAGCCCGCGCCCCGCAGGATCTTCGCCGCCGTGAGCGACCGAGCGCCCACCTGGCAGTGCACGACGATCTCCCGGTCGCGCGGCAGGTCGGCCAGCGCGGTGCCGTCGAACACCGTGCCCAGCGGCACGAGCACCGCGCCAGGGATGGACGCCTGCGCGTGCTCCGCGGGCTCGCGGACGTCGATGAGCAGGAAGTCGTCGGTGCCGGCCTCGCGGGCGGCGAGCCGCCGGACCAGCTCGGGGGCGGTGACGACGGGGACGTCGGACATGGCGGGCTCCTCAGATCTCGGGTGTGGTGTGAGGCGTGCGGCCAGGGGGATCTCGGTCCACCGGCCACGCAGGGCGTCGATGACCAGCACGCGGCCGAGCAGGCTCTCGCCGGTGCCGGTGATGAGCTTGACCACCTCGGTGGCCATGATCGAGCCGACCTGCCCGCAGAGCGCGCCGAGCACGCCGGCCTCGGCGCAGGACGGGACCTCGTCGGGCCCCGGCGGTGAGGGGAACAGGTCGCGCAGCTCCACGCCCTGGCGGCCCCAGAACACGGTGGTCTGCGCGTCGAACCGCAGCACCGAGCCCCACACCTCGGGCAGACCGAGCCGGACGCACGCGTCGTTGACCAGGTAGCGGGTGGGGAAGTTGTCGGTCCCGTCGACGACGACGTCGTAGCCGCGCAGGATCTGGTCGACGTTCTCGCTGGTCAGCCGCGTGCGGTTCGCGACCACGCGGATGTCCGGGTCGAGCGCCGCGACGGCGTCGTGCGCGCTGTCGACCTTCGGCCGGCCCACGTCGGCCGACCGGTGGATGACCTGGCGCTGGAGGTTGCTGACGTCGACCACGTCGTCGTCGACGATCCCGATCGTCCCGACTCCCGCCGCCGCGAGGTACTGGAGCACGGGCGCGCCCAGCCCGCCGGCGCCGACGACGAGCACGCGCGCACTGCGCAGCCGGCGCTGGCCGTCGACACCGAGCTCTGCGAGCAGCAGGTGGCGGGACCCGCGCTCGGTCTGCGCGGGGGTCAGGGGCGGTCCTGGCGGGACCAGGGCGGGCAGGGGCACAGTGCCAACCTATGTCGCGGCGGGCGGCTCGATGACCGTCGCCTCAGACCGGGCTCCCGCGGCGCGCGCCGCGGCGACGACGGCCTCCACGTCCACCAGGGGCCCCTCGATCAGCACCGGCTGGCCCAGCAGCGACGACCCCGACCAGCTGACCGCCGCGTGCTTGGGCGGCCGGAAGTCGACCGTGCGGGGCAGGTGGACCACCGCCGCCGCGCGGACGCCGAGGTCCTCGGCCCGGCGCACGAGCACGCTGCGCACCGCGTCCAGCCGCTCGACACTGCGCACCAGCACGCGCTGACGGCGCTCGCTGGTCCGGAACGTCACGACGACCAGGCCGTCATCCCCCTCGACGTCTCCCGTGGCCAGCGACTCGAAGTTGACGCCGCGCGTGGCGAACACCCCGGCGAGCGCGGCGATGGTCCCGGTCCGGTGGTCGGCGCGGACGAAGGCCACCCAGCGGTCGTCGTCGTCGGAGATCATGCGTGGCCCCCCAGCCACGGCGCGTTCGCCGCGTCGATCCGGTCCGCCACGGCGGTCAGCCTGCGGACCTCGTCGGGGGCAGGCTCGTCCAGCAGCACCCGCGACCACCCCTCCTGCCCGACCACCACCGGGACGCCCAGCACCCCCGTGCGGTCCAGCACCTCGCCAGCGAGCGCCACCTGCCCCGCGACCACGATGTCCCGCCCGTCGAGGATGGTGTCCACCAGGTCGATCGTCGCGCTCGCGGTGCCGGCCGCGGTCTTGGCACCGCTCTGATGCGTCATCCACGGACGCGCGACCACCCGCAGGTCCGGCGGCCAGCTGTCGATGAGCGCGAACGCCTCGCCCATGTCCCGCAGGCCAGCGAGCTGCTCCTTGGCGGACGCGATCTCCGCCCCGAACCCGTCGAGCGACCGCCCGCCGCGCAGCCGGGCCACCGCTCGCCGCCGCTCGTCGACGTCGAGCCCGCTGATCCGCACGGACGACCACAGCGGCACCAGGTCGTCCCCGTGCTGCCCGGCCACGAACCCGGCCACGCGGTGGCGTCGGACCCCGAGCGACACCGCGATCTCCCGGCGGAACCGCAGGGTGTCCAGCCACGCGCCCATCCCGATCACGCGGTGCCGCTTGAGGGCGGAGGCCATCACCGCGACCCCGAGCTCGACCGGGTTGGAGACCACGACGACCACCTCCTGCCCCGAGCCGTACCGGGCCAGGGCGTCCGCGTACGCGGTGAACGCGGCGAGGTTCTGCTCCGCGAGCTGCGCCCGGGTCATCGGCGCACCCGCCGACGCCGGTGCGGTCGCCCCCGCGGCGACCACCACGACGTCGGCCACCACGTCCGCCGGGTCCAGGGCCACGTCCAGCAGCGGTGCGTGCTCGTCGTACGCGTCGATCAGGTCCGCGCGCAGCCCGTGCACCGCGCGTCCGGAGGCGCCGTCGAGCCGGCCGACCAGCTGGAGGCGCGACGTCGTCGGCAGGATCCGCCGCTCCACCAGCTGCGTGCAGATCTGCCGTCCCACATCGCCCGTCGCACCGAGCACCGCCACGTCCATGGCCGTGACTGTAGGTGGCGCGTGTTACGGCAGGGTTCGCTGCCAGGCGACGATGCGGTCCACGGCCTGGCGCACCACGTCCACCGACGACGCGAACGACAACCGCACCCAGTGGTGCCCGTCGACGGGGTCGAAGTCGGTGCCCGGCGTGAGCGCGACACCGGCCTCGTCGAGCAGCCTCGCGCACCAGGTGATCGAGTCCAGTCCGCTCGCGGAGATGTCGGCGTACAGGTAGAACGCCCCGTCCGCGGGGGCGATGCGCGCCCAGCCCAGCTCGGCCAGCCGGTCGAGCAGGTGCGAGCGGGCCGCGGCGTAGCGCTCGACGTTCTCGCGGGCCGCCGCGTACCCGGCGGGGCTGAACGCGGCGACCCCGGCGTGCTGGGCCAGGGCCGGCGGGCAGAGGGCGACGTTGCCGGCCAGCGCGTCGACGGTCGTGATCAGGTCGTCCGGGAGCACCAGCCAGCCCAGGCGCCAGCCCGTCATGGCCCAGTACTTGGAGAACGAGTTCACGACGACGGCGCCGCGGTCCAGGTACCGGGCCGCGGTGGCGGTCGCCTCGGAGCCGTAGGTGATCCCGTGGTAGATCTCGTCGCTGATCAGCCGCACGCCGTTCCTCGCGCACCAGTCGGAGATCGCGGCAAGCTCGTCGGGGTCGATCATCGTGCCGGTCGGGTTGGCCGGGCTGGCGATCACCAGCCCCTCGAGGGGGCCGTCCAGCGCCTCGAGCTGCGCGACGGTCGGCTGGTACCGGGTCTCGGGACCGCAGGGGACCACCACGACGTCGCACCCGAGGGCCGCGAGGATGTTGGCGTACGCCGGGTAGCCGGGGACCGCGAGCGCCACCCGGTCGCCGACGTCGAACGCCGCGAGGAACGCGAGCACGAAGCCGCCCGACGACCCTGTGGTCACGGCGATCTGGCGCGGGGCGAGCACCACGTCGTACGTGTCGAGGTAGTGCTGCGCGATCGCCGCCCTCAGGGCCGGCGCACCCAGCGACTCGGTGTACCCGAGGTCGCCCGAGGTCAGCAGGTCGATCGCGCGCTGCCGCACGACCTCCGAGGCCCCGGTCGACGGCTCGCCCGCGCAGAGGTTCAGCACGTCCTCGCCGGCGGCCCGGCGCGCGTTCGCGGCGGCCAGGATCTCCATCACGGCGAACGGGGGGACGTGGGCGCGGGCGGCAACCTTCATGGGGTCATCGTGACGCACGGGCCCGGCAGCGGCGCCGGACCCGTGCGCCCGAGGTCAGCTGTTGTCGACGGTGTCTGCGCCGGCGGCGTCGGACTTGATGCGGTCGATGGCGTTCTGGGCCGACGCCTTCGCCGAGTAGCCCTCGCTGGCGGCGAGGACGTTGCCGTTCGTGGCGACGATCCGGAACCGGAACTCGCCACCCTTGTCCTTGTAGATCTCGAACTTCACGCGATCCTCCGGGGTTTCTTCCACGGTGCCGCCGGCATGCGTCGACGGTCCAGCCAGTCTGTCGCGCAGGACGGGGCACCGCGCGGTCTAGCCTTCGTGTCGTGATCGTGGACTGCGCGCTCTACTCCGCCGGACACCGCCGGCACCGCATCGACGACCTCCGCCTGGCGCTGAAGGAGGCCGAGGCGGAGGACGGCTTCGTGTGGATCGGCCTGGTGGAGCCCACCACCGACGAGTTCGACCTCCTCGCCGAGGGCTTCGACCTGCCGGAGCTGGCCATCGACGACGCCATCCGAGCCCACCAGCGGCCCAAGCTCGAGCACTACGGCGGAGTCACGTTCGCGGTGGTCAAGCCGGTGCACTACGTCGACCACGTCGAGGTGGTCGAGGTCAGCGAGCTCGCGATCTTCCTGGGCGACCGGTTCGTCATCGTCGTCCGGCACGGCGACACCACGATCCCGGCACAGGTGCGGGCGGCGCTCGAGGCCGACCCCGAGATGCTCCAGCACGGTCCGCCGGCGGTGCTTCACGGGATCCTGGACAAGACCGTCGACCAGTACCTCGACGTCACCGCGTCGATCGACGAGGACCTCGACCAGATCGAGGACCAGGTGTTCGGCGACGACCCCGGCAACGACCACGCCGAGCGGATCTACAAGCTCAAGCGCGAGGTGCAGCAGTTCCGCCGCGCGGTGGTGCCCCTGGTCCAGCCGCTGACGAGCCTGGCCGACGAGCAGGTGCCGTGCATCCCCGCCTACTCGCGGCCGTACTTCCGGGACGTCCAGGACCATGCGCTGCGTGCCGCGGAGCTCATCGAGGCTGCCGACGCCCTGCTCACCGGGGTCCTGCAGGCCGACCTCGCGCAGGTGACCGTCGAGCAGAACCGCGTGACGGTCCAACAGAACTCCGACATGCGCAAGATCTCCGCGTGGGCGGCGATCGCCCTGGTGCCCACCGCGATCGCCGGCCTGTACGGGATGAACTTCGACTACCTGCCGGCCTCGGACTGGGCGCTCGGGTTCTGGATCGTGCTGGCCGGCATCGGCGTCGTCTGCGTCGGCCTGCACCGAGCCTTCCGGCGCAACCGCTGGCTGTAGCTACGCGGGCAGGGACGCCTCGATCAGCTCGACGATCTCGGGCGCGTCCGGCACGGTCTGCGGGCGGAACCGGTGCACCGACCCGTCAGGCGTGACGACGAACTTCTCGAAGTTCCACGTGACCCGACCGGCCTTGCCCGACGCGTCCCGGGCCTTCGTCAGCTCGGCGTACAGCGGGTGCTGGTGCCGGCCGTTGACCTTGACCTTCTCGAACATCGGGAACGTCACGCCCCAGGTGGCCGAGCAGTACTCCGCGATGGCCTCCTCGGATCCGAGCTCCTGGAGGAACTGGTTGCTCGGGAAGCCCAGCACCGTGAACCCGCGGTCGCCGTAGGTCTTCTGGAGCTTCTCGAGCGTCTCGTACTGCGGGGCCAGGCCGCACCGGGAGGCCACGTTGACCACCAGCTTGACCTTGTCCGCGTACGCGCCGAACGTCGTGGGCTCGCCCTTGAGGGTGGTCAGCGGGATCTCGTCGAGGGACATGCCTGGGTCAACCGTTCGTGCCGGGTCGCGCATTCCCCAGCTCGGCGCGCACGTGGTCGACGATCCCGTCGGCCGCCGCCTCGATCTGCGCGAGGCAGTCCTCGAAGTCCTGAGCGCCGCCGTACCAGGGGTCCGCGACGTCGAGGTCGCCGGTCGCGGCCGGGTCGAACGAGCGGAAGAGCACCGGGTCGACGTGCAGCCGACGCAGCGCGCGGGCGTGCGCGTCCGTCATCGCCAGCACCAGGTCACGCTCGTCGCCGGACCGGACCTGGCGCGCCCGGTGCCCGTCGCCTGTCGGGTAACCGGCGGCCTGGAGGACGGCCCGTGCGCGGCGGTCGACCGGGTTGCCGTGCTCCTCGTCGCTGATGCCCGTCGAGTCGACGACCACCTGGTCGGCCAGGCCTGCGGCGGCGAACCGCTCGCGCAGGACCACCTCCGCCATCGGAGAGCGACAGATGTTGCCGGTGCAGACGACCATGACGGAGTACGGGGTGGGCATGCCGTCATGATCTGCGACGGACGTCACGAAACACCACTCGGCCCTCGGAGGTTGTGCGAATCATGCGAGCCATCACCTACTCCCGCTACGGCGGACCCGACGTCCTCGAGCTCACCGAGCAGCCCACCCCCAAGGTCGGCGCCGACAGCGTGCTCGTCCGCGTGCGCGCCGCCTCGGTGAACCCGGTCGACTGGATGGTCCGCGCCGGACACCTCGACGCGCTCATGGACGTGACGTTCCCCGCGGTCCCCGGCTGGGACGTCGCCGGCGTGGTCGAGCGCGTGGGTCTCGACACCCCCGAGTACCAGGTCGGCGACGAGGTCTACGGGTACGTGCGGCGCGACTGGGTGCAGGGCGGGACGTTCGCGGAGTACGTCGCGGCACCCGTGCGCACCCTCGCGCGCAAGCCGGTATCCCTCTCGTTCGAGGAGGCGGCGGCCGTGCCGCTGGCCGGGCTGACCGCGTACCAGACGATCCGCCGGGCCGGCGTCCGTGCCGGTCAGACCGTCCTCGTGCACGCCGCAGCCGGCGGCGTCGGCTCGTTCGCCGTGCAGATCGCCCGCTCCCTGGGCGCCCGGGTGATCGGCACCGCGTCCGCGCGCAACCACGAGTACCTGCGTGGCCTCGGCGCCGAGCCGGTGGAGTACGGCGACGGGCTCGTCGACCGCGTCCGCGCGCTGGCGTCCGAGGGTGTCGACGTGGTGCTCGACTTCGGCGGCGACGACCTCGTCGGGACCTCGCGGGCGTTGCTGGCCGAGGGTGGGACCGTCGCGTCGATCGTCAACGCCGCGGCCCGCGACGAGCTCGGCGGCCAGTACGTCTGGGTCCGACCGAGCACCGAGGACCTCGACGCCCTCACCGCCCTGATCGACGCCGGCACCGTCACGGTCGACGTCGCCGAGGTGTTCGAGCTGGCCGACGCCGCCGCGGCCCACGAGACCATCCAGACCGGCCACGTGCGCGGCAAGGTCGTCGTCCGCGTCGACTGACCCCGTGGGATCGAACGGCCCGCATCCTCCCCAGGGTGCGGGCCGTTCGTGCTTGGCAAACGCGTACTAGTCGAGATATATTCTGTTTCGAGCATTCGGACCGGAGCAGGAGGAGCCATGGCGCCGCGCAGCCGCAACAACCCGCTGGCCCTCGCCGTGCTCGCGCTCCTGTGGGAACGCCCGATGCACCCGTACGAGATGTCGATGACCCTGCGCGAGCGCCGCAAGGACGAGTCGGTGCGCCTGAACTTCGGGTCCCTGTACTCGGTGGTCGACTCGCTGGTGAAGCACGGTCTGATCGAGGCCGCGTCGACCGAGCGGGAGGGCAACCGCCCGACCCGCACGGTGTACCGGATCACCGACGCCGGCGCGACGGAGGCCATCGACTGGCTGACCGACCTGGTCCGCACGCCGGCCAAGGAGTTCCCGCAGTTCGAGGCCGCCCTGTCGTTCCTGCCGCTGCTGGGTCCCGACGACGTGGTCCGGCTGCTGCGGCTGCGGCAGACGTCGCTCGAGCGGCAGGTCGCGAGCCTGGAGAGCGGGCTGGCCGACGCGCGCACGATGGGCCTGCCGGCCATCTTCTCCCTGGAGGGCGAGTACGAGGTCACCATGGTCCGCGCCGAGCTCGGGTTCGTCACCGCGCTCGCCACGAGCATCGCGGACGGATCGTTCGAGGGCGTCGACCTGTGGCGTGACCTGCACCAACGCGCCAGCACGCACGGCCGGCTGGACCCCGATGAGCTTGCGGAGGCGCTCGCGCCGTATCTGAGCCCTCCGTAGAGAAGAAGGTCGGCCCAGGTGCTGGAACACCCGGGCCGACCACCACGAACCGACCGGGACCCGTGAGGGCACCTGTGCGATCCGCCGCACGAATCAGCATAGGTGGCAGCTCGGTCGGACCACCCGCCGTCCAGGCCGGAAGGAACGGACGGCACGACCGAAGGCGGCACCATGCCCGCAGCACCCGTGGTCGAAGCGCTCGACCTCGTCAAGACCTACCCCGGCGGCCGCGGCCGACCGGATGTCCGGGCCCTCGACGGCCTCACGCTCAGCATCCCCGGCGGCACCGTGCACGGGCTGCTCGGCCCCAACGGCGCCGGCAAGTCCACCACCACGAAGGTGCTCACCACGCTCGCGCGTGCCACCTCAGGGATCGCCCGCGTGGGCGGTCGTGACGTCGTCCGCGACGCCGACGCCGTCCGCCGGAGCATCGGCTACGTCTCGCAGGGGACCGGCGCCGACCCGCTGCTCAGCCCGCGCGAGAACCTCGTGATGGCCGCGCGGCTGCGGGGACTGTCCCGCGCCGCGTCGTCGGACCGGGCGGCCGCACTGGTGGACCGCTTCGGGCTGACCGACGCCGCCGACCGCGGCGCCGGGAAGCTCTCCGGCGGCACCCGGCGCAAGCTCGACGTGGCGCTCGGCCTCGTCGGCAGCCCACAGGTCCTGTTCCTCGACGAGCCCACCACCGGGCTCGACCCCGAGGCGCGCGCCGCGATGTGGGCGGAGATCCGACGGCTGGCGGGCGAGGACGCGCTGACCGTGGTCCTCACCACGCACTACCTGGAGGAGGCCGACCGGCTGGCCGACGGGGTGACGATCGTCGACCGCGGCCGCGTGGTCGCGTTCGGTTCCCCGGACGCGCTGAAGGCCACGCTCGAGGGGGACACGCTCACGGTCGACCTCGTCGAGCCGACGCCCGACCTCGTGCGGTCGGCGGTCGCGTCGATCACCGCGCTGCGCGACGTCGTCGTGCACGTCGAGGGTCCGACCGGCCGGCTCGTCGCACGGACCGCCGACGGACCGGCAGTCGTCGCCACCGTCATCGCCGCCCTCCAGGCGGCCGGCGTGCGGCACGGAGCCGTCGCCGTCTCCCGTCCCACCCTCGACGACGTCTACCTGCGGCACGCCGGCCGTTCGTGGACGTCAGCCGAGGTCGCCTCGAAGGAGGTCGCCCGATGAGCACGCTCACCCTGCCCCGCACCGTCACCGCGCCGACGCGCGCGTCCTGGTTCACGCAGACCGCCGAGGTCACCCGGCGCTGGACCGTCGACGCGATCCGCCAACCCTGGGGGCTCGGCGTCGCGATCCTCCAGCCGGTCATCTGGCTGGTCCTGTTCGGCAACGTGTTCTCGTCGGTCGGCACCGTGCCGGGCTTCGGCACCGACGACTACCTGACGTTCCTGGTGCCGGGCATCCTCATGATGACGGTCCTGTACTCGGGCGCCTGGGCCGGCACGGGGTTCATCGACGACATCCGCTCCGGCGTCATGGACCGGATGCTCACGTCCCCCGTGTCGCGGTCGTCGCTGGTGGCCGGGCAGCTGGTGCAGCAGCTGCTGGTCTGCGTGGTGCAGGGGATCTGCGTGATCGGGATCGGCGCGCTGGCCGGCGCGCAGTACTCCGGAGGTGTCGGGGGCATGGCCCTCGCGATCGGGGCGTCCCTGCTGCTCGCGGCGGCGTTCTGCTCGCTGTCGGCCGCGGTCGCACTGCTGGCCCGCGACCAGACCGCGCTCATCGGCATCTCGACCATGATCGTGCTGCCGGCGACCTTCATCTCGACCGCCCTCATGCCCGCTGCACTGCTGCCGGACTGGGTGCAGACGGCCGCCGCCTACAACCCGCTGACCTGGGCGACGGAGATCGCGCGCACGGCGATGTCCCCGTCGGTCGACTGGTCGGTGGTAGCCAGCCGGGGCGCACTGCTCGCGGCACTGGCGGCCCTGGTCGCGTGGTGGTCGGTCCGCGCGATGCGCACGTACCAGCGCAGCCTCTGAGAAGCGCAGCGTCCGAGGAAGTGGTCGCCAGGGCAGCCACTTCCTCGGACGCAACGTTCTCCTGCGTCAAACGTCCGAGCATGTGGTCGCTGGAGCAGCCACATGCTCGGACGTTGCGGTCAGTGGCTGGTGGTGCGGCCGAAGTGGAACCTGGCCGTCGCGGGGCTGCTCGGCCAGCGGCTGGTGACCACCTTGCCGCGCGTGTAGAACCGCACCGACTCGGGGCCGTAGATGTGGCTCTCGCCGAACAGCGAGTTCTTCCACCCGCCGAACGAGTGCCATCCGACCGGTACGGGGATCGGCACGTTGATGCCGATCATGCCGACGTTCACCGCGCGCTGGAACGTGCGGGCGGCGTCGCCGGAGGACGTGAACAGCGCGGTGCCGTTGCCGTACGGGTTGGCGTTGACCAGGGCGATCGCCTCGGGCAGGTCCGCCGCGCGGATCACCACGAGCACCGGCCCGAAGATCTCCTCGACGTAGGCGCGCATGTCCGTGGAGACGCCGTCGAGGACCGTGGGGCCGACGAAGAACCCGTTCTCGTGACCGGCCACCGTGTGCCCGCGACCGTCGACCACGGCGGACGCCCCGTTGGCGACCGCGTCGGTGACGATCTCCTCGATCCGCAGCTGCGACGCCTTCGTGATCACGGGGCCCATGTCGGAGTCGGGGTCGTTGCCGGGTGCGACCCGGACCTTCTCCGCCCCGGCCCGCAGCCGGTCGAGCAGCGCGTCCGCGACCTCGTCGACCACGACCGCCACCGAGATCGCCATGCACCGCTCGCCGGCCGCGCCGAACGCCGCTCCGGTCAGGTGCGTCGCCGCGAGGTCCAGGTCGGCGTCGGCCAGCACGACCGCGTGGTTCTTGGCCCCGCCGAGCGCCTGCACCCGCTTGCCGTGCGCGGTGGCCGTGGCGTGCACGTGCTGCGCGATCGGCGTCGAGCCGACGAACGACACCGCCGCGATGTCCGGGTGGGTGAGCAGCGCGTCGACGGCCACCCGGTCGCCCTGCACCACCGAGAACACCCCGTCCGGCAGCCCGGCGGCCTTCCACATCTTCGCCAGGAACAGCGACGCCGAGGGGTCGCGCTCGGACGGCTTGAGGACGAACGCGTTGCCCGTGGCGATGGCCATCGGCGCCATCCACAGCGGCACCATGGCGGGGAAGTTGAACGGGGTGATGCCGGCGACCACGCCCAGCGGCTCCCGGAACGAGAACACGTCGACACCCGTGGCCGCCTGGTCCGTGTACTCGCCCTTGAGCAGCTGCGGCATGCCGCAGGCGTACTCGATGACCTCGAGCCCGCGGGCGATCTCCCCGTGGGAGTCGGCCAGGACCTTGCCGTGCTCGGCGGTGATGATCGCGGCCAGCTCGTCGGTGTACTGCACGATCTGCTCCCGCAGCGCGAACAGCACCGCGGCCCGCTTGGCGACAGGCTCCTGCGACCAGCTCTGCGCCGCGACCACCGCCGCCGCGACCGCCGCGTCGACGTCGGCCTGCTCGGCCAGCAGCACGCGGCCCGACACCTGTCCGGTCGCGGGGTCGAACACGTCCTGGGTGCGGGACCCCTCGGGGGTGGTCACCTGACCCCCGACGACGTGACCGATGAGCGGAGCAGTATCGACGAGCGCGGACATCAGAGGCCCTCTTTCGTGCGGATCCGCCGGCGTTGCCGGATCGAGCCAATCTAAGTCCGCCGTCAAGAACGCCGCCGGTCTGGGCTGGGCGAGAACAACGTTAAGCGCGTTCTGGGGGGTCACAACGCGCTCAAGGTTGTTCTGGATCGATTCAGCACCTGACTCGCAGCGCGACGTCCGAGCAGAGGTGGCCCAGGGCCTGCATCTGCTCGGACGTTGCGGACGTGTGGGTCAGTCGCGGGCCGTGAGGACGAGCGGGCCGTCCGGGGTGATCGCGATCGTGTGCTCCGCGTGGGCGGCCAGGGAGCCGTCGCCGGTGCGGATGGTCCAGCCGTCGTCGTCGATCGTGTACTCGTCGCCGCCGGCCATGAACCACGGCTCGATGGCGATGACCAGGCCGGCCTTCAGCTTCTGGCCGGTGCCGGGACGCCCGAGGTTGGGCACGTGCGGGTCCTCGTGCATGGTGCGCCCGACGCCGTGGCCCCCGAAGTCGGCGTTGATCCCGTACCCGCCCGCGCGTCCGATGGTGCCGATAGCCGACGAGATGTCGCCCATCCGCGCGCCGGCACGCGCGGCCTTGATCCCCGCGTCGAGGGCCCTCTCGGTGGTCTGGATCAGCTTCTGGACCGTCGGGTCCTGCGTGCCGATCTGGAACGTCAGCGCGGAGTCGGCCACCCAGCCCTGCACCTGCGCGGCGAAGTCGATGCTCAGCACGTCCCCGTCGGCGAGCACGTAGTCGGACGGCAGGCCGTGCAGGGCGGCGTCGTTGACCGAGGTGCACAGCACGCCCGGGTACGGCATCGCCCCGAACGACGGGTGGTAGCCGAGGTAGACCGAATGGGCACCGGCGGCGTCGATCATCCGGTGCGCGTGGGTGTCCAGCTCCTTGAGGGTCATCCCCTCGCGGGCGACGTCACGCAACGAGGACAGCACGCCGGCGACGAACTTCCCGGCGGGACGCATCTGGTCGATCTGGGAGGGGTTCTTGAGAGCCACGCCTCCAGCCTGCCACGAGATGGGCAAGCAACAGCCCGTGGGCCAGGCCTCCGAAGAGGCCCTGCCGCGAAGGACGAGGTCGCGGCTCCCACGGGCTGCGGTGACTGCCATGGATTCGCTCGCCGGTCCGGGTGGGCCTGCGGGCGGATCGTCTGTGCAATCCGTCCGAGTACTTTCGGGCGACTAGCGGACAGTCACCTCACGCGTCCTGGAATAGAACATGTCCTGGACCACCTCCTTCCCGTGTGCGACGACGGTACGTCCGGAATCCGCCGCCGCCAAGGGGTTTTCCGAGTGGCGAACACGGGAACACGTCGGGACGCTGGACCGGTGATCTCCGCGCTGCACGTGCTGCTGGCCAGCTCCGACCCCGCCGCAGACCGCGCGTTCCTGCGCGACGTTCTCGGGTGGGCGTCGGTCGCGGATGCGACCTCGGGCGACGGGTGGCTGATCTTCGCCCTCCCTCCGGCCGAGCTCGGGGTGCATCCCGGCGACAGTGCCGACGGGGCGACGCTGCACCTCATGTGCGGCGACCTCGACCGCACGCTCGCGGACCTGGCGGCGAAAGGTGTCCGACCGCTCGGCCACCCGCACACCGAGGACTGGGGGGTCGTCACCCAGATCCCGCTGCCCAGCGGTGGGTCGCTCGGGCTGTACGAGCCGCGGCACCCGTCGCCGCTCACGATCTTCGGCGGGCCGGCCGTCCGGGAGCCGGTCACGCGGCACGCGGGCCTCGACTTCTCCCTCTCGACGACCGTGCTCGAGGCGCGCGACGCCAACGCGCTCGGGGACTTCTACCGACGCCTGCTCGGCTGGCGCGTGATGGGCGAGGAGCCCGGCTGGGTGCTGCTCCGGCCGCCCGGGGGCGGGACCGGCGTCGCGTTCAGCTCCGACCCGCTCTACGAGACGCCGGTCTGGCCGGCGACCACGGACCACCAGCAGATGATGGAGCACCTCGACATCTGGGTGAACGACATGACCCGTGGCGTCGAGCACGCGCTCGAGCAGGGAGCGACCCTCGCGGGGTTCCAGCCGCAGGAGGACGTCCGCGTCATGCTCGACCCGGCGGGCCACCCGTTCTGCCTCTTCGAGAGCTGACCGCCGCCGTCTGACGGGTCAAGAACGCGCGGTCCGCTGCCGATGTCGTCAGCAGCCTCGATGAGCCGACGACTGGAGCCGACGTGAGCACGCCCACCACCGGGAACCCCCCTGCGGGCTGGTACACGGACCCGGGCGACCCGGCGGGACAGCGCTGGTTCGACGGGGCCAGCTGGACCACCCACGTGCAGGCGCCGCCGGTGCCTGTCGCGCCCACTCCGGTGGCCCCGGTCGCCCCTGCGATCTCGCAGTACGGCCAAGGGTTCGCACCGTCGACCCCCGACGCGATCTCGCCCGAGTACCGGTTCGGGCAGCCTGACGCCGGGTCCCGGTTCGGCTACCCCGCCGCGGCCACGTCCCGGTTCGACTACCCCGCCGCCTCCACATCGCCCGCAGAGGCCAACTCACGCTTCGGCTACAGCGCTCCTGCGGTCGCCGGCGGCGGCGGCTGGATCCAGCCGGTCGAGAGCCACTACCTGGTCAACCCGACGTCCGACCTGGGCGACGGCAAGAACACCCCGGCACGGGTGGCGCTGCTGGTCTCGATCCTGGCGATGCTCGGCGTACCGATCGCCGCGGTGGCCGGGATCATCCTGTCCGTCGTCGGGCTCAAGCGCGCCCGGACGCTCGAGGCGGCCGGGTGGGAGCCCAAGGGTCGCGGCCGGGCACGGTGGGCGCTGGTCCTGTCGATCATCGGTGCGGTGATCAGTGCGTTCCTCGTGGCGAACTTCGTCCGGCTCGCCATGACGGACCAGACCGTGGATGCGGTCGGCTACGACGCCCAGGCGTTCGAGACCGAGATCGCCGCCGGGATCGCCGCGCAGACCGGCATCGCCGCGACGGTGCAGTGCCCCGACCAGCTGGTCACCGGCGCGGCGACGACGTTCCAGTGCGTCGCGGTCGACCCGGCAGGCGTGCCGACGACCGTGACCGTGCAGACCGACGCGACCGGCGCCTGGACCTGGCAGCTCGGCTGACGCGCTAGCGGGTCGACCTGGTCCGGAGCCACTCCGCGAAGGTCTGCCGACCGACCGCGTGCTCCGGCGCGAGGTGCGCTCCGCTGCGGAACGCGCGCAGCGGTCCGGGGAACGGCACGGTCCACACCGGTCGGCGGCGGCCGGTCGCCGCGAGGTAGGTGCGCATGAGCTCGGTGGTGCTGAGCACCTGCGGGCCGCCCAGGTCGTCCACGCGGCCGGACGGGCCCGCGTCGACCAGCTCCGCCAGCCGCGCGGCCACCTCGCGCACGTCGACGGGCTGGTCGTCCATGCCCGCCGGGGCGAGCGCGACGGGTCCGCGCGACAGGTAGTCCAGCAGCGTGGCGACGAAGTCGTGGAACTGCGTCGCGCGCAGGATCGTCCACGGGATGTCGCCGTCCTCGACGATCTCCTCGACCCGGTGCTTGGCCTTGTAGTACGCGAACGGCACCCGGTCGACGCCGACGATCGAGACGTAGACGAGGTGCGGGACGCTGGCCGAGCGAGCCGCGAGCAGCAGCTGCACGGCGGCGTCGAGGTCGTCGTCGGGCTTGCGCGGGTCGCTGGCGCAGTGCACCACGGCGGTCACCCCGTCGAGCGCCCGGCGCAGACCGTCCCCGGTGAGCAGGTCGCCGACCACCCACTCGACGGCGTCCGGGGCGGCCGGCGAGCGGTCGCGCCGGCTGAGCACCCGCACGGGTCGGCCGGCGTCGAGGAGCGTGTGCACGAGGGCACGGCCCAGGGTCCCGGTGCCGCCGGTGACCAGCACGGGGCGTTCGTCGTCGGCCATGCCCTGGATCCTTGCCGATGACGCCCGCACGACGCGAGCCCCGGCGACGTGCGACGCGGCCCGGGTCGTCATTGACCCGGGCCGCGTCGCGGTCGCCGCCCCTCAGCCGCGGTCGACCAGGAACTGCGTGTACGCCGGCACCGTGAGGAACGTCGGGAAGTCCTCCGCCAGCGCCACCTGCCGGAACAGGTCGGCCGCGTCGTCGTACCGGTCGCCCTCGGTCCGCGGCAGCTCGGCCAGCACCTCCTGGAGGACCTGCTCGACTCGTGCGGCATCGATGCGGGTGCCCTCGGCGGTGACGACCTCCTGGTGCACCCACTGCCACACCTGCGACCGCGAGATCTCCGCCGTGGCGGCATCCTCCATGAGGTGGTCGATGGCGACCGCGCCGATGCCCCGCAGCCACGCCTCGAGGTACCGGACCCCCACGGACACGTTGCCGCGCAGCCCGCCGTCGGTGACGGCCCCGGGCTCGCCACCGCCGGCCGACGGGATGTCGAGCAGCTCCGCCGCGGTGACGTGCACGTCCTCACGCAGCCGGTGTCGCTGGTCGATGCGGTCGCCGAGCGCCTCGTCGAACACCTCCCGCGCGACGGGCACGAGGTCGGGGTGAGCCACCCAGGTGCCGTCGTACCCCTGCCCGGCCTCCCGCTGCTTGTCCGCCCTGACCTGGGCGAGCGCCGTGTCGGTGACCTCCGGGTCGCGGCGGTCCGGGATGAAGGCGCTCATGCCGCCGATGGCCTGCGCGCCCCGCTTGTGGCAGGTGGCGACGAGCAGCTCGGTGTACGCCTTCATGAACGGGACCGTCATCGTCACGCTGCCGCGGTCCGGCAGGACGAAGCGCGGTCCGCGAGCGCGGAAGTTCTTGATGACGCTGAAGATGTAGTCCCAGCGGCCGGCGTTCAGCCCCGCGCAGTGGTCGCGCAGCTCGTAGAGGATCTCCTCCATCTCGAACGCGGCCGTGATGGTCTCGATGAGCACCGTCGCGCGGATGGTGCCGTACCGCAGGCCCAGGTAGGTCTCGGTGAACCGGAAGACCTCGTCCCAGAGGCGTGCCTCCAGGTGACCCTCCAGCTTGGGCAGGTACAGGTACGGTCCGCGGCCTGAGTCGATGAGCGCCTGCGCGTTGTGGAACAGGTACAGGCCGGCGTCGACCAGGCTCGCCGACGCCGCGCAGCTCTGGCCGGCCCGGTCCGTGAACTCCAGGTGCTTCTCCGTCAGGTGCCAGCCGCGCGGGCGGAACACGATCGTCGGCGTCGACTCTCCGACGCGGTACTCCTTGCCCTCGGGCGACGTGAAGTCGATCTGCCCGCGGATCGCGTCGAACAGGCTGTGCTGTCCGCCGATGACGTTGGTCCACGTGGGGCTGGTGGCGTCCTCCATGTCTGCCAGCCACACCTTGGCCCCGCTGTTCAGCGCGTTGATCGTCATCTTGCGGTCGGTGGGGCCGGTGATCTCGACGCGCCGGTCCTCCAGGCCCGGACCGGGACCGGCCACGCGCCAGCTCGGGTCCGCCCGGACGCCCGCCGTCAGGGGCAGGAAGTCGGGGTCGGCACCGTTGGAGAACCGCGTCCGGCGGTGCTGGCGGCCCAGCAGCAGGTCGTGGCGGCGGCTGGAGAAGCGCAGGTGCAGGTCGGTGAGGAAGTCGATCGCCTCGGTGGTGAGGATCTCGGTCGTGCCGGGCACGGACGGCCCGGTCTGCTCCAGATGAGGTCGGATCAGCGGCGGGGGGATGGTGATGGTCATGGCGGTGCTCCTGGGGTCAGTGCAGGTCAGTGGGTGAACTGGGCGGTTTCCGTCGAGCCGGCGAGCGCGAGGGTGGCGCTCTCGGGACTGATCGCGGTGGCGACGCGGTCGAAGTAGCCGGTGCCGACCTCGCGCTGGTGACGCGTGGCGGTGTAGCCGTCGGACTCGGAGGCGATCTCGGCCTCCTGCAGCTCGACGTACGCGCTCATGCCGCGCTCGGCGTAGCCGCGGGCGAGGTCGAACATCGAGTGGTTGAGGGCGTGGAACCCGGCCAGGGTGATGAACTGGAACACGTACCCGTGGCCGGCCAGCTCCCGCTGGAACCTCGCGATCTGCAGGTCGTCCAACTGCGAGCGCCAGTGGAACGACGGCGAGCAGTTGTAGGCCAGCAGCTTGCCGGGGAAACGGTCGTGGATCCGCTCGGCGAACTCGATCGCGACCGCGACGTCCGGCGTCGACGTCTCCACCCAGATGAGGTCGGAGTGCGGCGCGTACGCCTCGGCGCGGGCGACGACGGGGTCCAGTCCCGGTCGCACCCGGTAGTAGCCCTCGGCGGTCCGCTCGCCGGTGAGGAACGGCTCGTCGCGGCTGTCGATGTCCGAGGTCAGCAGGTCGGCGCCGAGGGCGTCGGTGCGCGCGACGATGACCGTCGGCACCCCGGCGACGTCGGCCGCGAGCCGCGCGGCGGACAGGGTCCGCACGTGCTGCGACGTCGGCACCAGCACCTTGCCGCCCAGGTGGCCGCACTTCTTCTCGGCCGCCAGCTGGTCCTCCCAGTGCACGCCGGCCGCGCCCGCCTGGATCATCGAGTGCATGAGCTCGTAGGCGTTGAGCGGCCCGCCGAACCCGGCCTCGGCGTCGGCGACGATCGGCGCCAGCCACTCGCGGGACCGACGGCCGGTCTCGGCGAACTCGATCTGGTCCGCGCGCAGGAGCGCGTTGTTGATCCGGCGGACCACCGCGGGCACCGAGTTGACCGGGTACAGGGACTGGTCGGGGTACGTCTGGCCCGACAGGTTGGCGTCGGCCGCCACCTGCCAGCCGGACAGGTAGATGGCCTCGAGCCCGGCGCGGACCTGCTGCACCGCCTGGTTCCCGGTCAGCGCCCCGAGCGCCGGCACCAGCGTCCGGGAGTGCAGGAGCTGCCAGAGCCGCTCGGCGCCCCGGCGGGCGAGCGTGCTCTCCTCGCGGACCGACCCCCGCAGGGCGACGACGTCCTCGGCGGTGTGGGTGCGGCGAATACCGGCCCACCGCGCGTCGAGGTCCCAGCTCGCCGCGAGCTCGGCCGCGGTCTCGGTCTGGTCGCCGTGCCTGTACGTGCTCATCGTGATCCTCCGTCATTGGCGGTTCTTCTCGGCCCTTCGGCCTGACCTCGACTTTCCTCGCTGTTCCACGGTTCTTCCCCGGCAGAGTGCGCAGAAGATCGGCGTTCCTTCTCCTGGACAGAAGCGCAGGCGCCGGGCGATGGTGGACGCATGACAACGACGGCCAACGGCGGCCTCGACACGCTGGTGCTGGGACGACGGATCCGGCACCTGCGCACGGGCCGGAACATGACGCTCGACGACCTGGGCACGGCGATCGGCCGCGCACCCTCGCAGGTCTCGATGCTGGAGAACGGTCACCGCGAGCCCAAGCTGTCGCTGCTGGCACAGGTGGCGGAGGCGCTCGACGTCCCGCTGTCCGAGCTGCTGCGCACCGAGCCGCCCACCCGGCGGGCCGCCCTGGAGGTCGAGCTCGAGCGCGCGCAGCGGGGACCCCTCTTCGCGTCCCTCGGTGTCTCACCCGTGAAGGTCGGCCGCTCCCTGCCGGCCGACGCCCTCGAGGCCCTGGTCCGCCTCCAGGCCGAGATCCAGCGCCTGCTCACGGAGAACGCCGCCACCCCGGAGGAGGCCCGCCGCGCCAACGCCGAGCTGCGGATCCGCATGCGCGCGCAGGACAACTACTTCCCGGAGCTCGAGGACCACGCTCGCCGCCTGCTCGCCGCGATCGACCACCCGGGCGGCCCGCTGTCCCAGCGCGCGACCGCGGACATCGCCGCGCACCTGGGCTTCGGCCTCCACTACGTGCCCGACCTGCCGCACTCCACGCGCTCGGTCACCGACCTGGCCAACGGCCGCATCTACCTGCCGCAGGGCAACCCCGGCACCAGCGACGCCCGCTCACCGCTGCTCCAGGCCATCGCCAGCCACGTGCTCGGCCACGCGGAGCCCAAGGACTACGGCGACTTCCTGCGCCAGCGCGTCGAGGCCAACTACCTGGCCGCGGCGCTGATGCTCCCGGAGGACGGCGCGGTGCCGTTCCTGCAGGAGGCGAAGGCCGAGCGGCGGCTGTCGGTGGAGGACCTGCGCGACGCCTTCGCGGTGCCCTACGAGACCGCCGCGCACCGGTTCACCAACCTGGCCACGCGCCACCTCGGCATCCCCGTGCACTTCATGAAGGTCCACGAGGGCGGCACCCTGCACAAGGCCTACGAGAACGACGGCGTGAAGTTCCCGGCGGACCCGCTGGGCGCCATCGAGGGCCAGCCCGTCTGCCGGCAGTGGACCGCCCGCGTGGTGTTCACGCTGCCGGACCGGTTCTCGCCGTACTACCAGTACACCGACACGTCCTCCGGCACCTACTGGTGCACCAGCCGCGTGCAGCCGTCGTCGCAAGGCGCGTTCTCGGTGTCGGTCGGCGTGCCGTTCGCGCACGTGCGCTGGTTCCGCGGGCGGGAGACCACCGAGCGCGCGGCGTCGAGGTGCCCGGACCCGATGTGCTGCCGCCAGCCACCGACCGACCTCCAGGAGCGCTGGGCCGACAAGTCCTGGCCGAGCGCCCGGCCGCACGCGTCCCTGCTGGCCGCGCTGCCGGTGGGGGTGTTCCCGGGGGTGGACACGACCGAGGTCTATCGGTTCCTGGACCGGCACGCGCCGCAGGTGTGAGCGTCGGCGGTCAGCGCTTCTTCTCGCAGGCGATCCCGTCGCCGTCGCGGTCGAGCTCCTTGCTGTAGCCGGGGTCCCCGGTGCGGAGCGGGGCGGCGCCCGCGGCCCGGACCGCGTCGCAGCTCTTGTAGTAGACCGTGGGGGCCGGCGACGCCACAGGCGCCTTGCCCGGCGTCGGAGCTGTCGGGGCCGTCGTCACAGGCTTCGCCGGCGCAGTCTTCGCAGCGGCGGCCGCGGCGGCCTCGGCGGCGACGCGCGCGGCCTCCGCGTCAGCAGCGGCCTGCGCCTGGCGCGCCGCCTCGTCCGCAGCCGCCTGGGCCGCCCGTGCTGCGGCCGCCTCAGCGGCGACCCGCTCCGCCTCGATGCGCTGCTCCTCCACGACCCGTGCTTGCTGGAGGGCCGCAGCGGCGGCCAGCAGGCGCTGGGTGACCGCCTCCGTCCGGCTGCGCAGGTCGGCGACCATCACCGCCGGCAGCCCCGACGCCGCCTCACCGTCCAGCTGTGCGGTGACCGCCGCTGCCTGCATGAGCGCCGCCGCGACCGCGGCTCCACGCCGGTCCACCTCGTCGAGTCCGGCACCGGCGGGCAGCGATGCCGACGCGGCGACGGGCCCCTCACCGGCGACCTCGAGCGCGCTCACCTGCGCCGACACCGTGCACTGCGCGTCGGCGCCGAACAGCCCGACGCCGGCCGCGATCGCTTCCTCCTCCGCGGCCAGCACCTCGTCGGTGACCACCGTGTTGGCGAGCGTGTGTCCGAGCCCCCGGCGTGCCGGCTCCGCGTTGATCAGCAGGCCGTCGGCGTAGACCGCCGCAAGGTTCTCGCCCGACACCTCGATGCGCACCTCGGCGCCCGCGGGGAGCAGCTCCTGGAGGGCCTGCGCCGCCTCGGCACCGAGGCACCGGTCGAGCGAGGGCGAGTCGAGGCCCAGAAGCGTGACGCTCGTGGTCGTCCCGTCCTGCTCGACCTCGACGGTGTCCCCGTCGACCACCCCGACCACCGTGGCCGCACCCGGATCGGCATGGACATCGGCGGCGGCCGCCGCGCTGCAGCCGGTCGCGGTGGCCGCGACGAGGAGACCGAGGAGGGCGCAGAGCGGGCCGTGGGAGCGCATCCAGCGGCATCGGCGGTTCGCGGATCACAGTTGAACGCACAGCGGACCATTCCGCCGTCCGGCGCAGTGGAGCGCGAGCCGAACGCCGAGGTCAGGCCGCGAAATCGGGTCAGGCGACCGCGGCTGCACCGCCCTGACGCATCCGGGCGATCGACGCGGCGAGACCCGTCCG
Source organism: Cellulomonas sp. (assembly GCF_965229465.1). Taxonomy (GTDB): domain Bacteria; phylum Actinomycetota; class Actinomycetes; order Actinomycetales; family Cellulomonadaceae; genus Cellulomonas. The sequence goes on along the minus strand of NZ_OZ245882.1, from coordinate 1,946,506 downwards.
CGCCGCGAGCACGTCGAGCTGCGCGAGAGCGTCGACCCCGAGCTCGCGGTGCACCGCGACCAGCTCCGGCAGCAGGTCCGGGTGCGGGACCGGGACCGTGGCGTCGAGCACGGTCTCCGTGCCGTCGGTCACCATGTACGCCATCGCCGGGCCGAACTCGTCCGCCGGCGCCACGCGGAACCGCACGGAGCCGACCTCCACGGGCGCGGGCAGCGCCTGGCCACGGACGTGACCGACCTCGAGCAGGTCGCGGATCGCCTTGGCTCCGGCGGCGTCGAGCCCCGCGGACGCGTCCAGCGAGTCCAGGTCCGCCAGGACGACGCACCCCTCGGCGGGCTCGTCGGACCCCGGGTGCCACGAGGCGTCGACCTCGAGCGCGAGGAAGCCGCCGCTGACCGAGAACGCGTCCCGGATGAGCGCCGCACGCTCGTCGGCCGACATCCCACGCAGGGGGTGGCGGCGGGTGGAGCCGGCGGAGCCGCAGGAGCAGGACAGAGTGATCATGTCCACCAGGGTGCAGCCGACCACTGACACTGCGCCGCGGGGCTCGCCGGGGAGGCCCGGATCAGGCGGGCGGGTCCCACCGCTGGAGGGCTTCCGCCGCGCGTGCCGATGCCGCGTCCGGCGTCGCGCGCAGGAGAAGGTCTCTCACCGCGGCGGCGGGTCCCCAGGCGAGCTGGGCCACCCGGCCGACGGTCCGCGCCCGACGCGCGATCGTCTGCGTCCGCGGTCGGCGCACCCGGTCGTACTCCGCGAGCGCCGCGCGCAGGTCGCCGCCGCACAGGACCGCGAGCGTGGCGGCGTCCTCGAGCGCCTGGCCGCCACCCTGCCCCACGTCCGGCGTCATCGCGTGCGCCGCGTCGCCGAGCAGCGCGACCCGTCCCTGGACGAACGAGGGCAGCCGGTGGTCGAGGTCGTGGATGTCGTGGCGCAGCACCGCCGCCGGGTCGGTACAGGCGACGAGCGCGGGGATCGGGTCGTGCCAGTGGTCGAACCGGCGACGGACCTCCGCGACCTCGTCGGCGAACCGCGTGCCCGCCGGGAGGCTCGCGACGGCGAACCAGTACGCGCGGCCGTCCCGCAGCGGCACGTACCCGAAGCGCTCGCCGCGGCCCCACGTCTCCCCGGCGGTGCCGAGGAGGTCGACCGGGCCGTCGGTGACCCCGCGCCACGCGGTGTACCCGGCGTACCGGGGAGAGGCGCCGCGTGCGAACGAGCCGCGGACGGCGCTGCGCAGGCCGTCGGCGCCGATCACGAGGTCGGCGGACGTCCGCGCACCCGAGGCGTCCGTGACGACCCCGCGGGCGTGCTCCACCCCGGTGACCTCGACGCCCGTGCGCACGACGCCCGCCGGCAGTGCCGCGAGCAGCACGCGCTGGAGGTCCTGGCGGTGCACCACGGCGAGGTCCCGCGTGGAGCCCGGGGGGACCTGGACCAACCACCGGCCGGACGGCTGCCGCTGACCGGTCCGCAGGGTCGGGTCGTGCGGGGCCGCGAGCGCGCGCACCTCGTCGGCCAGGCCGAGCACGCGCAGCGCGGCGAGCCCGTTGGCGAACAGGGAGATCCCGGCGCCGACCGCCGTGAGGTCCGCGCTGCGCTCCAGCACCGTGACCTGGTGACCTCGGCGGTGCAGCCCCACGGCGACCGCCAGCCCACCGATGCCTGCGCCCACGACCGTGACCTGCATGAGCACAGGATGCCGGACCGGGCACGACGACGCCCCCTCCCGTCGGGAAGGGGGCGTCGGCCGGGACGTCAGCTGTTCGTGACCTCCATGTAGTACGGCGTGAAGGCACCGCCGACCATCGCGTAGCTCGCGAGCACGTCGAGGTCGTCGTCGAGAGCCTCCGCTGCGCAGTCCTGCTCACCGAGCCCGTACAGCGGCAAGGTGCCGACGTACGCCGCGATGGGCCGCTCCTCCCACTCGAACCGGGTGGTCCAGCGCCCGTAGGCCTCGACCGCGTCCAGCACCCGCTGGGTGATCGCACCGTCCGGCGCAGAGCACGTCACGACCACGCTGGTGGCCGCCGCGGGCACCCGGGAGGCCTCGAGCGAGAACTGGATCCGGTCGTAGCCCGCCGAGTCCCAGTGCAGACCCTGCACGCCCGGGTGTCCGTCGGCGATGGTCTGCCCCGGGCCGTCGGCGCAGAACCGCTCGTTGGCGTCGAAGTCCCACACGCGGGTGGTCACGATGCCGGTGGCGGACGATCCGACGACGGTGGACTCGCCGCCGACCCCGATGGTGAAGCCGGTGAAGCCCTTCACGAGGCTTCCCCGCTGCAGGCTGTGCAGCGACATCAGCCAGACGTCCGGCCGGCCGTTGTAGCCCTGGTTGTACGCCTCGTCGCCCATGGCGAAGCCCCACGGGTCCTCCGGATCGTGATCCCAGACGACGCTGATCCGCTCCTCCGGGTCCACGCCGGGAGCGCGGATCTCGACCGAGACCCAGTCGCCGTCGCGAGCGGCCGTGGCGAAGCCGGAGCTCACCGAGTAGTGCCGGACCGTGCCCTCCTCGTTGGTCTCGTCCGCCGTCGCCGTGAACGACTGGTCGGAGTCCGTGAACTGCGGGACACAGACCGCCAGCGCGACGTTGGTGAGCCCGAAGCCGGGCTCGACGACCGGGTCGTCGTCGCCCGGGTCGCCGTCGTCGTCACCCGGGTCACCGTCGTCACCGGGGTCGCCGTCGTCGCCGGGGTCGCCGTCGTCGTCACCCGGGTCGGTGCCTGCGGTGCCCAGCGGGAACGGGCCCCACGTCGCCAGGTGGATCCGGCCCTCACCGAGGTCCGCGCTCCAGTCGAACAGGGTGAGCGGCGGGACCGACACGTTCGCCCCGACCGCGACGCCGTAGACGAGGTCGAGCGTGTTGGTCAGCGTCAGCCGACCGAGGTCCACCTCCGCCGTGAACTCCGGGCCGACAGTCAGGTTCACGTACGGTCCGGCGAGGCCGTAGAGCTTCGCGGCGAACTTGAAGCCCAGTCCGGCGCCGACCGACGCCTCCACCCCCACGCGGGCCCCGGGCTTCGCGCTGAACGACCGCGTGCTGATCGGCGACCACTGCCCGTCGTGGTACCGCACACCCGAGCTGGTCGACTGGTTGATCGTGATGGTCGTCGTGAGGCCGGCGGTCGCCTCGAAGTGGAAGTAGAGCGACGGCGTCAGCGAGAAGTCGAAGACGATCGGGACCGGCCCCGCCATCACGGTGAGCACCCCGAGGCGGATCGACGCCAGGTCCTTCGTGGGTGTCACGTCGGCGATCACGAGCTGCGCCTTGGCGCTGAGCTCGATCTCCGTCTCCGCGCCGAACGCGAACGAGAACGTGTTGACGGTCGCGGACACCCCGCTCCAGGAGATGTACATGTCGACGTCGAGGACCAGGGTGAGCCGGACCGTCATCGTCGCCGCCAGCCCGAGCTCGAGCGTCCGGCTGGCGTTCGTGTACGGCTCGGGCGCGATGGTGAAGGAGAACTCCGGCGCGATCACCGCGCGGGCACTCATCGATCGGGCCGAGGGAGCAGCAGGAACGGCACCCGTCTCCCCGTCGATCACGACGTCGGCACCCTCGAGCGGCACGTCCTCCAGGTCGATGTCCGCCTGCAGGATCGCGTCCGTCAGCGAGGCGTTCGTGGTGTGCACGATCGAGGTCGCACCGACCCGCTCGACCGACTCGACCCGGCGCAGCATGCCGTCGGGCACGGTCGGTCCGGCGGCGCTGACCAGGATGTCGCCGACGTGCACGGGCGCGATCCCCGAGAACACGACCTCGTCGCCGTCGGACGACAGGATCGCGTCCAGGCCGGCGCCCTCGAGGACGGTGACGTCCGGCGCGACGACGGTCTCCGTCGGAGCAGCGGCCGTGACGGCGATGGTGCGGCTGACGCTCGTCGAGCGACCGGCCCAGTCCGTCGCGGTGACCCGCAGGGTGTGGGTGCCGGCAACGGCCGGCACGTCGAGGTGCCAGCGCACGGCGCCGGCGCCCTGGTCGAGCGCAGCAGCGCCGAGGTCCACCCCGTCCGCCTCGACCCGCACCCCACGCACGCCGGAGCCGGCGTCGGACGCGCTGCCGACGACGGTGAGCTGCGGAGACTCGGCCTGCGCGACGTCGGCGCCTGCCTCGGGCGACACGATCGTCAGGGTGGGCGCGACGGTGTCCGCGGACGCGGCGACCGGTGCGGAGGTGTAGCCGATCACGGTCAGGGAGGTGACCTGCGCGAGCAGCGGCACGGAGACGACGAGGGTGCCGTCCGCGGCGACGGGCGCGAGCACGGTCACCGTCGTGCGTCCGAGCAGGGGCAGCGGCGCGCCGGCACCGGTCGCGAGGCCGTTCTTCGTCGCAGCCACCCGCAGGGCGCCGGGCACGATGCTGACCTTCACGCCCACCTGCACGAGCACCTTGTCGACCTTGGCCGGGACCTCGCCGCCGACCACGCGCACGCTCTTGGTGCCGGCGAACGCGGTGCCGAGCACGTCGCTCGCCGAGGTGACGGACAGCGCACCGGCCGCCGCCGACGCACCGCCGGCCACCCAGCCGACCACGGCGACCCGCATGCCCGAGAGGGGAGCCGAGACGGTGTAGCGGACCGCACCGTCCTCGTCGACCGGGGCCAGCACCAGGGAGGTGCCCCACGTCGAGGTGTAAGTGACGGACGCGGCCGACGCCGCTGCGCCGAACGCGATCGACCCCGACCCGACGCCCCGCGCCGCGACCGACAGCCACACCGCCCGGGCGCCCTGCGCGGGCACCCCGTGCAGCGCGCCGACCGGGACGACCGACGCGCCCGAGGCCGGAACAGCCCCGCCGACGCCGGTGGCCTGGTCGACCATCGTCGACGCCGGCACCAGCACGGTGTCGCCGGCCGCGGCGGACGCGCCCGGCGTCCCCGCCACGTGGCCCACGACCGTGAGCCGCAGCACGACGGCGACGGTCGACCGGAGCCGGACCCGACCGTCGGCGTCGGTGGTGACGAGCGTGGTGGCGGCCGACGTGCCCGCCGGGAACGCCACGGCCGCGTCGGTGGCGACGCCGGGCGTCGCGACGACGAGGTCACCCGCCTTGGCGGCGACCGCCTCGACCTGGAGGACGAGCCGCGTGCCGGACTGCCCGCCCAGGTCCAAGGACGTGAGCCGGTCCTTGCCTGCGGCCAGGGCCACGGCCGTGGTCCCCCAGTCCGCGGACGGGGCCGACGTCCAGGTCTGGGCGACGGGCGCCGGGGTCGCGGCGGCGGGTCGGTCGATCGCGCCGGCCCAGGTGGTCTGGGCGCTGAGCGCGACGACCGTGAGCATCACGATCGCAGCGCGACGAAGGGGCAGGCCGAACGGCATGGAGGTCTCCCGGGAGGATGCGCCGGTCCCCCTGCGGGCCGTGCGGTCGCCATGCTGACAGCGCTGCGCGGCGGTTCGTCACGTTTCGCGTGCACGTTCACTCGGACGCCCGCGGGTGAACTGCACCGCTCTGACCGGCCGCTACGCACTTCCGCTGCGGCGATCCCTCCTCGTCAGTCCTCGGTGACGTGCCGCGCCCAGAGCTCCTCCGCCTCCTCGGGCCGACCCGCCTCGTCGAGCCACGTCGCGGCGACGCCGGCCGCGTGCGTGCTCACGCCGAGCGCACCAGCGGCTCGGGCGCGCACCGCCACGTCCTCGAGCAGCGCGAGGCCCTCGGCGTCCCTGCCTGCCCCGAGCAGCGACGCGCCCCGGAGGCTCTCGGCGTCGAGGGCGCGGGCGCGGTCCCCGAGCGCCTCCCACAGTGCCGGCACACCGTCGAGCGCGTCGACGGCCCGCTGGTGCTCCTCCGCCTGCCGGAGCACGCGCGCCGCGAGCGTCCGGAGCACCGCGTCCTCCCACTCGAAGTTCCACTCCGCGAGCTCTCCGGCCGACGACGGGTCGGCGAGGATCCGCGCGTGCGCGGCCTGGTTGGCGCTCGCCGCGTCCTGGACGTCGGCCAGCGCCGCGTCGAGACCGTCGGCGTCGAGGCGTGCCCACACGCGCTGGCGCCGCACCACGAGCGCCGTGGCCTCGTCCCCGTCGGCCAGGGCCGCGTCGAGCGCCTGCGCGTACAGCCGGGTGGACTCGACCGCGTCGTGCTCCTCCAGGAGCCCGGCGAGGCGCAGGAGAGCGGCGGGGGCGAGCCCGGGGGGGCTGTCCGGACGCGTCGCCAGCTCGACGGCCTCGCGCGCGAGCGCGACGGCACGCTCCGGCTCCTCCATCGACGACGAGAGCCGGGAGGCAAGGTCCAGCAGCCCGACCCGGTAGCGCAGGCGGTGCACGCGCTGCGGCTCCGGGACGGCGTCGTCGGGGTACGTGATCGCGAGGGTCGCCTCGGTGAGCTCGATCGCCTCCACGTCTCGCCCCTGCCGGGCCATCAGGTGCGCGGCGAAGTAGCGGAGCTCGACGGTGAGGTCGGTGACGCCCTCCTCCTGCGCGGCCGCGGCGAGGGCGAGCGCGTGCGCCTCAGCGCGCGGCTCGTCGCCCAGCTGGGCGAGCACGCGGTGCCGGTATCCCTCGACGTGCAGGATCAGCCTGGGTGCACCGGCCGACCGCGCGGTCGCCGCCGCCCGGTCGAGCACCTCGAGCGCGCCCGTCAGGTCGCCCGACTCGGCCAGGTCACCCGCCTCACGGACCAGGAGCTGGACCCGCACCTCGGGTTCCTCGCCCTCGCCGAGCCCGTCCAGCACCGACCCCGCACCGACCGCCAGCCGGAGCCGCGCCGTGAGCCCCCGGGCCAGGTCGCCGGGAGCGTCGATCGACGACAGGAGCTCGAGCGCCTCGGCGCGCAACCGGTCGGCGTCGTCGTCGCTCGCCACCACGGCCAGCCGCGCCCGCGCGAGAGCCCGCTGGGTCGGTGTGCCGTGCGGGTCCACCGCGCCGAGCACGGCGGCCGCGTCGACCGGCCGGTCCGCGTGCAGGTCGTCGATGAGCACGACGAGCGTCGCCGCGGCCTCGTCGCCCAGCCGCCGGTACAGCGCGGCCGCGCTGCCGGTCAGCCCCGGCCAGGACTCGAGCAGCCCCCACACGCAGAACGCCTCCAGGTCCGCCGCGGCGCGGACCACCGCGGGTTCGGCGCCGTCCAGCTCGGGCAGCACCCGCTCCCGACGCGTCGCCCAGTGCGCGAGCAGCAGCTCGTGGGTGGGGGTGTGGGCGACGAGGCGCGTCCGCTCCGCCAGCGCGGCCAGGGCCGGGAGGTCCAGGCCGTCGAGGTCGTCGAGCCCTGCCAGCGCGGGGTGGGTCGGGACGCGCGGGAGCGCGATCGTCGGCGCGACCGAGCCCCCCGTCGCGGCGGGTGCACCCACGGCGCCGAGCGGGAGGACGGGAAGGCCGGGCGCGGTGATCCAGGCGCGGACCGCGTCGCCCACGGTCGGGGTGCCGTTGCGCTCGTCGAAGCGTCGCGCCGTGTCCAGGGCCTGCGCCTCCACCCGGACGAGCAGGTCCGCTGCGCGCTCCGGCGCACGACCGCGACCGCGGACCAGCCGGTCCCCGTCCCCGGCGTCGACCACCGTGCGCAGCAGCCGGGTCGCCGCCGCGGCCAGCCGCATCCCGGTGAACGGTGACGAGGGTCGGTCCAGGGCGTCGAGCTGCTCGGCGAGCAGGTCCAGACCGCGACCGACGTTGCCGGTGCGGGCGAGCACCTGGAGGTGGCGTGCCACGGCGGCGGTCTCGCCGAGGTTCCGGCGGCTCGCCCGGTAGGCGGTGCGGTGCAGTGCGGCCGCGGTCTCGACGTCTCCGAGCTCGACGATCGAGGCCAGCGCCGAGCTGATCGCACGCTGCGGCTGCTCGGAGCAGCCGACCTCGCCGCGCACCACGGGCTCCAGCTCGTCGACGGCCTCCTGGTGACGACCGAGGGCGACCAGGTGGGCGATGCGCTGGTCAGGCTCGCAGCCCTCGCAGTCGGAGAGCCAGGTGCGCGGAGCCCGGCGCCACGCGAGGTACTCCCGCTCGGCGGCGGCGGGTCCGTCGACGTGCGCGCGCAGCGAGTACGCGCAGCTGAGCACCGGAGCGAGGCGCTCGCCGGCCGCCACGTACCGCCCGCGCATGCCCTCGAGCACCGAGCGCAGCTGGTCCAGCGGCACCTCGGGGAACTCGATGAGGTCCACGACCATCCACTTGTGCACCCACAGGAGCCGGTACCTGTCGTCGTCGGTGAGCCACTGAGGGTCGGCGTCGTAGCGCTGGACCACGAAAGCGAACGGCGCGAACATCCGCTGCTTGCCGTTCGTGTAGAAGCTGGCCTCGATCAGCTCGAGCCGGGCACGGAACCGCATCTCGTCGTCGCCGGAGGCGTCGGCGACGCGGACCAGCTCCTCCGCGGCCGCCGCGCGCTCGAGGGGGGGTGTCGCGGCGACGAGGTCGAGCAGCTGCTCCACCTCTGCACGGGTCACGGTCACGGGGTGGTGCCTCCGGGCTCCAGTCGGCGGACCGGCGGATCGACCGTGTCGACCGCGCGGTCCAGCAGGGCGTTGAACGAGCGGTCGATCAGCGCGGTGTCCACCGGGCGCAGGCGACGTCCGCCGGCCAGGAGGGCGCGCCCGTACAGGGACTCGGCCGCCAGCCGGCGCAGCCCGGCGTCGTCGAGCGTGAGGATCCGGCGCACCGTCGGGTTGGCGTCGTTGAGCAGCAGGCGCGGTCGGTCGGCGCCGCCGTCGTCGAAGCTGCCGAGCAGGGCGCTCCACACGTCGTCGGCCTCGGCGGCCGCCGCGCGGATCTCCCGTCGGCCGCGCCGGTCCCCGTCGTCGACCAGCAGCGCGGGCATCGACACCGGCGCGAAGGCGCGCAGCTCGACGTCCACCTGGGCGTCGTCCAGCGCCGCCCGCACGTCGTCGAGCGGCCCCGCCACCTCACGCAGGCGCTCCTCGGAGACGAGCCGGACGTGCCCGTCGACGTCGGCGGGTGTGACCACCTCGACGACGGCCGTCGGGTCGATGTCGACCAGCCGGCGCGCCAGCTCCAGGTCGAACGTGTAGCCACCGTTGACCAGCGCCACGCCCTGCGCCGCGAGCACCCCACCGATCTGGCGGAAGTCGTCCAGGGTCGCCGCCACGCGCACGACGTCCGTGGTCGCCAGCAGCTCGGGCAGCGTGCTCCGACCCTGGTTGGTCTCGAACGGCAGCAGTGGCAGGAGGATCCCGAGCAGCTCGTCGTCCTGGAGGGCCATCGCCTTGACGGCCACCTGGTGCACGTCGAGGAACTGCCGCATTCGCGCGGGCTGCGTCGCCGCCAGCCGCACCAGCCAGGCGCGCACCTGGGTGCCGATCTCCGTCCGGGTCTGCTCCAGGAGGTCGTCGTCGAACAGGGCCTCCCGGTTGGCCGTCGGTCGCAGCAGCTGCGAGTCGACGGCGCAGCGGACGAAGAACGCCCACTCCGGGACGAGGTCCGGCACCTGGTCCGACAGGAGCATCCCCTTGAGATGCACGCGGTGGCGCCCGCTGGCGGCGCCGGCCGACCGCTGGCCGACGATCACCGCCACACCGTCCAGGCCGGCCGCCGGGACCCGGATCGGCAGCACGTGGAACGGCGGCCCACCCATCTCCGTGGTCGCGAGCTCCACGCAGGCCGCCCGTCGGCTCTCGGGGTCCTCCCTGCGCCACGGGGGCGTCTGCGTGCTGGTCTCCACCTCACCGGCGGCGGTGCGCACCACGACGCGGTGCGGGAGGTACGAGCCGAAGTGCCGCGCGAGGTCGACGACGGAGGTGCTGTCGAGCAGGTGCTCGGTGCCGCGCCGGGGGGCCAGGGTCACGCACGTGCCGGGGCCCTGGGACAGCCAGGTCGACCGGTCGTCGCCCTCGGCCAGGCCATCGGCCAGGCCGTCGCTCAGCGTGGTCAGCTCGAACGTGCCGTCGGCGTGCCCGACCCACCGGACCCACGGACCGTCGGCCCGCCGCGAGACCACCTCGATGTCCTCGCTGACCATGAAGCAGCTGAGCAGGCCGATCCCGAACTGCCCGAGCAGGTCCGAGCGCGCCAGCCCGAGCTCGTCGCGCTTGCTCGACCGGCCGATCGTGGCCAGGAACGTGCGGACGTCGTCCTCGTCGAGACCGACGCCGGAGTCCATCGCGTGCAGCCGGCCGTCCGCCGCGACGTCCGACGGGACGAGCACCAGCGCGGGTCGGTCGTCGGCCTGAGCCCGCACCGTGACCGCGTCGACCGCGTTCTGCATCAGCTCGCGGACGTAGACCCGGGGGCCGGAGTACAGGTGGTGGCTGAGCAGGTCGACGATCCCGCGGAGGTCGACCTGGAAGGTGCTCTGGTCCTCGCGCACCCGTGCACTGTAGGGCAGCGGAACCGCGCCGCGGAGGCGTTCCAGGAACGGTTCACACGACGACAGGGACGGCCCGGATCGTGCCTCCGGGTCGTCCCTGTCGGTCGTCGGACGGGCTACTTGGCGTACGTCTCGAACTCCGCGACCCTCGGCGTCGCCGACGAGCCGGTGATCTCGAACGTGACCTTCTTCAGCGACGTCGCGGTGAAGCTGATGACGCCCGCACCCGTGCCGGACTTCAGGACCGCGCCGGTGTCGCCGTTCAGCACCCGCCACGTCCCGATCCGGCCGGTGGCGCCGGAGGCCTCACGGATGGCGATGGTCGACACCGTCCTGGCCGACGACCACTTGACGGAGACGCTGCCCGTCGAGCCGTTGGGCGACCAGTACGTGCTCGTCGACCCGTCGATGACGTTGCCGTAGCTGGTCCCGCTGGCCTTGCTCGAGCCGTCGGCGCCGGCACCGATGCTGAGGTTGGTGCCGGTGGGCGCCGTCGACGTCGGGGTGGGCGTCGGGGCGGGGGTCGTGGTCGTCGGCGTCGGGGTCGGCGTCGTGGGGGTGGGGCTCGGCGTCGTGGGGGTGCAGGAGCCGTTGGAGACCTTCAGGCCCGTGCTGGCCCCTGCGGTCTGGCGCACGATCGCCGGCACGCAGCTGGCCCCGTCGAGCGTGTACGCGTACGGGATGCTCACCGTCGTGGTGGACGTCGGGTTCGGGCCGGCCGGGTTGTTGTCGGTGCCCTTGGCGCTCCAGGTCACGTTGTCGAAGATGTTCCCGGCCACCTGCCAGCTGCCCGGCAGGTCCGTGTAGAAGGTGCCGAGCACGTCCTTCGAGTCCTCGAAGTAGTTGTTCTCGACCTTCGCCTTGCCTCCGGCGCGGGCGTTGATCCCCGACTCGTTGAGGCCTGCGTAGTAGTTGTTGTAGATGTGCGCGGTGGCGCCGCGCAGCAGCGGGGCGCGCGAGTCGATGTTCTCGTACAGGTTGTGGTGGAACGTGACGGGGCCGTTCTGGAGGTCGCTGTCGCTGGAGCCGACCAGGCCGCCGCGGCCGGAGTTGCGCAGGATCGAGTAGGAGAGCGTCACGTACTTCGTGTTGGCCTTCATGTCGAAGAGGCCGTCGTAACCCTCCGACTCCCCGCCCGACGCCTCGAGCGTGGCGTGGTCGACCCAGACGTTGTGCACGTCGCTCTCCATGCCGATGGCGTCGCCGCCGTTGGAGATGGGCGAGCCCGACTTCTTGACGTTCTTGACCGTCACGTTCTGGATGATGATGTTGCTGGACTCGCGGATGTGGATGCCCAGCTGGTCGAAGACGGCGCCGCTGCCGACGCCGACGATCGTGACGTTGCTGATCTGCTTGAGCTCGATCACGCCGGCCGCGGTGCTGCAGCTGCTGCCCGACACCTTGGCGGTGTTGGCGTGGTTGATGGTGCCCTGCACCTGGATGATGAGCGGCGTGCTGCTGCTCGCGCGGGTGCACAGCGCCGTGTGGATCGCGGTGCCGGTGGTCGCCGTGACCGTCTGTCCGCCCGCACCCCCGGTGGTCCCGCCGTTGACGGACGCGAAGCCGGTCGCCGGGCCCGTCGCGGCCTGCGCCGCGGAGATCGTCAGGGCCGTCACGCCGATCGTGGTCGCCAGCGCCACCGTGGTCCCGGCTGCCAGGAGTCGGGGTGCGAGTGGTCGTCTCATCGTTGCCTCACTTCGTCGGGGGAACGTCATCGGCCTACGAGAGACCGATTTCCCGACAGTAGGAGAGCGTTTTCCACACCCACAACCCCGCCTAAGCGTTTAGCCGAGGCCGGCCCCAGGGCGGGGCTACCGACGCGCGCGGAGGTGGTGCCGGAGCGGCCGGAGCCGGCGGGGAGCACCCGGGGCTGCCTTCTCGAGGTGCGACCGGCGCTGCTCGAGGCGGACCTCGAGCTGGTGCTCCTCGTGGCGATACATGGCGATGGCAAGGTCCGGGTGCATGAAGGGTCTCCTCGTTGAGCACGCACTGCAGGTAGGGCGGCTTGTGGCCGCTTCCACTGTCCACCCGCTGAGACGTCGCACCGCTCGTCCGGGGCGCCGATCACCCGATCGTCCGGCTCTGAGGCGGGTGATCTCGGGGCTCACAGGGCTCACGAGGGCCCTAGGTCCCAGAGACGGGACGTTCGGCCCTCTCGGCACCGGTTGACGGAGGCGTTCCCTGAAGGGGAAGCGAAGGGCCGGTGACCGGCATGTTCCAGGTGCGCATCCACGGACGGGGCGGGCAGGGCGTGGTCACGGCCGCCGAGCTGCTCTCGGTGGCCGCGTTCCGCGCCGGCCGGCACGCGCAGGCGTTCCCCAGCTTCGGCTCGGAGCGCACGGGTGCGCCCGTCGTCTCGTTCTGCCGCATCGCGGACCAGCCGATCCGGTCGCACGACCCGGTCGCCGCGCCGGACGCGCTGATCATCCAGGACGTGTCGCTGCTCGGCCGGGTCGACGTGCTCGCCGGGATGGCGCCTGACGGCTACGTGCTGATCAACACCGTGCGGACGCCCGCCGAGCTCGGGCTCGGGTCGGCGGCCGCGGCGCTGCCACCGGGCCACGTCGTGACGGTCCCCGCCACCGAGCTGGCGATGGAGCACGTCGGTCGCCCCGTGCCGAACGTGCCCCTGCTCGGCGCCTTCGCCGCGCTGACCGGGGTGATCACGCTCGACGGCGTCGTCGCGGCCCTCGAGGAGCGCTTCCCCAGACCGCTCGCCCGGTCCAACTCCGCGGCCGCCGCGGCCGCCTACCGGCTCGTCGTCGAGGAGGCCGCTCATGCTCCGGCAGGTTGAGGGTTCGAAGGCCGTGGCGGCCGCCGTCGCCGCGTGCCGGCCGCAGGTGATCTGCGCCTACCCGATCTCGCCCCAGACGCACATCGTCGAGGAGCTCAGCCGGATGGTGAAGGCCGGCGAGCTGGCCGGGTGCGAGTACGTGAACGTCGAGTCGGAGTTCGCCGCCATGTCCGGCGCGATCGGCGCCAGCGCGGTCGGTGCGCGGTCCTACACGGCGACCTCCAGCCAGGGCCTGCTCTACATGGTCGAGGCCGTGTACAACGCCTCCGGCATGGGGATGCCGATCGTGATGACCGTGGCCAACCGGGCCATCGGGGCGCCGATCAACATCTGGAACGACCACGGCGACACGATGTCCCAGCGCGACTCCGGCTGGATCCAGCTGTACGCGTCGAGCAACCAGGAGGCCGCGGACCTGCACCCACAGGCGTTCGCGATCGCCGAGGAGCTGTCCGTGCCGGTCATGGTCTGCATGGACGGGTTCGTCCTGACCCATGCGACGGAGGGGATCGACGTGCTCGACGCCGCCGGCGTCGACGCGTTCCTGCCACCCTTCGAGCCACGGCAGATCCTCGATCCCGACGAGCCGGTGTCGATCGGGTCGATGGTCGGCCCGGACGCGTTCACCGAGGTGCGCTACCTCGCCCACCTGCGCCAGCTCGAGGCCCTCGAGGTCATCCCGCGGGTGGCCGCGGAGTTCGCCGCCCGGTTCGGCCGGGACTCGGGCGGCCTCCTGCGGCCCTACCGGACCGAAGGCGCCGAGACCGTCGTCGTCGCCCTCGGGTCGGTGTTCGGCACCCTCCAGGACGTGGTCGACGCCGAGCGCGACGAGGGCGTCAGCGTCGGGCTGCTCGGTGTCACGTCGTTCCGGCCGTTCCCGTACGAGGCGCTGGCAGCGGCCGTCGCGGGGGCGCGGCGCGTGGTCGTGATCGAGCGGGCGCTCGCCGTCGGAGCGGGCGGGATCGTCTCCGGCGACGTCCGGCTCGCGCTGGCCGGAAGCGGGATCGGCCAGCGCACGGTGATCGCGGGGCTCGGCGGGCGGCCCGTCACGACGACGTCGCTGCGCGAGCTGCTCGGCCGCGCGGTCCGCGACGAGCTCCCGGAGCTCACGTTCCTCGACCTCGACACCGCCGTCGTCGACCGCGAGCTGGAGAGGCTCCACCCGAGTCCGAGGAAGGTGCCGTCATGAGCGCCACGCCGGTGAAGTTCTACCAGGTCGGCAGCTTCGCGGTCGGGAACCGGCTGCTCGACCCCGAGCTGCGCAGCGCGCAGTCCGAGCAGGGCCGCGCCAACTCGCTCACGTCCGGTCACCGCGCCTGCCAGGGCTGCGGCGAGGCGCTCGGCGCCCGGTACGTGCTCGACGCCGCCATGCGCGCATCGGGCGGCCGGATGGTCACCGTCAACGCGACCGGCTGCCTCGAGGTCTTCTCGACGCCGTTCCCGGAGACGTCGTGGCGCGTGGCGTGGCTGCACTCCCTGTTCGGCAACGCTCCCGCGGTCGCCACCGGCGTCGCGGCCGGGCTGCGGGCCACCGGCAAGCAGGACGTGCGCGTCGTCGCGCAGGGCGGCGACGGGGCCACGGTCGACATCGGCTTCGCGTGCCTGTCGGGGATGTTCGAGCGCAACGACGACGTGCTCGCCGTCTGCTACGACAACGGCGGCTACATGAACACCGGCGTGCAGCGTTCGGGCGCGACGCCTCCCGCCGCCCGCACCATGACCACGCAGGCCGTCGGCGAGCACCCCGGCAACGCGTTCGGCCAGGGCAAGGACGTGCCGCGCATCGCCATGGCCCACGAGATCCCGTACGTCGCGACGGCCACCGTCGCGGACCTGCGCGACCTCGAGGCCAAGGTCGAGAAGGCCATGGGGATGCACGGCGCGCGCTACCTGCACGTCCTGGTCCCGTGCCCGCTCGGCTGGGGCTCGGCGGCCAAGGACACCGTGCGGATCGCGCGGCTGGCCACGGAGAGCGGCTACTTCCCCGTGTTCGAGGCCGAGCGCGGGGAGGTCACGTCGGTGCGACCGATCCGGCACCGTGTTCCCGTCGAGGAGTACCTCGTTCTCCAGAACCGGTACGCGCACCTGTTCTCGCCGGTGCGGCGCGACGACGTGATCGACCGCCTCCAGGCGATGGCGGACCGGAACATCGCCCGGTACGGCCTGCTGGAGGAGGTGCACTCATGACCAAGCCGTTCGCCATCACGCTCGACGTCGGGTCGAGCCTGGCCAACCACACCGGTGCCTGGCGCCAGGAGCGGCCGGTGTACGTCGACCTCACGCCGCCGTGCGCGCACGCGTGCCCGGCCATGGAGGACCCGCAGAAGTGGTTGTACGCCGCCGAGGACGGCTCGTACGAGCAGGCCTGGCGCACCCTCGTGGAGGCCAACCCGTTCCCCGCGATCATGGGCCGCGTCTGCTACCACCCGTGCGAGACGGCCTGCAACCGCAGCTTCCTCGACGAGGCGGTCGGCATCAACGCCGTCGAGCGGTTCCTCGGCGACCACGCCATCGAGCAGGGCTGGACGTTTGCCGCCCCCACGGTGACCACCGGGCGGCGAGTGCTCGTCGTCGGCGCGGGCCCCACCGGGCTGTCGGCCGCGTACCAGCTGCGCAAGCTCGGCCACGAGGTCACCGTCCGCGACTCCTCGCCGAAGCCCGGCGGGATGATGCGCTACGGCATCCCCGCGTACCGGCTGCCCCGCGACGTGCTCGACGCGGAGATCGCCCGGATCCTCGACCTGGGGATCACTCTCGAGCTGGGCCGGCGGGTGGACGACGTGCTTGGGGCCATGGCCGAGGGGTTCGACGCCGTGTTCCTCGCGGTCGGCGCGCAGCTGGGCAAGCGCGCGTACGTGCCCGCCGGCGAGGCCGCGCGGATCGTCGACGCCGTGTCGATGCTGCACGACGTCGCGCAGGGCGAGCCGCCCCTGCTCGGCCGCCGCGTGGTGGTCTACGGCGGCGGGAACACCGCGGTCGACGCGGCACGGACCGCGAAGCGCCTCGGTGCGACCGACGCGGTCATCGTCTACCGCCGCACCCGCGACCGGATGCCCGCGCACGACTCCGAGATGGTCGAGGCGCTGGAGGAGGGCGTCGTCGTGAAGTGGCTGTCCACGGTCGCGCACGCCGACGCCGGGCACCTCCGGGTCGAACGCATGGAGCTCGACGAGACCGGCTTCCCGCAGCCGACCGGCCAGTTCGAGGACCTCGAGGCCGACTCCCTGGTGCTCGCGCTGGGCCAGGAGAGCGACCTGTCGCTGGTCGAGGGCGTGCCCGACCTGGCGCTCGCCGACGGGTCGGTGCAGGTGGACTCCACCTTCATGACCGGCCACCCCGGGATCTTCGCCGGCGGCGACGTGGTGCCCGCCCAGCGCACCGTGACCGTCGGTGTCGGGCACGGCGCCCGCGCAGCCCGCGCGATCGACGCGTGGCTGCGCCGGTCCCCGGTCGTGGAGCCGGTCGAGGCTCCGCTGGCCGAGTACTCCTCGCTGAACACCTGGTACTACGCCGACGCCCCGCACGCGGTCCGCCCCCGGCTCGAGGCCGCCCGGCGCACCTCCGGGTTCGAGGAGGTCGTCCAAGGGCTCGACGCCGAGACCGCCGCCTACGAGGCACGCCGCTGCATGTCCTGCGGCAACTGCTTCGAGTGCGACAACTGCTACGGCGTCTGCCCCGACAACGCGGTGATCAAGCTCGGCCCCGGCATGCGGTTCGAGATCGACTACGACTACTGCAAGGGCTGCGGGATCTGCGTCGCGGAGTGCCCGTCTGGCTCGATCCTCATGATCCCCGAGCCGCGGTGAGCGTGGGCACGGAGACGACAAGGCCCCGAACCCTAGGGGTTCGAGGCCTTGTCGATGTGTGGGGTCTTGGGACAACCCTCTCACCAGCAATAGGGCGAACCCGCAGGTCAGGGCAGGTACAGGCTAGGTGTGGCGGTAGGTACACGCCGCCCCTGCTGCGGTCGAGTCACAAGCACTCCGAGACGGTGCACGTGTCAACATCGGGACGGGCGAGACCCGATCACGAGCGCTGCCGCGCGGTCGGCGACTAGTTCCCGGACGCAGGGATTCCGAGGGTCGCCGCCACCGAACTTCTGGGATGCTCCTGGTGTGCCGATGCCCGCCGTGACACCAACGCTGCAGTCAACCGTTGACCGGTTCGCTCGAGGGCTCGGGGCATCTCATAAGTTGCTCCGCCTACATCCTCGGAAGCAGGGAAACCCGGGCAACGCGGCAGCACTGAGCCCGGCGATCGTTCTCGGAACGATCGCAGCGTTCGAGGGGTTCGCGGAAGACTTCACCGCCGTGGCGATGGCTCGCGCCGGGTCGAGTTTTGGCGAGATCGCGAAGAAGGTCGGCAGCTGGAACAACCCGGACCTCACGCAGTTCTCGACCCACATGGCGAACTACTTTCCGCAATCACGACAGGGCGTGACCGCGGGCGCTCCCATCTCCATCTACGCCTGCCCATACGCCGGCGTTAGTAGCTGGGTGTGGAAAAGCCGGCCGTGGGCCGAGGTCCTCGTCGACGCCGCGGCATGGATGCAGGTGCGCCACTGCCTAACGCACGGCCTCACAACTGGTTGGCGAAGCGAGTGGTGGCCGGGGCCATTGCGCGCCAGCGAGCCTGCCGCGTCGAGAGTTCTGCGCGACATGGGCAATGGCAAGCACAGTCTGGTGATCCACGGCGCAGTGTCGTGCGCCCGGATCTATTCCCTGGGCGCCAAGACCATTGCTGATGCGGTCGCAGCGTCTCAGGGCGACGTGCTCGACTGGACTGAGTTACCCGCATTCGATTAAAGACGGCATTGCGTGGGTCGGCCGTGGTTCGCTAACCGTTCGCTGGCCGCGTCGTATGCGGGAGGCCGTCGCCGAGGATTCTGCGGCGGGCCGGCGCCGGGCCGACAAGTCCGCGAGGCCGAGGAGCGACGTCTCGACGAGCGATGCGTCGTCGTCGGCTTGAAACCTGTCCGTGGCCCGCGACGGCTGCCGGTTTCCTCGGTCAGTAATCGCGCAGTGGCATCGGTTCAGGGAGCCATGACGGGACCGGCATCCTGATCGAGAATGCGACAACCTGGCCGGTTCGGCTGCGAGCGCCGAGAACTTCGCAGACGCTACCGGATGGCACCGCGGCCACCAACAAATAGCTGTCCCGGAGCGGTCCGGGGACGTCGTTGTCCAAGCGAAACTCAGCAGTTCGATCCGGGGTCGAAGGCACCGCGCGGGTACCCCACCAGCGGATTGAGTTGTAGTTGCCGATCACTAGGATCCCTGACCGGATAGTGATCCTGCCGATGAGGTCTGGCTCGGTAGTGCTGTCCGCAAGATCAAGGTCTGGAGAGATCTCGATGGACGCCAACGGACCATCGTCCGACCCGAGTGCCCACACCCAGGGCCCGTCCCTCTCGGGCCCAGGACCGACGATCGCCAACGCGCGGCCCCCTCTTGGCGGAAGCCAGGTCCACGCCCCAGAAACCGGAAGCACTTCGTCTATGTCCAGGGTGGCCAGTTCGTCGCGGTCCCCAACAATAAGTTGGTGTTCCCCTTCGAAGTTTGCCTCGGCCACGACATGATCGACCGCCCAGTTGACGAGTCGCCTCAGCGGTTCTGGCTGGGAATCGCCTGGATCTGCCATGTCATCCCTCTCATAGAGCGCCCGTCAGTGGACTCCAGTCTTAACGGCGCGCTCGGCTAACACCAACCCGACCTCGGATTGTGTCCCAATGAGTTGGTTCACCACCCTACGAACAGTCATGATTCTATAAAGAAATCACCCAGTGCAGGATCGTCGAGGACGCTACTCTTCAGACATGAGGGCGCTTGGCGTCAACGCCACCGGAACCACTATGTGGCTCGCGTGCGCCGACGACGGAGCCATCGTCGACACCACCCCCTACCAGCTCGACGTTCCGGCGGGACTGGAACGAGGCCTGCAGCTCGTCGGCCTCCTCGACGAGTGCACGCGGGTCCTGGAGAAGTTGAGCCCCGGTGCCGTGGCGATTCTGAACCCCGAGTCAACCGCGCGGATCACATCGTTCGGGAGCGTGCGCGCACGCGTCACCGGGGAAGTCATGCTCTCCCTCGCGGCTGCGAAGCTCGGGCTGCCGTGCCGGTACATCAGCCGGCCGACAGTCCGCTCCGTGCTCAAGCTCGGCACCCGAGGCAGGCTCTCCGACGTCGTGACCAATGCAACCGGCGTCCAACTGCGGCCACACTGGAAGGGTGAGCGTGATCTGGCTGCGCTGACCGCCCTGGCCCTGCGGGAGGACGCCGATGCTGCTCGGTGAGTACATGGGCCGCCCGACGTACAAGTTCCTACAGACCATTGGTGAAGGCTCGCAGAGCATCTGCCGCCGCGCGTACCAGGACGTGCTCGGGGTCGATGTGGTGCAGAAGACCGTCAGCACCTTCGGCTCACCCGAGAGCGCCGTGCGAGCGAACGAGCCCGCGCTCCTGCACAGGATCAAGCACGACCGAATCGTGAGGGTCCAGGAAGCGCAGTGGGACCCGGACCCCGACCTCGCCAAGATCAAGGCGATCACCTTTGTCATGCCGTACTACCCGGAAGGCAGCGTCTACGACTCGCTCGTCACCGACCACCGGTTCAGCGTCCGCGACACGATCCAGGTGGCGGGTGACATCCTCGCGGCCCTGCACGTCATGCATGTGACCCACGGACTGATCCACCGAGACGTCAAGCCATCCAACATCCTCCTGGAGAGCAACCGCGGCCGCGCGGTCCTGGCCGACCTTGGCGGTGCAGCATTCATCGATCCGGCCACCGGTGGTTCGGCGACCTCCGTCGGTTCGGATCTGTACCGCGCCCCCGAGGCGCGGCCCAGTGGACTGACGACCGTGGCCGGGGACCTGTTCGCAGTCGGAGTGGTGATGCTCGAGATGCTCAACGGCCGGTTCCCCTACGAGACAATCGACGACAACGACGTGGTACGGCGTCTTGCAGTTGGCCGGCGCGCGCTCGCCGACCGTTGGTACGAGCCGGCCCCGTGGATTCCCGGACCACTGTCCGCCCTCATCAGGTCTCTGTGCCACCGGGATCCGCGACGGCGACCTGCCGATGCGGCATCCGCGCTCACCCAGCTACTGAAGCTGCGCGTCGTGGACTGGCACCACCCCACCGGCGACGCACTCACCGGGACCTGGATCGGGTACTGGCCCCCACAGGCGCGGCGGACCGCCCAGCGCATCACCGAAGTCACGATCGCGCCGATCATCCGGAGCCCGCACCACGGAAAGCTTCACGCAACGACCAGATGGCGCCGCACCACGTCCCAGTGGCGTAACTACGCCAAGCTCAGCGAACGTTTGGCCAACGATCGGTCAGCGGTCTCCGCGTACTTCACGAAGGTCGACCGGGTCGCCCAGTCGGCACCCGCCGCGTGAAGGAGAGCGACCTCACCCGGGTCTAGCCGCGCAAGCTGACGGCGCACCTCGCGCCGCACGTCGTCCGGCAGCACGAACCATCCGCCCTGCGTGTTCTCGTGCGGCTCGAGCAGTCCGGCCGCGACCGCGGCCCACGTCGCGCTCGTCAGCCCTTCGACCCGCCGCCCCACGTCCGGGTCGGGCGACCAGGTGACCTCGACGCCGAACCGACGCAGGACAGCCAACGCCGCCGGCGTCCCAGCGTTGGCCACCGCCACCAAAGCCTCATGCGCCAGCCGCGGCCGACGCGCATCTAGCGCATCCACATCCCCGGCCGCCATGATGGCAACGATGAGATCTGAAATACCCCGCATAGACATATATCTAACGTACTGGCAGGGACAGACATGCCTTCCGATCGACACACAGCTGGCCGCGACCAGCGGCTCGACCGCAGCCCGGACCGTCAAGTGTCCTTCCGGTTCCCGCTCGCCCTCGATCAGCGCCTGGACGCGCTGGTGGATCGTGCAGTATCCGCCGGCGAACGCACCAACCGTCGCGAGCTGTTGTCTGCACTGGTTCTCGCGGCCGACGTCGACGGCGTTGCTCTTGGTGAGCTCTTGCGGTCCTACCGGCTGTCGGTTGTCGGTGACGCCGTCCTGGACGCGGAGGCCGAGGGAGGCACGAGCAACGTCGTGGAGTTCGCTCGGCATCAACCCGGGCCTCGAACACGGCGGTGACCGCTCGGCGACGATCCCGCGGAGCGCCGGGCTGGGCGGCAGCGCGCATCGAAGAACGTGAACTCGGATACGAAGGCCAACCACGGTTTCCACCTGCACCGCGGCTACACGCGCGTGCGCGGCGCCGGCAAGAATCACGCTTCCGTCGTCACCCTCATCGGAACGAATACCCGAGGAGTGCGCGACTGGAACGCCCGCCGACTCCAGCGCGACCCGTGGCTGGCGGCCATTGGCGACACCAGAGACCCCGACTGGAGGGCCACCCACCAGCACCGAAAACGCAAGGCGCGGACCATGACCCTGCACGAACGGAAGTGTGGTGCGCTCCTCGTACCAGGATCGGGTTCGGACGACTTGTCGGTCAGGTCGCCGCCTTCGCGCGCTTCTCGCGTGCGGAGCGTCGGTTGATGTGGTCGGCGAACTCGACCTTGAACCGGGCTTGCCACGCCTCGCGCTCGGCCACGTCCGGACGGTCGGATCCGTCGTCGGCGCCAATCATCGTCCCAGCAAGTGGCCCGTACAGAACGGTGCCGACGCCGGGGCGCATCTGCGGGGACAGGTCCCGCCATACGCCGAATCCGTGGTTGTACGTGCCGTGAAGGCTGTCGGCGACGCGCTCGACATGGGCGAGGTCCAACGGCCGCTCCCGGGTCTTGTGGCCCGTGGGCTGCAGCAGGCTCACCCAGGTTCCCTTGACCTTCCTTTTGTAAGGCGTGGCGTGGATGACCTCGTTGCGCCGGTCGAGTGCCGACTTCACCTCGGCGATCCACTCACGCACCATGGCGTCGTCGATGAGCGCCCACGGCGGTACATTCGCCCGAATCTCGTCTTTGATCGAGTCGGCCGCCTTCGAGACGGTCAGGCTCCGCACTCCGGGGATGTCCAAGGCGCTCTCGGCGACCTGGTAGACGAGGTCCTCGACCCTGGCGCCCGCCAGTGCGACCTGCCCCACGGCTAGGACGAACTCGTGCGGGACGCCGAGGTAGGTGTCCTGCGTGTCGTGGTCGAGAGTCAGGTCGCTCACGGCGACCAGCGTGGCACGCTTCGGCGACACACCGCAGCAGGTGCGGCGGGTGCGCGTCGATGTGCGTCTCGTCACGCGGCCACCCGTTATGGCCTCACGCGCGAGCGACGGCTCTCGAGAGCTCGGAGCTAGTGAGAGGGAGCGTCGAGCTCGGCGTGCACGGTTCGGTCGGCGACGCTCACGCCCCGGACCCGGTGGCACGCAGCGTTGCGGACGGAGCGGCGCCCGCGGACTGCAGCGCATCGAGCGATAGCTGCGTCGTGCCGTCCGGTGCGCCGATGTGAGCGACCAGTCCTGCCTCGGCGACGGTCAGGGTCCACCCCGCGACAACGGCGCGCGTGGCGCCGGTGGTGGTGGTCTCGACGTCGGCGGGTGCTCCCAGGACGTCGGAGACGTCGATCAGGCGGACTGGGTTGGCGGCGCCCTGGGTCCACGCGTACGGGCTGTCCTGGCCAACCAGGTGCGCGACCTCGCGAGACCGCTTCAGCTCGAACGTGACCCGATCGTCGGCGTCGTCGCGCCAGCTGTCGACGATCTTCCACGCACCGACGACGGCGTTTTTGCGCACCGCGAGCAGGTAGTCGCCGGGGGAGGCGTACTGCTCGAGCGACGCTTGCCCGACGACCCACGCACCGCGCGCGACGTCCTTGATCTGCGCGTCGGTGACGGCCTTCGTCCCCGACCGGTTGATGTTGACCAGAATCACAGTTGCCTCCAAGCAGCGCAGGTATCTTTACTAAGACATCGGTTACTCTACAAGTAGAGTGCTACTTAAGCAAGTAGCGCCCGGGTTGTCGGAGGGTTGGTCCACACTGATCGCAAGCACACCCGACGGAGGACCGGATGCCGGACCGCACGCACTTCGACTCGCTCGACGACGCCATGGCGGCACTCGGTGTCCCACTCGAGGGCCAAGCGCTCGCACGCGCGCTCACGCCCGCCGTCCCGTCGGAGATCTGGATCCCTGCGAAGATTCCCTACATCGCAGTGCGCCCACTCGGCGAACGCGTGGTCAAGACGTACGTGAACCGCACGTTCATCGACCAGTGGCTCGCCCCCACCCGCTACGAGCGGACGCACATCGTCGGCGGGATCGCAGACGGGCCCCACGCGCGATAACTCCTGGAGCGCCGCGAATCACTACCGCGACGGACACGTCGCGCTCATCCAGCTTCCCCAGTTCCCGACACTTTCCTCACGCTCGCGCGTCGCCGAGCTGAACACCCTCAGCCAGCCCGGCACCGTCACGGTGACCGGGCTGTTGGGGTACCCGGAAGCCGCTCGAGGCTCCCGCATAGTTCGGCATCTCCTCGAGCCCTGACTCGCAGGTCCAGACGTAGCCCTTGCCGAAGTAGGCCGACGCGCGCGTTGCCCTGGCGATGAGGACGTATGAGCGAGACCGTGGGATCCAGATCGTGTCGTACTCGTACTGGCCCAAACCCACCGACAGCGCGGTCGGTTGTCCATCGGCGCCTGGTATTGCTGCAGGGCATCGTCAAGCGTGTCGTAGTACGTGCGTCCTATCCCGCGCGCCTCGTCCGCGCATGAGCCGCACACCTCGCGGGCGACGAGGTCCGCTGGCTCGGGCACCGGAAGCAGCTCAGTGCTGATGGACAGGTGACTGCATTTGCGGAATCGCACCTTTCCACCCGACGGCGTGCGAACCCAGCCCAACGTCGCGCCGTCATCAGGTGAGCCACGAGGCGTCAGCGAGATTGGTACCGTCCGATCGGAGCTGACTGTGTCGTCGGCGTCGAGTGCTGCGATTCGGGCGATCACGGATGGGGCGCCCCGACGGTGGGAGCACGGGTGGTCGAGGTTGAGCAGTGGCGGTTCGGCGCAGAGGATGCGGTCGAGGCTGCCCACGAGGTGGTTCACCACGATCCTGATACAGCGTGGAGTCGGATCCCGGTTCCTTCCAGCACGGACGCCGCCTTGGCGAGCCTTGCCGCGCTCAACGCGGAGTTCCATGCGCTGCCGGTCAGTATCCGAGGCGCCCTAAGGCGCGCGACGACCAACGCCGCGCAACTGTCCGACGATCGGCTCCAGGGCCTCGCGGAGCTCCTGCAGAACGCTGACGACGTCGGTGCGACCGACGCCTACTTCATGGTCGACACAGAAGGTCATCGGCTCCTGTTCGGACACAACGGCGGCGACTTCACGTTGCCCGACGTCTGGAGTCTGACCATTCCTTGGCTCAGCGATAAGGCCGGCGAGTCCGACGCACTGGGGCGCTTTGGGATCGGCTTGAAGACGCTCCAGTCGCTGTCCCAAACACTGGAGGTCCACAACGGCTACTTCCACCTGCACCTCGGACGCAGCACGCTCGACCCGGCCAGCGCGGATCAACACTGGGCACAGTGTCCCGACGCCACTACGGTGTTCGTGATCCCGTTCCAACACGGCAGCGCGACGCACCAGGACGTTGCGCAGTGGCTGGAGGCGTGGGGCGACGCGGGACTCATCTTCCTGCGACACCTGCGGTCCGTAACCCTGGTCGACGAGACCGCCACCCCCTCGACACGCCTCGTAGTCACTCCCGGCGTGGTCGTCGACGTCGACTCTGCGGCGACGCGAACTACTCGAACGTCTGTCGAGGCTCCAGACGGCCGGTCTTGGCTTCTGTACCGCCGACGTCCGCCAAGCCCTGCGAGCCACCGAGCCGGCAAAGCCCAGACCGCCTCGACCCCGATTGCGCTGGCTATCCCCCTCTTCTCCGGTGACCACGGCCATCTCCATGTGGGTCTACCGGTTCGGCCAGTTGGCCTACCGTTCCGTGTCTCAGCTCAGTTCGACCCCTTGGCCAATCGCCGCGATATCTCCGCGAGCGAGTGGAACCTGGACCTTCTTGAGCTGGTCGCGGCGCTCTGGCTCGATGCGGCTCTCGACCGCTTCGCGGTCGACCCGAGAAGTGCGTGGGCGGCCGTCCCGCTTGCATCGCAACTCGAAGCTGACGCCCTCACCGCGGGGCCGGTTAGAGATGCCTTGGTTGAAGACCTGCTCATCAGTGCACGGCTCGCACTCGCCGAGTCCCTACGCCTCGATGGCGGCAACGGCGAACTCCTTGGCCTGGATCGGCTTGCATTCGAGACTCCGGACCTGACCGGGATTCTGACGCACGAGGACCTGCGTGAAGTCTCTGGCTTGCCCGGAACCGTGGTTGAACGGGTTCGTTCGGCGGACGATTGCTGGCGGGATGTCCTCGCGGAGTTCGAGACGCTCGGTGGACCGACGCCGACTCTCGTCGCGCCGTCCGCTGCGGTCGCACTGCTCGACAACCCTGCCAAGGAGACGCAGTTCCTGGCAGATCTCACGGCCGCCGTGATAGCCGTGGCGACAGACGAGGACAACGGAGATTGGGAGCTCGAGGAACGTCTCGCCGCCACCGGCTGCCTGGTTCTCGCAGACGGCACTCGGTGCGCCCCAGACGATCTCACTGGCCTACGAGTCCTGCTCCCGGCGGACGTCTCGCCTCTGTGGTCGACGCTGGTTATCGGACGGCGCATCCATCCGGAGTATGAAGCACGGGAAAGCTGGCACACCGTCGTCGCTGACTGGCTGCGGTCGAACAAGCGGCTGCGGTCGAGCGCAAGTGACGGGGACGCGTTGGCTCTCTTGGCTACCGCCGGAAGGGAGTCTCGAGAGCTCCCCGAGCCACTGTCCGACGTCCAGGCGGATGCGCTGAGGTCCGCACTCGAGTCAGTCGATGAGACTTTGCGCGGTCAACTCGGTGCCGGCATCGGCAGGGCAGTCCGATTCGAGGCGACCGTCTACGCAGCGGACGGAACGCGAACCAACACCTTTGCCCGGCCAGCGGATGCGTACTTCATCGAACGTGAGAAGAACTCCTGGTCCGTCGCAGCGAAGCGGACCCCGGGTCTCGTCTGGCTCCATCGTCGTTACAGCCAGGATCTGCGCGCCGAGGCCGGCCGGGCGGGCATTGGGGCGCAGCGGCTCTTTCGACTGTTGGGGGCAGAGAGTGTCCCTCGCCTGCCGGCGCACCCCGGCAACGAGAAGCGCTACGTGTACTACGAGCCGGGTGTGCGCCGGTTCTATCCGGGCACGCCGCCGCGACGTGCGAGTCAGATGGGGACTTTAGGCGCCGAGTACACGCTCGGGGATCGGCACTCACCCGACCTTGACGCGGTGCTCCGCGACATCGCAAAGGAGAAGACCGCTGCTGAACGGCGCCGACGGGCGAACGCTCTTCTCGCGTGCTTGGCGCGCAACTGGGACCGACTCGAGCCACACGCGCGCGTCCGGGCCGTCAGCACCGGTGGGCAGTGGAACCTGAGGGGAACCGTCGATGCATGGTGGGTCAGCAGCGCCGCGTCCATCTCGTGGCTGACTAATGGGCGTGGCCGTCTCACCGCGCCGGCAGACCTTCGGCTCCGCACTAGCGCGAACGAAGCGATGCACGGCAGTAATCCGGCGTTCTACCTCGCAGACAGCTATGACGTCGCCGGAAGCCGCGAGGTGCTGACGGCCCTGGGGGTGGAAGGCAACCCAACAGCGAGCGCCCTCATGGAGCGACTCGGACAGATCCGCGCCGCGCAACTACAGGGGCACGGTCCCGGGCAAGCGGCCTCCGACTCACACCTCCTTAGCAATCGGGAAGCGGTCGATGCTGCGGCGCCGCTGTACAAAGCACTCGCCGCGGCCATTCAGGGTTCCGGCGCCGCGCGGCGCGTCGGCGACCTCACCCCAGCCGCAACGCGTGCGATCTTCGATCGCGGCGACGGCCTCATCGTCACCGACGTCGGATGGCGTCGCACGTCCACGGTCCTCAGCGGACCGCCGATCTTCGGCACGTTCGCGCCCTTCGTTCCGGCGATCGAAGGCACCGACGCTCTTTGGAGTCTCCTCGGGGTCCGTCCACCCCGAGGCGGGGACGCCAAGGGCGTTCTCAGGGCGCTGTCGAATCGCCGGTCCCTGAGCGCTGACGAGATCCAGATCATGCTCGAAGCCCTTCGCCTTCTCGCGAAGGTCACCCCCGACCAGCTCGGCCAACTACGACGCTTCCCGGTCTACGTCGGGAGCGAGTGGACAACCAAGAGGCCCGTCTTCACTGCGGCGAACCCCATTCTTGCCGACGCGCTCGCCGAGAGGGTGCCTATCTGGCAGCCCGGAGGCCCGCTCGCTCAGCTCGATGCACTCATCGAACCCTTGGCGCTTACGCGCCTCGACACCTCGCACTGCCACGTCGTCCGCTCGACCGCAATCGAGTACGACGCCGACCTGACAGCGCTGTTCAAGGTCGCCGTGCGGAACCTGCAGACGGACCTCGCCCGTAGCAGTCCCCGGACCTCCCAGGCTTTGACAACCACATGGGAGGAGCTGGCAGAGTTTCAAGTTGCGATCGTTCCCGACCTTCGGATCCGCGTCAGCGCGCCTGAAACTGGAGACGGCCACCAGATTCACGCACCGGCGTGGCTCGACGCCCAGCATCGGGCGCTGCTCGTAACGACGCCCGAAGACTTGACCCATGCACGGAGCGGCGGCTACGCGGTCGCCTCACTGTTTACGGCTCCCGCCCGAGACATTGCCTACGCATGGGTTGTCGCATGGTCAGACGCCGCAGCAGGCAAGCAAGCGGAAGTCGTCGTAACCGCCGCAGAACGGGCCGCAGAAGACAAGTTGAGGCGTGAAGCGAGTGCCTCGGCCCTCCTCCATATTGGCAACGCCGCGGACCAACGAAGGAATGCGGCACAGGCGACGAACCGACGCGGACCGAAATCCGCCGAACCGAGGAGCGAATCGGGTGTGTCCGTGCCGCTCGCCCTGCCTCAGCCAGCGCGACGGCTCATCGATCTCGATGGGCTTGTGGTCCGGGTGCCTGACGATGCCTCAATCCCTTCAGGATCCCCCGGTAGACCGCATGACGATGAAGGCGTCCCGGCGCCCACTGCTTGCAGCACCGTTGCCGCCAGGGGCGAGCCTGGACTACGGGACCCCGTCCGCTCCAACCCCAGCAAACCTCCCGCGCCGGGTCGTGGACCACTCAACTACACCGCAGAAGAGCGTGAATCGCTCGGACTAGAGCTACTTCGCCTGCTCCTGGCGGCCGACGACGCAACACTCACCGACGTTCGGCACCAACCGAACGTCGGGGCTGACGCCGTCGACGACCACGGCCGCTTCTTCGAGCTCAAGGTTCACGCAGGAGCAATCCCTGACAGTGTGAGACTCGAGGACAGTCAGGTTCAGCGCGCCCTCACCAACACCGAGTTCTACCTCGTCCTGGTTGGAAACGTCGAAATCGGGCAGGGTGCGCCGGAGGTGCGGATCATCCACGATCCGCTGCATCACCTGACCCCCGAGCCGCGCGGGTCGGTTCATCTCACCGGCATTCACTCGGCCGACACCGTCCTCGTTCGGCACTTTGAACACCCGGACGACCGGTCTCAGGTCTAGTTCACCCTCGGGGAGTGCCTACGGCTGCCCGGTGTCCCGGGCGGCCCTCGGCTGACTCGTCACGTGCCAACCGTTGCAGAATCGACAGCGGTACTTGCGACGCTCTGCTCGACGGGTTGAGGTCCCGGCAGCCTCCGCGAACGCCCGAGTAGTTGCAGCCAGGTGGAGGGCTCGCGTCGCGCTCATACCGTCCGGGAACCGAGACTTCCCGGTGCGCACGCATCGGGAGGTTGTCGGCCGTCTGTGCCGGTCGAGCCGGGTCACAGGACGACCATCGCAACAGCGGCCGCGCCGGCAATCGCCGACGACCAGCGGAAGACCTCCTTGGCTGCCCGAACCGTCGTGGAGTCGGAGCCCATCGGGGCCACCTCGTCGTAGAACTGGCGGACCCCTGCAGCTGCGCTCCCCACGAGAGGAAGTGAGTACAGCCCGCCCGAC